>DASUJB010000026.1:0-19014 GCA_036279475.1 Acidimicrobiales bacterium | reverse complement strand
GCCCCTCAAGACCTGGGCGCCGGGCCGGAAGGATCACTGGATCCGCATCGCCGCAGCGCGCATTTCGGGCCGCTCGTTCGGCGAAGTCCCGAACTGGGGCTAGCCGCGAATTTGGCCGGTGCCGTGCACCACGTATTTCGTGGTGGTCAGCTCCCGCAGGCCCATCGGCCCGCGGGCGTGCAGCTTCTGGGTGGAGATGCCGATCTCGGCACCGAACCCGAACTCCTCCCCGTCCACGAAGCGGGTCGAGGCGTTCACCAGCACGGCGGCGGCGTCGACCTCGGAGGTGAAGCGGTGCGCCGCCCGCAGGTCGCCGGTGACGATGGCCTCGCTGTGGCCGGACCCGTAGCGGGCCACGTGGTCGATGGCGGCGTCGAGGGATGGCACGACCCGGATGGCCAGCTTCATGTCGAGGAACTCGCGTGCCCAGTCGTCCTCGCCCGCCGCCCCCACGCGCCCGGCTCCCAGCCGGGCGCGGGTGGCGTCGTCACCCACCAGCTCCACCCCCTCCAACCGGCTCGCCACCAGGGGCAGGAAGGCGTCGGCCACCGCCTGGTGCACCAGCAGCGTCTCGGTGGCGTTGCACACCGAGGGCCGTTGCACCTTGCCGTTGACGACGATGTCGGCCGCCATGTCCAGGTCGGCTGCGGCGTCGACGTAGACGTGGCAGTTGCCGTCCCCGTCGATCACGTAGGGCACGGTGGCGTTGTCGAGGACCGAGCGGATCAGCGAGGGGCCGCCCCGGGGGATCAGGCAGTCCACGGCGTCACGCTGGCGCATGAACTCGACCGCCGCGCCGCGGGAGGTGTCCTCCACCAGGACGAGGCCGTCCTCGGGCAGCCCGGCCTTGCCCAACGCCTGGCGCAGCACGCCGGCGATGGCGACGTTGGAGAGGATCGCCCCCGAGGACCCCCGCAGGAAGGCGGCGTTGCCCGACTTCAGGCACAACCCGAAGGCGTCGCTCGTCACGTTGGGACGGTTCTCGTAGATGATGGCGACGACGCCGAGCGGCACGCGGACCTTGGAGATGCGCAGGCCGTTGGGACGGGTCCAGCCTCGCGACACCTCGCCGACCGGATCGGCCAGGCCGGCCACCTGCCGCAGGCCCGCGGCCATCGCCCCCACGCGCGCCTCGCTGAGCCGCAGGCGATCGACGACCGTGGCCGACGCGCCGGCGGCCCGCTCCCGCTCGACGTCCCCGGCGTTGGCCGCCAGCACCTCGTCGCTGCGCTGGACGAGCAGGTCGGCCGCGGCGGCGAGGGCGGCGTCCTTCGCCGCCGTGGGCGCCGTGGCGAGGATTCGACTGGCGGCGAGCGCCCGGGCGCCCAACTCGGCGATGCTCGACATGACGCCCAGGCTAACGGCGCTCCGGAGCGCCCCCGGGCAGGGCGACGCGGGGCGACGTGCCGGCGGGCGGTGGTCCGAGGCGGCGGGCGGGGCGCCCGGGGCACCTGCGGCTCCGCCGCCCGGCGGGCGAGCCTGCCCGAGGGGCGAGATGCCCGGGGCCGCGGCGGGCCGGTCAGGCGGGCGTGGGCGGCGGCGTGCCCGGGGTCCGCGGCGGCTCCGCCGTGCGGTGCAGGGAGCGCAGGGCCAGGCCGAACGCCAGCTCCTCGATGCCGAACAGCAGCACCCGCACGCCGAGGAGGACGCCCAGCACCAGGATGGTGGCCTCCGGCCACACCAGCGCCACGAGCCCGACGACCACGCTCAGGACCCCCCCGGCCAGCAGCCAGCCCCAGTCCTGGCCCCGGAGCTCGAGAGCGCCCACGATCCGGATCACCCCCACCACCACGAGGTCGACACCGACCACGAGGGCGAGGGCCCACAGGGTGATGTCGGGCCAGACGAGGGCGAGCACGCCCCCCACCACCAGGGCGACGCCGGCGACGGCGTTGAGGACGGGCCGGTAGCGGCCGAGGCTCAGGAGCTCGCCGATGCCCGTGACCAGCAGGCCGAGGGCGACGAGCACCGCCAGGGTGGCGACGGCGGTGAACAGGTCGAGCACCAGGAGGAGCCCGAGCACGGCGGCGACCACGCCGAGGGCCACGAAGGCCCACCACGTCGACGACGCCCGCTCCAGGCGGCGTCGCTCCTCGGGCCACACGAGATCATCCATGGCGTCGCTCACGAGCGCCCCTCCTCATCGATCGACTCGCGGGACCGACCCGCGGCGGGTGCTCCGCGGTGGGCCGCCCGGGCTGTGGGTCCGGGACTCAACTCCCAGGGTAGGCGCCGCCACCACCGCAGGGGAGCGCCGGCACGGCGCGACCGTGCCGGCCGGGGCGACCTGCCGGCCGGGGGCCACCTCGGCGACGCCCCGGCGCTACCGTCACGTCGCCACCGTTGCGTAGCGTCGGCTCGCCCGGCTCGCGCGACGAGACGTCCGAGGGGACGACCGGGGCCGGACTGGAGGTCGTGGGTGGCGAGCGTGACGTTCGAGGGGGTGACCAAGCGGTTCGAGGGCGACGTGGTCGCCGTGGACGCCCTCGACCTCGCGGTGGAGGACGGCGAGTTCATGGTGCTCCTGGGGCCGTCCGGCTGCGGGAAGACGACGGCGCTGCGACTCGTGGCCGGGCTGGACGACGTCACCGAGGGGACCTTGTCCATCGGCGACCGGGTGGTCAACGACGTGGAACCGGCCCGGCGCGACGTGTCGATGGTGTTCCAGAGCTACGCCCTCTACCCCCACATGACGGTGCGGCGGAACATCGAGTCCCCCCTGCTCGTCCGCCGCTACCGGGTGGACGGCCCCGGGCGGCCCGCCCGCAAGCTGACCCGGGCCGAGCGCGACGAGCGGGTGGACGACGCCGCCCGGGTGCTCGGCCTCGCCGACCTCCTCAAGCGCAAGCCGGCCGCCCTCTCGGGAGGCCAGCGGCAGCGGGTGGCCCTGGCTCGCGCCTTCGTGGGGCGCCCGCAGGCCTTCCTCATGGACGAGCCGCTGTCCAACCTCGACGCCAAGCTGCGGGCGGCGACCCGCCTCGAGCTGGTGGACCTCCACCGCCGGGTGGCGACCACGGTCGTCTACGTCACCCACGACCAGGTCGAGGCCATGACGATGGCCGACCGCATCGCCGTCATGTCGGCCGGCCGGCTCCAGCAGGTCGGCACCCCCCAGGAGGTGTACGAGGCGCCGGCCAACCTGTTCGTCGCCCAGTTCATCGGGACCCCACCCATGAACACCCTGGCCGGCACCGTGGCGGGCGCGGACGGCGAGCCAGCGGCCGTCGACGTGGGGTCGGGCCGGGTCCCCCTCCCCCGGGGCCTGGCGACGCCGGTGCAGGAGGGGCAGCGAGTGGTGGTGGGCGTCCGGCCCGAGCACCTGGAGGTGGCGCCCGAGGGGTCGCTCGACCACCGGGTACGGGCGGTCGAGTGGCTGGGCCACGAGTGCCTGATCTTCGGGGCCGTCGGCGACGCCCCCGTGGTCGTGCGCCACACCGGTCCGGCGCCGGTGGCCGCGGGGGGCACCGCCCGCCTGGCCGTCGACCCCACCCACGTACTCCTGTTCGAGCCGGCCACCGGGGAGCGCCTGAGGTGAGGAGGCCCTGGTACCGGCCCTCCTGGCGGGAGACCGGCTTGGCGGCGCTGCTGCTGGCACCGTCGATCGTCGTCTTCGTCGTCTTCTTCTACCGCCCGTTCCTCAACCTGCTGCACTGGGGGAGGTTCGAGAGCCGCAGCAACGGCGCCTACTTCGAGTACGTCGGCTTGGACCAGTACCGCGAGCAGCTCACGGGCGAGGACTTCCGCGAGGGCCTGTGGCACAGCGTGCAGTTCGTGCTCTACACGGTGCCGGCGGGCATGGTGCTGGGCGTGCTGCTGGCGGTGGCCGCCCACCGGCGGCTGCGGGGCATCAAGGTGTTCCAGGCCATCTTCAGCTCGACCCTGGCCAGCTCGGTGGCCGTGACCTCGGTCATCTTCTACTTCCTGTTCAACCCCGTGGTGGGCCTCGTGGCCACCGACTGGCTCAACGACACGGGCATGGCCATGTTCGCGGTGTCGCTGTCCTCGATCTGGCAGAACATGGGCTTGGCCTTCGTGATCGTGCTGGCCGGCCTGCAGGCCGTGCCCGACGAGGTGATGGAGGCGGCGACCCTCGACGGCTACGGCCCCGTCCGGCGCCTGGTGCGCATCACCCTTCCCCTGATCTCGCCGGTCCTGCTCTTCCTGCTCGTCGTGCTGGTCGTCTCCGGCCTGCAGGCGTTCGCCCAGATCGACATCATGACCAAGGGCGGTCCCGTCGACGCCACCGAGACGCTGGTGTTCAAGATCAACCGCCTCAACCAGCCCGGCAGGATCGGCATCGGTGCCGTCTACTCAGTGGGGCTGTTCCTCGTGACCCTGGTGGTCACCGCGCTCCAGTTCGCGCTCCTCGAGCGGAGGGTGCACTATGCCCGCTGACACCGTGCTGGCCCCGCTGCCGGTCGACGACGTGCCAGGGCCAGCGCCACGCGGGCCCGCCGGCGCCACCGTCGGCCGCTCCGCCCCCCGGCGCACGCTCGGGATCGCCGGCCAGTACGCGGTCCTCGTCCTGCTGGCCGCCGTGGTGCTGGCCCCCGTGGGCTTCTCGCTGATCCAGGCCCTGTCGCCCCCCTTCGCCTACCTCGGCGCCGGCAACCCCCTCCACCCCGTCGCCGTCGCCTGGAAGGACCGCTCGTGGCTCAGCGGTGGTGCCGCCTCGGTGGTGGCGCGCACCGCGGTCGTCGCCCTCGCCCTGGCCTGGGTGCAGCTGCGGGCTGCCGGGGGCAGCGCCCGCCACCCGGGGCCGCTGGCCAGCCCCCGCCGCCTGGCGGCGGTGGCGTCCGGCGTCGTCGTGCTGGCCACGCTGGTGGGCGGCATCTGGGAGGCGGCCCGTGACCGGTCCCCGGCCACCCCGTGGTGGTGGGTGGCAGCCATCGCCGGCGTGGCCGCCACCCAGCTCGTCGGGTTGGGTGGGCTGCGGCCGGCGTGGAAGCCGCTGGTGCTGGCCGTGCTGGCGGGGGCGGCCGTGGTGACGTCCTCGGTGGTGGCCTTCGGGGCCGCGGTGTGGAGCCAGGGGTGGGACCAGGGCGACCTCGGTCCGGCCATGGGCCGCAGCCTGGTGGTCAGCGTGCTGATCACGGCCGCCCAGGTGCTGACCTCGATCCTGGCCGCCTACGCCTTCGCCTTCCTGCGGTTCCCGGGCCGGACCCTCGTGTTCGCCGCCTTCATGGGGACCATGCTGCTCCCCCTCCAGGTCACCCTCCTGGCCAACGTCCAGACGATCCGGGAGATGGGGTGGGTCAACAGCAACGTCGGCCTGGTCGCCCCGTTCGCCGCCACCGCCTTCGGGACCTTCCTCATCCGCCAGGGCTTCCGGGGCGTCCCGCCCGAGATCCAGGACGCCACGCGCCTGGACGGCTACGGGCACATGGCCTTCCTGTGGCGGTTCGCGGTGCCGCTGACCCGACCGGTCATCGCGTCGTTCACGGTCATCTCGGCCCTCGACGCCTGGAACCAGTACCTCTGGCCCCAGGCCGTCATCGACGACACCCGCGCCCAGACCGCGCAGATCCGTCTGCGCAGCATCGTGGGCACCGAGGTGGCCAACGCCAACGTGGGCGTGGCCGCGGCGCTGATCGTGGCGGTGCCGGTCGTGCTGCTGCTCGTCGCCTTCCAGCGCCAGATCATCCGGGGCCTCACGGCCGGGGCGGTGAAGGGATGACCGGCCCCCCCTCCCCGGGAGCGCCGCCCGCCCCCGGCCGGGGCGGACCCGGTCGGGCCCGGCCGGCATCCTGCCGCCGGCGCCTCGCCCTGGCCCTCCTGGCCGCCGGGGCCGTGGCCGTGGCCTCCGCCTGCAGCGACCCACCGACGTCGGGAGGCGTGGCCACCTCTCCCGGCGAGCTGCCCGACTGCCCCCTCGACGCCCTGGAGGAGGCGAGCCGGCCCGTGGAGATCACCTTGTGGTACGGCGGCCTCGGGGGCTCGGCCAAGGCGACGATCGAGCGGCAGGTGGCGGCGTTCGACGCCAGCCGGGACGACGTGGTCGTCACCGCCGACGACCAGGGCGGCTCGTACGAGCAGGTGTACCGGAAGTACACGAGCGCCGCCGCCGCCGACCGCGACCAGCTCCCCGACGTCATCTACCTCGAGGACACGCAGCTCCAGGCCATGGCCGACAGCGGCCAGGTGCTGCCGGCCCAGGCCTGCATGGAGGCCAGCGGCTACGACCTCTCGCTCCTCGAGCCCGCCGTCGTCGCCAAGTACTCGGTCGACGGCGTCCTGCTGCCCGGCTACGCCAACGTGTCGACGCCGGTGCTCTACTACAACAAGGCGCACTTCGCCCGGGCCGGCCTCGACCCCGACGACCCGCCCGGGACGCTCGAGGAGCTCGGCGACGCGGCCCGGGCCCTCCAGGCGGCCGGGGTGAGCGACAAGCCCCTGTCCTTCCGCACCAGCCGCTGGTACCTCGAGAGCTGGCTCACCGGTTCCGGCGTCCCCATCGTGGACAACGACGACGGCCGCTCGGGCCTCGCCACCCGGGCCACCTTCGCCACCCCCGAGGCCGAGGCCCTCTTGTCCCAGCTCGCCCGCCTGCGCGAGGAGGGGTTGCTCAACGTCTTCGCGGCCACCGAGGGGAGCATCGACCAGTACCTGGCCCTGGTCACCCAGGAGTCGTCGATGCTGGTCGAGACCTCGACCGCCTCCACCACCATCCGTGACGCGCTGGGGGGCTCGATCACGGCGGAGGAGGCCGGCGTCGACGTCGGCACCTCGGCCATCGACCTCGATGCCCTGGTACCCGGGTCCGGCGCCTACCCCGGCGTCGAGAGGGCCGGGCAGGTGTTCCCCAGCGGTGCCGGCTTCTACATGCTCAACACGTCGTCGCCCGCCCAGCAGGCGGCGTCGTGGCGGTTCCTCGAGTTCATGCTCGACCCGGCCAACGCCAAGGCCTGGACGCTCGACGGCGGCTACCTCCCCGCGGTCCGGGCCGTCCGCGACGACCCCGAGGTGAGGGACTTCTGGACCTCCGACCTCGCCGGCCTCCTCCTCCGCCCCGCGGCCGACCAGCTCGCCGAGGCCGATCCCGGCAACCCGGGACCGCTCATCGGTCCCTACTCCGAGGAGGCCGAGGCCCTGCAGGGAGCCATGGAGGCCGTGCTGCTGGAGGGCCGCCGCCCCGGCCCCGCCCTGGAGGAGGCCCAGGACGCCGTCACCGAGGCCCTCCGGCGCTACGCGGGCTGACCGGCCGCCCCGGGCCCGCGGGCCGCCGATGGCCCGGGTGCCGCCCCCGCCCGCGTAACGTGATCGGCACCTATGGCCGGGTCCTCCCTACGTGACCGCCTCGCCACCCGCCGGGCGGCGCAGGCCCTCCTCTCGCCCGTCGGCCTGGGTGCCGCCCTCGTGGCCGCCGTGGCCGCGGTGGCCGCCGGCGCCCCGCCCTGGGGTGGTGCCGTGGCGGGCGTGGCGGTGTGGGCGGCCAACGTCCTGCGCCTGCTGCCCCGGTCGCCCCGCCGCGAGCGCATCGACCCCTTCACGGTCCCCGAGCCGTGGCGGCGGCCGGTGCAGGACGCCCTCCGGGCCCGTGCCCGGTTCGCCGCGACCGTCGACAGGGCGCCGACCGGGCCGCTGCGCGACCGCCTGCGCGAGATCGCTGACCGCGTCGACGATGCCGTCGACCAGGCCTGGAGCGTGGCCAAGCGGGGCGAGACCCTGGCCGAGGCCCGCCGTGCCATCGACGTGGCCGCCCTCGACCGCCAGGTCGACGACCTGCGCTCGGCACCCCCCGAGGACGCCCGGGCGGCGTCGGTCCTGCAAGCCGTGGCCGCCCAGCGGGCCACCGCCGACCGCCTGGACCGCGTCGTCTCGGCCGCCCGGAGCGAGCTCGAGGTGCTCCACGCCCGGCTCGACGAGGCCGTGGCCCGCACCGTGGAGCTGACGGCCCGGGCCCGGGTCGACGCCACCGGCCTGGCCGGCGTGGGCAGCGACGTCGACGCCGTGGTCGCCGAGATGGAGGCGCTGCGCCTGGCCCTCGACGAGGCCGACGTCGCGGGGGGTGCGGCGATCGGCCCCGGCGCGGGCGACGGGCCGGGGACGGTAGGAGGGTCGGGGGCCGGGGACCGTCCGGGCCCGAGCGGTCGCTCGTCCCCTCCCGGGGCGCCGGCATGACGCCACGAGGCCGGCGGCGGCGCGCCGAGCCCGACCAACCCCCGGCGCCCGGGCCACCCGACGACCACGGCGACGGCGAGGCGGGCACGGCCGGCCGCCCCGGGCCGCGCCGGGCCGGCCGCGGCCGGCCGTACGAGACCGAGCTCCACTACGGCGAGGCCAACCGCCGGCGGGCGCGGGAGTTCCTGGGGCTGAGCGAGAGCGCCGTCGCCGACCGCCCCGGTCGGCGATGGGCCCGTGACGACGGCGGGCAGGGTGGCCCCTACGGCGACGACGACCCGACGGGCGAGCTGCCCAGCCCCGCCGACATGCTGGGCGTGGCCCCCGGGTCGCCCGGCGTCACCGGCCAACCGTTGGCGCCGTGGATGACCGGAGAGCACCGAGCCCTGCGCCCGGACGGGGGGCGCGCCGTTCGCCCGCCCGGCGAGCCGCCCCCGCCGGGAGGGGACGCCGACCCACCGCCGGGCCGCAGCGTGTTCGACGCGCCCGGGGCCGGTCCCCCGCCGGACCGGCCGCCCCCGCACCCCGAGGCACCGGCGGCGGCGCCCCCGGCCCGGGCGGCCGCCCACGCCGACATCTCGGCGCCCGGCGCCGGGCCGCCGCCGATCACCGGCTCCCTCAGCCCCGTGACCGGTCCCGAGCCGCTGGCCCCTCCCGCCCCCGACGAGGCCTCCACCAGCTCGCGGGGGTCGTTCCTCGTGGCCGCCGGCATCCTGCTGTCGCGCTGCGCCGGGCTCATCCGGGAGATGGCCATCGGCGCCTTCCTCGGGACCACGGCTGCGGCCGACGCCTTCAAGGCCGCGCTCCGCATCCCCAACCTCATGCAGAACCTCCTGGGCGAGGGCGTCCTGTCGGCGTCGTTCATCCCCGTCTACTCCCGCCTCCGGGCCGAGGGGCGCCACGACGAGGCGGGGCACGTGGCAGGGGCGGTCGCCGGCCTCCTCGCCGCCCTCACCGGGGCCCTCAGCCTGGTCGGCGTGCTGTTCGCCGACCCCCTCACGAGCGTCCTGGCCCCCGGGTTCGAGGGGGCCAAGCACGAGCTGACCGTCCAGCTCACCCGCATCATGTTCCCCGGCATCGGGTTCCTGGTGCTGTCGGCGTGGTGCCTGGGCGTGCTCAACAGCCACCGGCAGTTCTTCCTGTCCTACGTCGCCCCCGTGCTCTGGAACGTCGCCCAGATCACCCTGGTCGCCGCGGGGGTGCTCGTCGTCGGGGGCCACGACACGCCCACCCAGCAGCACGACCTCGCCGTGTACCTGGGCGTCGGCGTCCTGGTCGGTGGCGTGCTCCAGTTCGCCGTCCAGATCCTCCCGGTCCGGCGGCTCCTCGGCGGCGTCCGCCTCAGCCTCGACCACTCGAGCCGAGGGGTGCGCAACGTCATCAGCCGGTTCGTGCCGGTGCTGCTGGGGCGGGGCGCCATCCAGATCATGGGGTGGGTCGACCTGCTGCTGGCCAGCTACCTGGCGTCGGGGGCCATCGCCGCCCTCACCTACACCATGGTGCTGTACCTGCTGCCGGTGGGGCTGTTCGGGGTCAGCGTGGCCGCCGCGGAGCTCCCCGACCTCTCCCAGGTGGAGGTCCACGACCCGGACACGCGCCGGCGCTTCCGCCTGAGGCTCGAGGACAGCATGGCCCGCATCGCCTGGTACGTGGCCTTCACCGCGACCGCCTTCATCGTGGTGGGCGACGTCGTCGTGGCCGCCGTGTTCGAGCGGGGCGTCTTCGACCGGGGCGACACGGTGCTCGTGTGGCTGGCGCTGGCCGTGCTGTCCATGGGCCTGCTCCCGGTCACCGCGACCCGGCTCCTGCAGAACGGGCTGTACGCCCTGGACGACGCCCGGACCCCCGCCCGCCTCGGGGTCCTGGGGGTGGTCCTGGCCGCGGTGCTGGGCGTGGCCTTCATGTTCCCGCTCGACCGGTTGGTCGTCGGCGCCGACGGGATCACCGGCTGGGGCGGCGGCTGGGGCCTGGGGCCGCTGCCCCGGGCCGCCCGCATCGACCCCGGCGACGTGCCACACCTGGGCATCGTCGGCCTGTCCCTGGGCGCCATGGTCTCGGACTGGATCGAGTACCGCCTGCTCAGCAGCGCCCTGGCGTGGCGCGTCGGTCGCACCAAGCTCGCCGGCCGCTGGTTGGGCCCCATCGGGGCCGGCTGCGCCGCCGCCGCCGGCGTGGCCTACGGGGCCCAGGCGGTGGCCGAGCCCCTCCCGGCCGTGCCGGAGGCGGTCGCGGTCCTCGTGCCGGCAGGCCTGGCCTACCTGGGCGTCACCCGCCGCCTCGGCGTGCCGGAGGCGATCGCCACCCTGGACCGCCTGTCGCACCTCCTCCGCCGGGCCCGCCGCTGACCTGCCCGGTCACGCCCTCCCGGCGCCGGGGAGGGCCCGGCCGCCCGCAGGCCCGTCCCACCCCCTAAGGTGCGGGGCATGTTCAAGGTGCTCCGACGCTGGTGGGCCTACCTCACGACCCGGCTGGGCGTGCGCCTCGAGGAGCGGGCCGACCCCAAGGTCCAGCTCGAGCAGGCCATCGTCGAGGCCCAGGACCAGCAGCGCCGCCTGAAGGAGCAGGCGGCCAACGTCATCGCCCACCAGAAGCAGACCGAGATGCGCCTCCACCGCACGATGGGCGAGCTGGAGAAGGTCAACGGCAACGCCCGGCAGGCCCTGCTCATGGCGGACGAGGCCACCCGCTCCGGCGACCAGGCCAAGGCAGCCCAGTACACCGCCACCGCCGAGAGCTTCGCCAACCGCCTCATCGCCCTCGAGCGGGAGGTCGACGACCTCGAGGCGCTCCACCTCCAGTCCACCGAGGCCGCCAACCAGGCCAAGGCCGCCGTCCAGCAGAGCTCGGCCGCCTTCCAGCAGAGGCTGTCCGAGCGCCAGAAGCTCCTGGGCCAGCTCGACCAGGCCAAGATGCAGGAGCAGGTCAACTCGGCCATGGCGTCGCTGTCGGAGACGGTGGGGCAGGAGGTGCCGACCCTCGACGAGGTCCGCGAGAGGATCGAGGCCCGCTACGCCCGGGCCAAGGGCATGGCCGAGCTCACCGAGACCTCGGTGGAGAGCCGCATGCTCGAGGTGGAGCAGGCGTCCATGAGCAGCGAGGCGCAGACCCGACTGGCCGACATCCGGGCCCAGCTGGGGTTGTCGGCCGGTCCCGGCGATGCCCCGGCCGGCGGCGGTGCCCCGGCCGACGCCCCCGGGGGCCCGGGAGCACCCCCTCCCGGCCAGGGGTCCTGAGCGCCGGTCGCGCCCCGGGGCGTCGCACCCCCGGGCGCGCTCAGCCGGCCTCGGACGCCCCGGTGGTGAGGTTGTCGGCGAACCAGTCGAGCGTGCGCATCCAGGCGTCCCGTGCCGCCTCCTCCACGTAGGTCGGCCACCCGTCGCGGTTGAAGGCATGGCCGGCACCGGGGTAGCGCACGACCTCGGTGGGGACGGGCGCGGTGGCGGCCGCCGCCGCCAACTGCTCGACCTGGTCGACGGGGATGCCCTCGTCGTCGTCGCCGTACAGGCCGAGCCAGGGGGTGCGCAGGCGGGGCGCCAGCTCGAGCAGGGGCGGGAGCCCGAAGCGACCCTCCACCACGCCACCGCCGTAGTAGGTGACGGCCGCGCCGAGCTCCCGCTCGGCGGCGGCGAACATCGCCATCGACCCCCCGGCGCAGAACCCGACGACGCCACAGGCGTCGGCGGGGAACCCGGCACCGTCGAGGAAGGCGAGGGCAGCGTCGACGTCCTCGAGGACGCTCCCCGGACCGAGGGCGGCGACGTGCGGCGCCACCTGGGAGAAGTCGTCGTAGGGCAGGACCGGGTCACCGGTGCGGTGGAAGAGGTGGGGGGCCACCGCCAACCAACCGGCGTCGGCCAGCCGCTGGCACACGTCCTCGATGTGGGGGGTGACGCCGAACACCTCCTGCAGCACCACCACCCCGCCGAAGGGGGTGCGGGTGGGGTGGGCGATCGACAGGGGGGTCTCGTCGGCCATGGGACGAACGTACCGCGCCCCCGGGGCCGGCCCCGGCCGGGGGCGTGCCGGGGCCAGCCTCCCCACCACCAGGAGCAGGACGCCGAGGTGGAGCTGCACGGCCGGCACGACGAGGTGGCGAGCCGCCTCCATGCCGTCGCCGTGCCAGGCCACCGCGCCGTGGGGCAGGGCGAGGAGGGCCGTCGCCAGGCCGGCGACCAGCGCGGGCGACCGCCACCGCCGCCCGGTCGACGTGGCCAGCACCAGGGCGCCGGCGGCGAGCACCTCGCCGGTGCGGCGGGCCAGCACGGCGTCGACCGGCACCAGGTGGGGGTGGTCGGGAGCAGCGTAAAAGCTGCGGTCGCCCCCGGCGTCGTTGAACGTGCGCTCCGGGTCGCGCAGCGGCTCGGTGACCAGGTAGGCGGGGTGCGTGGCCACGAAGCGGGCCAGGGCCTGCCGGCCGTGACGGCGCGCCCAGGCCAGCCACGCCCCCAGGCGGGGATCGCCCTCGGCCACCGGCACCACGGGGGCTCGACCGGGCTCGGCGACGGGCACACGGCGATCGGGCCCGAGGAACTCGCCGGCCTGGGGCATGCCGTGGCCGGCGAACCAGCGCACCCGGTCCGGGTAGGGCAGCACGCGGACCGAGAGGACGTGGCGGACGGGGGCGGTGTGGCGCTCGCCGTGGGACGCTCCCAGCCCGGCCAGCAGCCCCAGGGCGACGGCGACGGCGCCCAGCGCCGCCAGCGGCCGGCAGCCGCCACGCGCCCCCGGCCACGCCGCGGCGGCGAGGGCGCACGAGCCTCCCGTCACGGCCACCGCCAGGTGGGTGTCGCGCAGGGCCAGCCAGGGCAGCCCGGCCCCGACGACGAGCGCCACCCGCCACCCCGTCACCCCCCGGGCCAGCTGCACACCCGCCGCCACCACCAGGGCCAGGAGCGACAGGCCGGGCGACTCCGACAGCACCGACCGGTCCCACATGGTGACCGGCGTCGTCACGGAGAAGGCGAGGACGGCGGCGACGGCCGCCACCCGCCGCCCGCGCCCGGCCACGACCGTCGCCACGGAGGCGCACAGGGCGGCCCAGCAGGCGGCGGCCAGCCCCGCCTGCACGACGACGGCCCGGTGGAGGTCGCCACCGAGCACCTTGAGCACGACCGGCACCCCGGGCGGCCGGGGACCGGCCCACAGGCCGAGGCTCGTCCACGACGACCGGGAGGTGGCGAGGAGGTCCCTCGAGTCGGCCCACACCACGACGTCCCGCCCGGCCAGCATCCACGCCCGGGCCACCACCCCCAGGGCCAGGGCGGCGAGGAAGGCGACCAGCGGCACGGCCGGGGCCGGGGCCGGGGTGGGAGGTACGGCGCCCGCGGGGTGGGAACCGGCCGGCGCCCGGTGGGGCTCAGGGGAGGACGACGAGGTCGTCGCGGTGCACCACCTCGTGGGGGATGCCGTCCGGCAGCTCGTAGGTGTGCCGCCCGGCCACCTCGCGCAGCCCGGCGGCGTCGAGCCGGCAGAGCCCCTTGGCGAACACGCTGCCGTCGGGACCGGCGATCTCCACGGCGTCCTCGGGCTCGAAGCTGCCCTTCACCCCCGTGACCCCGGCGGCCAGCAGCGACACCCCCCGCTCCAACAAGGCCAGCTTGGCCCCGGCGTCGACGACCACCGTGCCCGACGATCCCACGGCGAAGGCGATCCACAGCTTGCGGGCCGGCAGCCGGCGGTTCCTCGGCACCACCACCGTCCCCACGCCGCCGTTGCCGGCCACCGCGTCCACCAGCACGTCCTCCCGGTGGGCGTGGGCGATGACGGCCCGCACCCCCGACCAGGCGGCGATCTTGGCCGCCGCCAGCTTGGATGCCATGCCGCCGCTCCCCCGCTCCGATCCCACGCCGCCAGCCATCGCCTCGAGGCTCTGGTCGACCTCGACGATCTCCTCGATGAGGGAAGCCTGGGCGTCGAAGCGGGGGTCGGCGGTGAAGAGGCCGGGCTGGTCCGTCAGCAGCACCAGCAGGTCGGCACCGATGAGGTGTGCCACCAGGGCAGCCATGCGGTCGTTGTCGCCGAAGCGGATCTCGTCGTCGGCGATGGCGTCGTTCTCGTTGACGACCGGCACCACGCCCAGCTCCAGGAGCCGGGTGAGGGTCGACCGGGCGTGGAGGTACTGCTGGCGCACCATGAAGTCGAGGGGTGCCAGCAGCACCTGGCCCCCTACCAGCCCCCCTTCGGCCAGCGCCGTGTCGTAGACCCGCATCAGCCGGCTCTGCCCCACCGCCGAGGCCGCCTGGAGGGTGACGGCGTCCCGGGGGCGGGCCGTCGCCATCCCCAGGGCCGGTAGGCCGGCAGCGATGGCCCCGCTGGTCACCACCACGACGCGGTGCCCGGCGCGCCGGAGGCGGGCGACCTCCCCGCAGAACTTCCGCACGGCGGCAGCGTCGACCTCGCCCCCGTCGCGGGTGATCGACGACGTGCCCACCTTGGCCACCACGATCATCCCAGGGCGTCCTCGTCCTCGTAGTCGAGCTCCAGGTCACCGATGCGCACCCGGTCGCCCGGGCGGGCGCCGGCCCGGGCCAGGGCCCGGTCGACCCCCAGCCGGCGCAGGCGGCGGTGGGCCTCCTCCAGGGCGTCGTGGCGGGTGAGGTCGGACAGGTTGACGGCCCGGCGTGCCGCCCGGCCCTCCACCACCCAACCGTCGCCGGCGCGGGACACGGTGTAGCCCTCGGTCGCCGGGCGGTGGACGACGAACTGGCCGGTGGCGGGCTGCCGCGCTCGGGCCCGGCGCACGGCCTGCGCCAGCCGACCCCGCAGCTCGGCCACGCCCTCGCCGGTGACCGCGGAGACCCGCAGGTCGAGCGGCACGCCACCCAGGCCCTGCCCCGGCCCCCCGGCACCGGGGGCGGCCAGGTCGGCCCGGCTGCCGACGACGACCCGCTCCCGCTCGAGGAGCTCGGGCCGGTAGGCGCCCAGCTCCCGCTCCAGCACGTCGAGCTGCGCCGGCGGGGTGCGCTCCGCCGCCGGGGCCAGGTCGAGCATCAGGCACAGCACCTGGGCCCGCTCCACGTGCCGCAGGAACCGGTGCCCGAGGCCCCGTCCCTCCGCGGCGCCCTCGATGAGCCCGGGGACGTCGGCGACCACGTACTCGAACCCGTCGTCCAGGCGGACGACGCCCAGGTTGGGCTCCAGGGTCGTGAACGGGTAGTCGGCGACCTTGGGCCTGGCCGTGGAGATGGCGCTGATCAGGGTGGACTTGCCGACGTTGGGGAACCCGACCAGCGCCACGTCGGCCAGCAGCTTGAGCTCGAGCCGCAGCCACCGCTCCTCGCCCTCCTCCCCCTGCTCGGCGAAGGCGGGGGCGCGGCGCCGGTTCGACAGGAAGCGGGCGTTCCCCCGCCCGCCGCGCCCACCCCGGGCCGCGAGGTAGCGGTCGCCCGGGTGCACCAGGTCGGCCAGGACCTCGCCGTCCCGGTCGCGCACGGTCGTGCCCGGGGGCACCGGCACCTCGACGTCCTCGCCACGCCGGCCGTGCCGGCGCTTGCCACCGCCGTGGGTCCCGTCGCCGGCCCGGCGGAACGGGCGGTCGCGGAAGGACAGCAGCGACGCCACATTGGCGTCGGCCACGAGCCACACGTCGCCCCCCGATCCCCCGTCGCCACCGTCGGGACCGCCCTTGGCCACGTGCGCCTCGCGCCGGAAGGCGACGGCGCCGGCGCCGCCGTCACCCGCCTTGGCGTGCAGGTTGGACTCGTCGACGAACTGCGCCACGCCAGGTGAGTATGACGGCCGGCACCTCCTGCTGCGAACCGGTGACCGGCGGCGCCGTCCCCCCGGGGCGATACGGTCGGGCCGCCACCGGCCAGCGAGCGACCCGCGGAGGGGCGATGGACATCGACTGGGTGGGCGGCGCCGCCGTCGTACGGCTCGACCGGGAGATCAACGCCTTCGACGCCGTGTTCGTCGAGGAGCTCCACGCCGCGCTCGACGTCGTCGCCGCCAGCGAGACGGCCACGGCCCTGGTCACCACCGGGACGGCGAGGCACTACTCCGACGGGTTCGACCTCGACTTCCTCGGCGCGCTGGCCGGTGACGACCTGACGGCGTTCGTCGACCGCTCGGTGCTGCTGCTGACCCGCCTGCTGACCTTCCCCGTACCGACGGCGGCCGCCGTGAACGGCCACGCCTTCGGCATCGGAGCCATGCTCGCCCTGGCCCACGACCGGCGCGTGATGCGCGCCGACCGGGGCTGGTTCTGCCTCCCCGAGATCGACCTGGGGATGCGCCTCCACCCCGGGATGCTCGCCTTCCTCGTCCACCGGATGGGCCAGGCGCTGGCCGAGGAGGCCCTGCTGACGGGCCGGCGCTACGACGGCCCCGCCGCCCGGCAGGCGGGCATCGTCGCCGACGTCGCCCCCCTCGACGCCCTGGTGCCCGCGGCCCTCGGGGCGCTGGCTCCGTTGACGGGCAAGGCGCGGGCGGCGACGGTGGCCCTGAAGCGCCAGCTCCACGCCCCGGTGCTGGACCGGGGACCGCGCTGAGCGCCAGCCGTCCCGGCCCCGTGGCGTCCCGGCCCTGTGGTGCCCCTGACGGGGCGTGGTCAGTCGGTGGGGAGGATGTCGACGAGCTTGCGCCCCCGGCGCTGGCCGAACTTGACCTTCCCGTCGGCCAGGGCGAACAGGGTGTCGTCGCCGCCCCGCCCCACGTTCTCGCCGGGGTGGAACCGGGTGCCGCGCTGGCGCACGATGATGGACCCGGCCGACACGGCCGTGCCGTCGAACACCTTGACGCCGAGGCGCTTGGCGTGCGAGTCGCGACCGTTCTTGGTGGAGCCGGCGCCCTTGGTCTTCGACATGTCGTCGGCCTCCTTCAGCCTGCGGAGATGCCCGTGATCTCGATGGTCGAGTAGCGCTGGCGGTGACCCCAGCGCCGGCGGTCGTTGCTCTTGTTCTTGTAGGTGAACCCCGTGACCTTGGGTCCCTTGGCCTGGCCCACGACCCTGGCCGTGACCTTGGCCGCCCCCAGGGCCCCCGGCCCGGCGAGGACGGTCTCGCCGTCCACCAGCAGCACGGGGGTGAGCTCGACGCGGCCGTCGTCCCCGGTGCCGACCAGCTCGACGTCGAGCGTCTGGCCCTGTTCGACCTTGTACTGCTTGCCGCCGCTCTTGATGACTGCGTACATGCGACCTGCCTCGTCGGCACGCCCGGGGGCGCTGGCTACCTGGTGGGGGACGTGCCAGCCTACCCGGGCCCCGGTGGCCCGGGCCACTCGGGCCCCGGCCTCACTCGGGCAGGAGCTCCCGGTCCACGATCACGCCCCGCCCCTCGCACTCCGGGCAGCGCTGGGTGAACGACTCGAGGAGGCCCTCGCCGATGCGCTTGCGGGTCATCTCGCACAGGCCGAGCTCGGAGATGTCGAAGACCTGGGTCCGCGTCTTGTCCCTCGACAGGGCGTCGCGGAACACCCGGACGACCTCGTCGCGGTTGGCCGGCCTCTCCATGTCGATGAAGTCGACGACGATGATGCCGCCCACGTCGCGCAGGCGGAGCTGGCGGGCGATCTCGACCGCCGCCTCCAGGTTGTTCTTGAACACCGTCTCCTCGAGGCTCGACCGGCCCACGTTCTTGCCGGTGTTGACGTCGATGACGGTGAGGGCCTCGGTGTGCTCGATGATGAGCGACCCCCCCGAGGGCAGCCACACCTTGCGGTCGAGGGCCCGGTGGATCTGCTCGTGCACGTGCTGGCGCTCGTAGAGCGGCAGCGCCTCCGCCTCGGGGTCGTAGTACTCGACCCGGTCGGCGAACTCGGGGCTGATCGAGGCCACGTAGTCGCGCACCGCCGTGTAGAGGTCGTGGTCGTCGATGAGGACGCTGCGGTAGTCCTGGCTGAACTCCTCGCGGATCACCCGCACGGCCATGTCGGGCTCCCGGTAGAGGAGCGTGGGGGCCTTCGAGCGCTTGGCCAGGGCCTCGATCTGTGCCCACTGATCCAGGAGCCGGCGGACGTCGTCCTCGATCTCCTCGGAGGTCACGTTCTCGGCCGCGGTGCGGACGATCACGCCGTGCTCGTCCGGCTTCGCCCGGTCGAGGATCTGCCGCAGGCGCTTGCGCTCGTCGTCGGGCAGGCGCTTGGAGATGCCGTAGGTCGAGGAGTTGGGGATGAGCACCACGAACCGGCCCGGCAGGGAGACCTCCTGGGTCAGCCGGGCCCCCTTGGCCCCGATGGGGTTCTTGGTGACCTGGCAGAGGATCGTCTGGCCGGCCTTGAGGACCTCCTCGATGCGGGGCCGGCCACCCGACCGGGGTGACCGCTCGAGGTCCTCGGGGTCGTAGTGGACGTCGCCCCGGTAGAGCACGGCGTTCTTGGGCGTCCCGATGTCGACGAAGGCCGCCTCCATGCCCGGCAGCACGTTCTGGACCCGCGCCAGGTACACGTTGCCGTGGATCTGGGACACGTCGTCGGAGGGTCGCGAGACGTAGTGCTCGATGAGCGAACGGCCCTCGAGCACGGCGATCTGCGTAGCGGTGGGACCGACGTGCACGCACATCGAGTAGCGACCGACGGCACGCCCCTTGCGCTCACGGCCCCGCCGGCGCTCGAGGGTCTCCTCGTCCAGCTCCGTGGGCTCGTGGGCGATGACTGCCTCGACCGGCCGGTCCGTGCCCTGGGCCCGGCCCCGGGGACCGGAGCGGTCGGGGGTCTCGGGACCGGTGGTCGCCCTGGCGCTCGACCGGCCACGCCCGCCACGGCGCCGCCGTCGCTTGCGTCCGGCGGCCGCCTCGTCGTCGGCGTCACGTGCCGGGGGGCGGAGCGCCTCGGCCGGGATGGTGTCGCCGATGCGGGGGCGGGGGGGCAGCTTGGGCACCAGCACCGCCTCGGCGACCTCGACCGAGGCCGGCCGCCCCTCGCGGTGGCGGTCGGGCAGCTCGGGGTTGCGGTCGGCCG
>DASUJB010000025.1:0-24443 GCA_036279475.1 Acidimicrobiales bacterium | reverse complement strand
GGGGCGGCCATGGTGCCGCCGAAGTCGCACAGCACCACCTCGCCGGCCCGGACGGTCCGGTCGCCCGGCTCGTGGTGGGGGCTGGCCGCGTTCTCGCCGGCCGCCACGATGGCGAAGTTGACGCGCTGGTGGCCCTCCTCGACGATGCGACGGCCCAGGTCGGCCGCCACCTCCGCCTCGGTCCGCCCCACGAGGGGGATCCGGCCGGCCTGGAGGTCGGCGACGATCCGGTCCACCGCCTGGGCCGCCCGGCGCAGCGCCTCCACCTCGGTCCCGTCCTTGACGGCCCGCAACGGCCCCGTCACCACGCTGGCCCGCGTGAACCGGGCGGCGGGGAGGGCAGCCTGGAGGTCGAGCACGAACCGGGCCCAGGTGTGGTCGCCGACCCCCACCGTGCCGGCCCGGCCCACCAGGCGGGCGACGATGGCCACGGGGTCCTCGACCTCGTCCCACGGCCGCAGCCGGAACACCTCGGGCCGCTCGACGACGCGGGGCGCCTCGAGCGCCGGCACCACCAGCGTGGCCTGGCCGTCGGCGGGCAGCACCAGCATGGTCAGCCGCTCGAGCGGCATGGCCGTGTACCCCGTGAGGTAGGGCAGGTCGGGGCCGACCGACAGGCACAGCACGTCCACCCCCACCTCGGCCATGCGGGCACGGGCCCGGTCGACGCGTTCGGCGAGCACCCGCCGAGTCTACGGACCGGGCTCAGGCCGGCCGGGCACCCGCGGGCACGGCTGCCGACGACGAGCCGGCCGCCTGCCGGGCGTGGTAGCTCGAGCGGGTGAGGGGGCTCGACTCCACGTGGGGGATCCCCATCGCCTCCCCCACCCGGGCGTAGCGCTCGAACGTCGCCGGCTCGACCCACCGGGCGACGGGCAGGTGGTGGGTGGTGGGCCGCAGGTACTGGCCGATGGTCACGATGTCCACGCCCACGGCCCGCAGGTCGGCCAGGGTGGACGCCACCTCGTCGTCGTCCTCGCCCATGCCGACGATCAGGCCGGACTTGGTGGTGAGGCCCGCTTCCTTGGCCCGCGCCAGCACGGCCAGGCTGCGGGCGTAGCCGGCCGACGGCCGCACGGCCCGCTGCAGCCGGGGGACGGTCTCGACGTTGTGGTTGAGCACGTCCGGCCGGGCCGCGAAGATCGTCGCCAGCGCGGCCTCGTCGCCCTTGCAGTCCGGGATCAGCACCTCGACCTGGGTGGCGGGCGTCCGCCGGCGGATGGCACCGATGGTGCGGGCGAACCCCTCGGCGCCACCGTCGGCCAGGTCGTCGCGGGCGACGGCCGTCACCACCGCGAAGGCCAGGCCCATGCGCTCCACTGCCTCGGCCACCCGGTCGGGCTCGCCGGGGTCGAGGGGCCGGGGGTGCCGGGTGTCGACCAGGCAGAACCCGCAGGCCCTGGTGCACCGCTCGCCGTTGATCATGAACGTGGCCGTGCCGTCCCGCCCCCAGCACTCGTAGATGTTGGGGCAGCCGGCCTCCTGGCACACGGTCACCAGGTCGAGGTCCCGCATCGTGCGCTCGAGGCGGAGGTAGGACGGGTCGGTGCGGAACGTCGCCCGGAGCCACGGCGGCTTGCGACCGGTGATGGCCAGGCCCTCGGTCACGCCCGCCTCGGCCAGCCGACCGTGGAGCCGGACCGCCACCTCCCCTCCGGCCGGGGGCTCCCCCTCGACCGTGGCCTCCCCCCGGCCGTCGTCGACCACCCGGCCACCGGCCGAGACGGCGCGCCCGGGACCCCGGCCGCGGCTGAACGGGGCCAGGTCGTCAGGGCGGTGCCGCCAGGCGACGCCGCGGAGGTCGACCGGCCCGCCGTCGCCCGACAGGTCACCCCACAGCGCGGCGGCCCGCCGGGCGACGACCTCGGTGACGGTCCGGAGGGAGACGTCGAGGCCCTCCTCGGCCAGCGACGTGACCCCCTTGTCGGGGATGCCACAGGGCACGATGTGGCGCCAGTAGCGCATGTCGGGCGCCACGTTGAGGGCGAAGCCGTGCATCGACCGGCCCCGGGTGAGCCGCACGCCGATGGCGGCGATCTTGCGGGGGTCGTCGCCGTCGGGATCGACCCACACCCCCGGGTGCTCGCGCAACCGGCCGGCACCGGGCAGGCCCACCTCGGCCAGCGAGTCGATCAGGAGCTGCTCGACGGAGCGGACGTAGGCGACCGTGTCGGCCATGCCGTGCCGGCCTCCCCGCTTGGCGGGGAGCGACACGATCGGGTAGCCGACGAGCTGACCGGGGCCGTGGTAGGTCACGTCCCCGCCGCGGTCGGTGCGCACGAGCTCGGCGCCGACCTCGGCCGGCGGGACCAGGACGTGGCGAAGGTCGGCCCGCACGCCCAGCGTGTAGACGTGCGGGTGCTCCAGCAGCAGGACGTGGTCGTCGGGCGACCGCTCGTGCAGGGCACGCTGGAGCGCCCACGCCTCGCGGTAGGGAACCCGCCCGAGCCAGCGCACGCGGAGGGTCATGGCTCGGCCTAGGCCAGCTCCGCCACCCAGTCCCGGGTCTCCAGGACCTCCTGCACCTCTCGCAGGAAGGCGGCCGCGTAGGCACCGTCGAACGCCCGGTGGTCCCACGTCAGGGTGATGTTGCCCACCGAGTGGATGGCGATGCCCTCGCTGCCGTCCGGCAGGTCGACCGCCACCGGGCGCCGCCGCACCCCGTCGGTGGAGACGATCGCCACCTGCGGCTGGTTGATGATGGGCAGCGTCATCGTGGTGCCGAAGGGGCCCGGGTTGGTGATGGTGAACGTGCCCCCGGCGATGTCGTCGGGGCCCAGCTGGCGCGACCGGGCCCTGCGGGCCAGGTCGCTGACCTCGCGGGCGATCGCCCGCAGGCGCTTGCCGTCGGCGTCGTGGACCACCGGCACCATGAGGCCCTCGAAGTCGAGGTCGACGGCGATGCCGAGGTCGACGTAGTTGTGCACCACCAGCTCGTCCTCGCCGAAGCTGGCGTTGACCGAGGGGTACGAGTGGATGGCGTCGATCACGGCGCGGGCGACGAAGGGCAGGTAGGTCAGGCTGAACCCCTCGGCGGCCCGGAAGGCCTCCCTCTCCGCCCGGCGCACCCGCTCCACGTTCTCGAAGTCGACCTCGATCGAGGCGTACACGTGCGCCGACGTGGCCTTCGACCGTGCCATGTGCTCGGCCGTGCGGCGGCGCATGTTGGTGTGGGGCACGACGGTGTCGCGCTCGCCGGGGCGGACCGCCGGCCGGGGAGCGGCGGTCGCCGGCCGGGGAGCCGGCGGGGCGGGGGCAGCCGCCGGGCGGGCGGCCACCGCGGGGGCGGCGGGAGCCGGAGGGGCGGCCGTGGCCGGCGTCGCCCCGGGGGCGGGAGCGGCCCCACCGGCCTTGTCCAGCACGGCCAGCACGTCGTTGCGGGTGAGGCGCCCGCCGGGGCCGGTGCCGGGGATGGTGGCCGGGTCGAGGCCGTTCTCGCTGACGAGCCGGCGCACCACGGGCGACAGGAGCAGGCCGTCGCCGTCCGCGCCCGAGGTCGGCGGGGAGGTCGGCGCAGGTGCGGGCGCCTGGCCGGGACCGGGGGCCGGCTGCTCGGCGGCGGGGGCGGGCGTGGCGGGCTGGGCGGGGCCCTCGGGCGCGGCCTCGGCCGGCGGCGCCAGGGAACCCGCGGCCGCCGCCCCCGCCCGGTCCTGCCCGTCCCGGGCCGTGCCGCCCTCGCCCCCGACGGCCTCCTCGGCGGTCGCGGCCCGGCCACCGGCCGGCTGCTCGGTGGCCGCCGTCTCCTCGGTGGCCGTGTCCTCGGCGGCCGTGTCCTCGGCAGCCGCGGCCCGACCACCGGCCGGGGCACTCTCGGCGGGAGCGTCGCCCACCCGTGCCAGCACGGCACCGACGTCGACCGTGTCGCCCTCCTCCACGAGGATCTCGGTCAGGGTGCCACTCACCGGCGAGGGCACCTCGGAGTCGACCTTGTCCGTCGACACCTCGAAGAGCGGCTCGTCCTCGGCCACCTGGTCGCCCACCGACTTGAACCACTTGGTGATCGTCCCCTCGGTGACGGTCTCGCCGAGCTGGGGCATCTGGATGTCGGCCATCAGGCCTGAGCCTCCGTGTCGTGCGGGGCGCAGCGCTGCGCCCCGCGGGCGGGGACGGGGACGGGCATCAGTGGAGGCGCCGCCCCGCCAGGTCCAGCACCGTGTCGCCGAAGAGCTCCGAGAGCGTCGGGTGGGGCTGGATGAAGGCGGCCACGTCGCCGACGGTCGCCTCCCAGTTCACAGCCAGGTAGCCCTGGCCGAGCTGCTCGGTCGCCCACGGACCGACCATGTGCACGCCGAGGATGGTGCCCGCGGTGCCGTCGGGCCGCTTCTCGGCGATGACCTTCACCAAGCCGTCCTGCTCGCCGATGATCTTGGCCCGGCTGTTGGCGCTGAAGCGGTGCTTGGCGGTCACCACGTCGAAGCCGGCCTCCCGGGCCGACTGCTCGCTGTGGCCGGCGAAGGCCCCCTCCGGCCGGCAGTAGATGCCCCACGGCACCTTGCCGTAGTCGACGGGGACGGGATCCTCGCCGAGGATCCCCCGGATGGCCACCATGGCCTCGGCGAAGCCCACGTGGGCGAGCTGGGGGGTGGCGATGCAGTCGCCCACCGCCCACACGTCCTCCTCGCCGGTGTGGCACGCCTCGTCGACGACCACGAAGCCCCGCTGGTCGAGCTCGACCGCCGTGCCCCCGAGGCCGAGGTCGGCGGTGGCGGGCCGGCGACCGACGGACACCACCACGACGTCGGCCTTGATGGGGTCGGCCCCCTTGACGGTGACGGCCGTGCCGCCGTCGCCCCGCTCGTGGCCGGTGACCTGGACGCCGGTGCGGACCTCGATGCCCCGCTTGCGGAAGGAGCGCTCCACCACGGCGGTGACGTCCTTGTCGCAGCCGGGCAGGATCTTGGGGAGGGCCTCGAGCACGGTGACCCGGCTCCCGAGGTCCGCCATCATCGACGCGAACTCGCAGCCGATGGCGCCCCCGCCGATGACCACGGCCGTGCCGGGCACGTGGGGCATCGACAGCACCTCGTCCGACGTCATGACCACCTCGCCGTCGACGTCGAAGCCGGGGATGGTCCGCGTCTCGGAGCCGGCCGCCACCACCACGGCGTCGGCGCTCAGCTCGAACCGCTCGGACCCGTCGTTGGGGTCGACCGAGACGGCGCGACCGGCGTGCAGGCGGCCGTAGCCGTCGTACACCGTGACCTTGCGGCCCACCCTCCCGTAGCCGTCGTACACGGTGACCTTGCGCCCCTTGAGGAGCTGGGCGATGCCGCCGACGAGCTCGTCCACCACCGCCTGCTTGCGCTCCTGGGTGACCGACCAGTCGAGCTGGGGCTGGCCGGCGCCCACCCCGAAGGCGGCCGCCTCGGTGACCGTGCGGTAGACGGCCGCCGTCTCCAGCAGCTCCTTGGCAGGGATGCACCCGACGTTGAGGCAGGTGCCCCCCAGCCAGCGCTTCTCCACCAGCGCGACGTCGAGCCCGGCGCTGGCACCGTACAGGGCGGTGGCGTAGCCGCCGGGCCCGCCGCCGATGACGACGACATCGAAGTGATCGGCCGTGGGGACCACCTCCGTGGTGCTCGATGGGGCCGTTGGGGGGACTCTACCGGCCGGCCGGGCGTGCCCCGATCGCCGCGGGCGGCGCCCGGCCGTGGTCCGGGTCTCAGCTCGCCAGGGTGATCTGCACCGTGAAGGCCACCAGGATGGCGAGGCCGCAGAGGAGGGCGGCGACGATGAGGCGACGGGTGCTCATGGCAGCCCACGAGGTTAGCGGTCACCGCAGCCGCCGCCTCGCCGGCCCGCCACGGCTACCGTGCGCGGGCGCATGGCGACGCTCGACAGCTACCGGTCGCGACTCGACCACCTCCTCCGGGAGCTGGCTGCCGACCTGGGGATCCCCGGCGCGGCGTGCGGCGTCCTGCTCGACGGGGACGCCCACGTCGCCAGCTGGGGGGTCGCCAACGTGGCGACGGGTGCGGCCGTCCTGCCCGGCACGCTCTTCCAGATCGGGTCGATCA
Organism: Acidimicrobiales bacterium; assembly: GCA_036279475.1. Classification (GTDB taxonomy): domain Bacteria; phylum Actinomycetota; class Acidimicrobiia; order Acidimicrobiales; family VFJN01; genus ZC4RG19. The sequence continues at coordinate 18,426 of DASUJB010000025.1, read as the reverse complement.
CCAAGGTGTACACGGCCACCCTGGTCATGCAGGCCGTGCACGCCGGCGTCGTGGCGCTGGACGAACCGGTGCGGGCCCAGCTGCAGGAGTTCTCGGTCGCCGACCCCGGCGCCACCATCGAGATCACGCCCCGCCACCTCCTCACCCACACGAGTGGGATCGAAGGCGACCACCTGGTGGACACCGGCTGGAACGCCGACGCCCTCGGCCGCTACGTCGCCACCCTGGCCGGCCTCGGTCAGCTCCACCCGCCGGACGAGGCCTACAGCTTCTGCAACACCGGCTACGGCGTGCTCGGCCGGCTCCTCGAGGCCGCGACCGGTGACGACTTCGACAGGGTGCTGCGCCGCCGCCTGACCCGGCCCCTGGGCTGCCGGGCCACGGTCACCCTCCCCCAGCATGCGCTGCTGCACAGCGTGGCCGTGGGGCACCGCCACACCGTGGAGGAGCCCCCCAGCCGCCAGCCCCGGTGGACCCTCACCCGGGCCAACGGCCCGATGGGTGGCGTGGTGGCCCCGGCCGCCGAGCTGCTGGCGCTGGCCCGGCTCCACCTCGACCACGGCCGGGGCCCGTCGGGCGAGGAGCTCCTCGCCCCCGTCGCCGTCGAGGACATGCAGCGCCTCCACGCCGACACGCCGATCCCCGGCGAGGCGCAGGCCCTGGGCTGGACGGTGCGCCCGTGGGGCACGTTGACCTCGCTGGGCCTCGACGCCGACACCTTCGGCCAGAGGGCCGCCCTCCGCCTGGTGCCCGAGCGCCGCTTCGCGCTGTGCGTGCTGGCCAACAGCCCCCGGGGCGGGGTGCTGGCCCAGGCGCTGATGGGCCACGTGGCCGCCGACCTCCTCGACGTCACCGCCCCCGACCCGAGCGACCCCGTGGGCGACTCCCCGGCCGCGGCCACGGCCGCGGACCTGGGCGCGGCGGGAGGCACCTACGAGCGCCTGCACCAGCGGGTGACGGTGGCCGTCGAGGACGGTCGCCTCCACCTGCGGACGGAGCCGTCGGGTGTCCTGCAAGCCCTCGGCCTGGGACCGACGGTGCTCGGCGTCGAGCCCACGGGGCGGGCGGGGCCCTCCCTCACCGCGATGGGCACCGATCCCGCCACCGGCCAGAGGGAGGTCGTGGTGGTGCTGCTCCCCACCGGGGCCACCCAGCCCGGGGCCCTCTACCTGGGAGGCCGGCTGCACCGGCGGGTGACCTGAGCCCCGGCGTCAGGCGCCGGTGAGGATCTCGCGGACCTCGTCGATGCTCTCGGAGGTGACGAGGACCAGCACCTCGTCACCGGCGTGGAGGCGGGTGTCGCCCCGGGGCACCACCACCCGCTCGTCGCGCAGCACCGCCACCACCGTGGAGTCCCGCGGGAAGTCGAGGGACATGATGTCGCGCTCGGCGGCCGAGCTGTCGGTGGCCAGCGTGACCTCGATGAGGGTGGCGCGGCCCCCCTCGAACGACAGCAGGCGCACCAGCGAGCCCACGCTGACGGCCTCCTCGACGAGGGCCGTGAGCAGGTGCGGGGTGGAGACGGCCACGTCGACGCCCCAGTTCTCGTTGAACATCCACTCGTTCTTGGGGTTGTTGACCCGGGCCACGACGCGGGGGACCGCGAACTCCTGCTTGGCCAGCAGGCTGATGACCAGGTTGTCCTCGTCGTCACCCGTGACGGCGGCGACGACGTCGGTGTCGTCGAGCCCGATGGCGCGCAGGCTGGTCACCTCGCAGGCGTCGGCCACGTGCCAGGTGGCGCCGACCGGCTCGCCCACCGCCCGCATCCGCCGCACCCGGTCCTCGTCGTGCTCGATGATGTGGACCTCGTGTCCGACGTCCTGCAGCTCTCCGCCGATGAACGTGCCGACGGCCCCGCCGCCGGCGATCACGACCTTCACGTGAGGGCTCTCCCCTGGCTCGGTGCCCCGCGGGGCTCAGGTTGGCGTGCCGACACCGGCGGCCAGGTGACGGTCGAGGTCGTCGGTACGGTCCACGGCGACGGCGAGGTAGACCACGTCGCCGTCCTGGGTGACGAGGTCGGGGCTCGCCACCTGGGCCACCCCCATGCGGCTCACCGCCACCGCCCGGGCCACGCCGGCGATCTCGATCCGGCCCAGCGGGCGACCGGCCCAGCTGGCCGCCACGGTCCGCTCGACCACGGCCACGCGGGCGCTGGGGTCGACCCAGTCGTCGTCGGCGACGTCGGGGACGAGCTTGCGGAGGACCCGGTCGATCGTCCACTGCACGGTGGCGATGGTGGGGATGCCGAGGCGCTCGTAGATGACGGCCCGCCGCGGGTCGTAGATGCGGGCGACCACCCGCTCGACACCGAAGGTCTCCCGGGCCACCCGGGCGGTGAGGATGTTGGAGTTGTCGCCGTTGGTGACGGCGGCGATGGCGGCCGCCTCCCGTATGCCGGCCTCCTCCAGGCGGTCGCGGTCGAAGCCCACGCCCACCACCTGGCGACCGGAGAAGCCGGGATCCAGGCGACGGAAGGCGGTGGCCGACTTGTCGACGACGGCGACCGTGTGGTCGTTGTCCTCGATGATGCGAGCCAGGCCCGAGCCGACGCGCCCGCAGCCGACGATCACCACGTGCATGCGCCGGGACGCTAGTGCACCACCGGCGGTCGCCCGGAGAGCGGGACCATCGCGCCCCCTTGACAGCACCCACCTGATATAAGGCAAGCTTATCGCTACATGAGGGGCTCGCTTGGTGCAGGGCGGTCCACGGGGCCGGGGCGCGAGGCCGGCCGGGGCGGTGCCGCCGGGAGGTCGAGGCCGTGATCGTCTGCCACTGCCAGGTCGTGTCCGACCGCCGCATCCGGGACGCCGTCGCCGCCGGTGCGGCCAGCGTCGAGGACGTCGGCGATCGGTGCGGGGCCGGCACGGGGTGCGGCGGCTGCCGGCCTAGCATCGGCACGCTCCTCGCCACGGTCACCGGGGGAGAGCCCGTCGAGCCGGCCGCCTGAACCCCGGGTGCGCCGGCACGTGCCGAGCCAACCCGGAGGTCCTTCGAGAATGCAGGGCAGACCCGAGGTCGTCGAGCTCCTCAACGAGGTGCTCACCGCCGAGCTGACGGCCGTCAACCAGTACTTCGGCCACGCCAAGATGCAGCGGAACTGGGGCTACGGCCGCCTGGCCGACCACACCCACCACGAGTCGATCGACGAGATGCGCCACGCCGACCGGATCATCGAGCGGATCCTCTACCTCGAGGGCATGCCCAACCTGCAACGGCTGGGAGCGGTCCGGCTGGGCGAGGAGCCGGTCGAGCAGCTGCGCATCGACCTCGACACCGAGCGGATGGCGGTCGAGCGGTTCAACCGGGGCATCGCCCTCTGCGTCGAGCTGGGCGACAACGGGACGCGGGAGATGCTGGCCGACATGCTGACCTCGGAGGAGGAGCACGTGGACTGGCTCGAGGCCCAGCTCGAGCTGGTGGCCACGCTGGGCGAGCAGCTCTACCTCAGCGGCCAGGTCGGTGGCTGATCCCGCCTCGCCTCACCAGCCCGCCGTCGACGGCGGCTCGTCGGCCCGGGGCGGCTGGGGCGGAGGCACCGGGGTGCCGGCCGGCGGATCACTGGCCGCCACCTGGGCCCGGAGCAGGTCGCGGATCTCCACCAGCACGGCCGCCTCGGCCGAGGGCTCCTCGCCGGCCTCCTCCCCTCGCCGCCGCTCCCTCAGCACATCGAGCGGCTTGACCACCAGGAAGAAGACCACTGCCGCCACCGACAGGAAGTAGATGACGGCGTTGACCACGGCGCCGTAGTCGAAGGTGCTGTCGTTCAGGGTGAAGGTCATGTCGCGGAAGTCGCGCCCCACGATCATGCCGATGAGCGGCGTGAGTAGGCCCTCCACCACGGCGGTGACGATGGCGGTGAACGCCGTGCCGAGGACCACGGCGATGGCGAGGTCGACGACGTTCCCCCGGGAGATGAAGTCCCTGAACTCCTTGAGGATGCCGGGCACGCTGACTCCAACCGCCGTCCGTCCAGGTCACGACGGCCGCGTACCGTACCGGACGCCGGACCCCGGTGGGGCGGGGACGCGGTGGACCGCGGGGGAGGGAGGCTGACCATGGAGGTCCCGGGACGGCCCGGCGTGGCCGCCTTCGACTTCGACGGCACGCTGGTCCCGCGGGACACGCTGGTGCCGTTCCTCCGCCAGGCCTGCGGGACGTCCCGGCTGGCGGTGGCGGGGTGCCGGGCCGCCCTCCGCCACCGCGACCGCGACGCCCTCAAGGTCGCCGCCGTGGGCCACCTGTTCCGCGGGCGGCCCGCCGCCCACGTCGACGTCCTGGGCCGGGCCTACGCGGCCAGCGTGGTGCAGCTCCTGCGGCCCGAGATGCTCGAGCGCGTCCGCTGGCACCGGTCCGAGGGCCATGCCGTGGTGATCGTGTCGGCCTCGCTGGGCGCCTACCTGCGCCCCGTCGCCGAGCACCTGGAGCTGGACGCCGCCCTCGCCGTCGAGCTGGTGGCCGACGCCGACGGCCTGCTCACCGGGGCCGTCGAGGGCCGGCTCAACAACCGGGGCGCGGCGAAGGTGGCGCGCCTGCGCCGCTGGGCCGACGAGCGCTTCGGGCCCGGCACCGCCTTCGAGCTGTGGGCCTACGGCGACTCGGCGGGGGACGAGGAGCTGCTGGCCGGCGCCGACCACCCCACCTGGGTGGGTCGCCGGGCCGGCCGCACCAGCCACCCGTGAGTCACTTGGGTTGCATGCGCACGCCGGCGTCCACCCGGACGACCTCGGCGTTCATGTAGCTGTTGGTCAGCAGCTCGAGCGCCATGCTGGCGAACTCGTCGGCCGTGCCGAGGCGCTTGGGGAAGAGGACGTCCCGCTTGAGCCGCTCCTTGAACGCCTCGCTCCCCTCGCCCTCGCCGTAGATGGGCGTGTCGATGAGGCCCGGGGCGATGCAGTTGACGCGGACGCCCACGGCGGCGAGGTCACGGGCGACGGGCAGCGTCATGCCCACCACGCCGCCCTTCGACGCCGAGTAGCTGGCCTGGCCGATCTGGCCGTCGAAGGCGGCGACCGAGGCCACCGTGACCACCGCGCCACGCTCGCCGTCGGCCAGCGGATCGGTCTGGGACATGGCGGTGGCGGCGATGCGGATGAAGTCGAACGTGCCGAGCAGGTTGACCTCGACCACCTTCCGGAACACGTCGAGGTCGTGGGCCGACTCGTACCGACCGTCCTTGCCCACCGTGCGGGCCGCCCAACCGATGCCCGCCGCGGTGACCAGCGCCCGGACGGGACCCAGCTCCCTGGCGGCCTCCACGGCGGCGATGACGTTCCCGGTGTCGGTCACGTCGGTGGGGACGAACATGCCGCCGATCTCCTTGGCCAGGGCGTCGCCCTTCTCGGCCTGGCGGTCGAGGTCGGCCAGCACGACCCGGGCACCCCGCCCGGCCAGGTGCCGAGCAGTGGCGGCACCGAGGCCGGAGGCGCCGCCGGTGACGATGGCAGAGATCCCGTTGAGGTCCATCTCCGGGACTGTACGGAGTCGGCCCTCGGGGGGTCGAACCCCGGCCGGGCCCGGGAGCGTCGATCGCCCGGGGGCCGGGCACACTGTGGCCCGTGACGGTCGCCGCTCCTCGCCGCACCCGGCCACGGGCCGTGCCGGACCGGCCGTCGGCCGCCCTCCCTCGGGAGCCGCTGCTGGCGGTGCGCCACGTGTCCAAGGGCTTCGGCGGGGTCCCCGTGCTCACCGACGTCTCCCTCCGGGTCGACGCCGGGCAGGTGGTGGCCCTGGTGGGCGACAACGGCGCCGGGAAATCCACGCTGGGCCGGTGCATCGGCGGGGCCCTCCACCCCGACGCGGGCGACGTCCTGGTCCGGGGGGTGCCGGTGGCTCACGGGGTCGACGACGCCCGCCGGGCCGGCGTCGAGGTCGTGTGGCAGGACGTCGAGCTGTGCGACAACCTCGACACGGTCGCCAACCTCTTCCTCGGCCGGGAGCACCGGCGCGGCCTGGCGCCCGCCCACCGCCACCGGGAGGCTCGCGCCGCCCTCGACCGGCTCGGGATCGACGTGGGCGACCTCCGCCGCCCCGTGGCCACCCTGTCCGGTGGCCAGCGCCAGGCCATCGCCGTGGCCCGGGCCCTGGCCGCCGATCCTGCCCTCCTCGTCCTGGACGAGCCCACCGCGGCCCTGGGTCGCACGGAGGCGGCCAAGGTGCTGGAGGCGGTGCGGGAGCGGCGCGACCTCGGCACGGGGGTGCTGCTCGTCACCCACCAGCTCGACCACGTGTTCGACGCCGCCGACCGCATCGTCGTGCTGCGACAGGGCCGGGTCGTGGCCGACGTGTCGCCGCTCGAGGTCCACCCCGACGACGTCGTCGCCCTCCAGGCGGGCATCGAGATCGAGTCGACGGCCAGCCGCCAGCTCCGCCGGCTCGGCAGCCTGGTGGGGCAGATGTCGGCCGCCGCCCCCACGACCTCGCTCCCCCTGGTGGTCGCGGCCCTGGCCGCCGCCCTGGGCCAGGGCTCGCTCTGCGTGCACCTGCTCGACCCGCCCGGCGGCCGGCGGCTGCGACGGACCGCCGCCGTCGGCCTGCCCCCCGGGTTGGCGGCGGCCACGGCGTCGCTGCCCACCGGGGCCGCGGGCGGGCCGGTGGGGGTGGCGGCGGCCACGGCCGCCACGGTGGTGACCGAGGACGTGCGGACCGACCCGACCTGGGCGCCGCTGGCGGGCGTAGCCGCCGCCACCGGGGTCCTCAGCTCGTGGGCCACGCCCATCGTGGGCGGCGACGGCGTCCTCGGCACCATCTCCGGCTACGGCGGGACGGTGGGCCGGCCGCGCGCCGACCAGCTGGAGCTGATCGGCCTCTACGCCGCCCACGCCGCCGCCTCGATCGAGCGGGAGCGGCTGCTCGACGAGGCCCGGCGCCGCAACCGGGTGCTCGAGACCATCCGTGCCGTGCTCGAGGTGCTGGCCGGGCCCGAGCAGGTGCCCACGGGCCTCGACCCGGCGCTGGCCGCGCTGTGCGCCGCCCTGGGCGCCGGCGGGGCGGTCGTGCGCCGGGCGACCGCCGACGACGCCCCGCCCGCCACGCTCGGGCAGGCCACGCTGGGCACGGCCCCCGTGGAGGACCTCCTGGCCGCGGCCGACGGGGCGCTCCGGCGGCAGCGGCCCCACGTGGTGGCGGTGTCGGCGGGGCGGGTCCACGCCGTCCCCTTCGACGCCCCGGACGGCAGGGCGGCACTGGCCGCGTGGTGGGCCGACAGCGACGAGGGCGCCGCGACCGAGGACGTCCTGCACGACGTCACCCGGTCGCTGCGCCTCGCCCTCGAGCGGGCCGGCCTGGAGCGGGCCCACCAGGAGTCCGAGGCCCTGCGGCGCTCCCAGAGGCTGCAACGGTCCTTCCTCTCCCGGCTCAGCCACGAGCTGCGCACCCCGCTGACCGCCGTCCACGGCTGCGTCGACACGCTCCTCCAGCCCGACGTCGAGTGGGACCGGGCCACGCAGGACCGGTTCCTGGGGACCATCGCCGCCGAGTCCGACCGCATGCGGCGCCTGGTGGTGGACCTGCTGGACGCCTCGGCCATCGAGGCCGGCATCTTCCAGGTCCACCCGGACTGGTGCGACCTCCGGCTCGTGCTGGACGCCTCCGTGGCCTGCGCCGTGGGGGCCGGCGGCGACGCCGGGCGCGTGGTGGTTCGGGTGGCGCCCGGGCTGGGGCCGGTGTGGGCCGACCACGACCGGCTCGAGCAGGTGCTGGTCAACCTGCTCGACAACGCCCTGCGCCACACGCCACCCGGCACGCCCGTGGACGTGACGGCGGGGCCCGCCGCCGGGGACGGGGTCGTGGTGCGGGTGCGCGACGACGGCCCGGGGGTGCCCGCCGACGTGGCGTCCGCCGTGTTCGAGCCCCACACCACCGGCGCCCCCACCGGTGGTCACGGCCTGGGGTTGGCCATCGCCCGGGGCATCGCCCGCGCCCACGGTGGCTCCCTGGCGCTGGACCCGCCCGTCGGCGGCCGGGGGGCGTCCTTCACGCTCACGCTGCCCGGTCACGATGGCTGACCGTCCCCCCTCCACCCGGGTGCTGCTGGTCGAGGACGACCCCAACATCGTCGACCTCGTGCGGTCCAACCTGGTGGTCCGGGGCTATGCCGTCGACGTGGCCACCTCGGGTGACGGCGCCGCCGACCGGGTGGGCGACGACCTCCCCGACGCCGTCCGCCCCGACATCGTGCTGCTCGACCTGATGCTGCCCGGCACCGACGGCTTCGAGGTGTGCCGGGCCGTGCGGGAGCGGTCGTCGGTGGGCATCATCGTCGTGTCGGCCCGGGCCGGCGAGGGCGACAAGGTGCGGGCCCTCAACCTGGGGGCCGACGACTACATGACCAAGCCGTTCGGCGTCGACGAGCTGCTGGCCCGCATCACGGCCACCCTGCGCCGCACCCGCCCGACGCCCACCCCCGAGGGACCGGGGCGCATCGTGGCCGGCGACGTCGTCATCGACCTCGACGCCGGGTCGGTGACCAAGGCCGGCGAGCGGATCCACCTGACGCCCACCGAGCTGTCGCTGCTGCGGGAGCTGGCCGTCCACCGGGGCGCCCTCCAGACCCATGCCTCGCTCCTCCGCAACGTGTGGGGTCCCGGCTACGAGCGGGAGACGGAGTACCTCCGGGTCTACGTCCGGCGCCTGCGGGCCAAGCTCGACGGGGACGGCCCCACCCTCATCGTCACCGAGCCCCGGCTGGGCTACCGCTTCGAGGCGCCCTGACGCCGGTCGGGCCGGCGCCGTTCACGACTCGTTCACGGGCGGGCGCCGATGTTGATGCCTCGTTCACGGCCTCGTCCCTACGGTGGCATCGGTCACCCATCGAAGGGAGTGCTCCGTGTCCCGATCGAGACGCGCCCGCCGGGCGATGGCACCGGCCCTGGCCCTGGCCCTGGCGGCCGCCGTGGCGGCGTGCGGCGACGACGACGACGGCACCGGCGCGGCCGGGGACGAGCCCGTCGACATCGCCCTGCTGCTGCCGGAAACGAAGACCGCCCGCTACGAGACCCAGGACCGGCCGCTGTTCGAGGCCAAGGTCGAGGAGCTCTGCCCCGACTGCAAGGTCCTGTACAGCAACGCCGACCAGGACGCCGCCCAGCAGCAGTCCCAGGCCGAGGCGGCGCTGACCAACGGCGCCGACGTGCTGGTGCTCGACCCGGTCGACAGCGCCTCGGTGGGCTCGATCGTGGCCCAGGCCGCCTCCCGCGACGTGCCCGTCATCAGCTACGACCGGCTCGTCGCCGACGCCGACCTCGACTACTACATCAGCTACGACAACGAGCGGGTCGGCGAGCTCCAGGCGTCGTCCCTCGTCGAGAAGCTCCAGGCCGGCGGCGTGCGCCGGGGGGCCGTGGTGATGATCAACGGCGCCCCCACCGACAACAACGCCACGCTGTTCAAGCGGGGCGCCCACTCCGTCCTCGACGACAGCCCCTTCGACATCGGCGTCGAGTACGACACCCCCGACTGGAGCCCCGACGCCGCCCAGCGCGAGATGGAGCAGGCCGTCACCCGTCTCGGGCCCACCGGTTTCGTGGGGGTGTACGCCGCCAACGACGGCACGGCCGGCGGGGCCATCGCGGCGATGAAGGCCGCCGGCGTCGACCCGCTGCCCCCGGTCACCGGCCAGGACGCCGAGCTGGCCGCCATCCAGCGGATCCTGGCGGGCGAGCAGTACATGACGGTCTACAAGGCCATCAAGCCGGAGGCCGAGATCACCGCCGAGGTCGCCATCGCCCTGGCCCGGGGGGAGGACCCGCCGGAGGACCGCGTGAACGAGCAGGTGGACAACGGCGGGGGCGACGTCCCCTCCCAGATCCTCGACCCCGTGGCCGTCACGGTGGACAACATCGACGAGACGATCGTCGCCGACGGGTTCTGGCCCGTGGAGCAGATCTGCGAGGGCGCCTACGCCCAGGCCTGCCGTGCCGCCGGCATCGGCTAGGCCCCCGGCCGGCACCGTGGCCACGCCGCTGCTCCGCCTCGAGGGGGTGTCGAAGCGCTTCGGCGCCGTGCAGGCCCTCTCCGACGTCGACTTCGAGTGCGACGCCGGCGAGGTGGTGGCCCTCGTCGGGGACAACGGGGCGGGCAAGTCGACCCTGGTCAAGGTGATCGCCGGCACCGGCCCGGCGGACTCCGGGCGCATCACCTTCGGGGGCGCCGAGGCCCGCATCCCCGACCCCCAGGCTGCCGCCGACCTCGGCATCGCCACCGTGTACCAGGACCTGGCGCTGTGCGACAACCTCGACGTGGTGGCCAACCTGTACGTCGGCCGCGAGCGGGCGCGGGGCCCGGGGCGCAACCTGCGGATCCTCGACGAGGTGGGCATGGAGCGGGAGGCCCTGACCCTGCTCGACCGCCTGGCCGTGCACATCCCCAGCGTCCGCACCGAGGTCGCCTCCCTCTCGGGAGGGCAGCGCCAGTCGATCGCCGTGGCCAGGGCCACCATGGGCCACCCCCGCCTGGTGGTGCTGGACGAGCCCACCGCCGCCCTGGGCGTGGCCCAGACCCGCCAGGTGCTCGACCTGGTGCGCCGGCTGCGGGCCGAGGGGCTGGGGGTGATCATGGTCAGCCACAACCTGGTCGACGTGTTCGCGGTGGCCGACCGGATCATCGTCCTCCGCCTCGGTCGCCGGGTGGCGACGCTCACCGCTGCCGAGGCGACGGCCGAGGACGTGGTGGCCGCCATCACCGGCGCCCGCACCGACGAGGTGCGCCAGGCCTACACGACGGAGGTGCCATGACCGCCAGCGAGATCGACGCCCGGCTGGCGCGGCCCGCGCCCGGCCCCCGGGGGGCGGCCCGGGAGGTGCTGCGCCGGCTCACACAGGGTGAGCTGGGGAGCCTGCCCGTGGTGCTGGGCCTCGTCGTGGTGTGGATCTACTTCCAGTCGCAGAACTCCAACTTCCTGTCCTCGGGCAACCTCACCAACCTGATGTTGCAGATCGCGGCCACGGGCACGATCTCGGTGGGCGTGGTGATGGTGCTGCTCCTGGGGGAGATCGACCTGTCGGTGGGCTCGGTGAGCGGGTTGACCGCGGCCACGATGGCCGTGCTGAACGTGAAGGAGGGATGGGACGCCTGGCCCGCCATCGGGGTCAGCCTGCTGGCCGGGGCCGGCATCGGCCTCGTGCACGGGGTGTGGGTGACGAAGCTGCGCGTCCCGTCCTTCGTGGTGACCCTGGCCGGCCTGCTGGCCTGGCAGGGAGCCCAGCTCCACGTGCTGGGGAGCACGGGCACCGTGAACCTCACCGACGAGTCCATCACCGACCTGGCCTTCACGTTCTTCTCGGACGGCGTGGGCTGGGTGCTGGCGGTGCTGGTGGTGGCGGCGACCGCCGGCGCCACGGTGCTGCGGCGGCGGCGCGCCCGTGCCGCCGGCCTGCCCCCGAGCCGGCTGAGCGCCGACGTGGCCCGGCTCGTCGTGGTCGTCGCCGGTGCGGCGGTGGCGGTGGCGGTGTTCAACGACGACCGTGGCGTGCCGCTGGCCTTCTGCATCTTCCTGGGGTTCGTCCTCGCCTTCGACGTCCTCACCCGCCGCACGGTGTTCGGGCGCCACGTCTTCGCGGTGGGCGGCAACGCCGAGGCGGCCCGGCGGGCCGGCATCCGGGTCGACCGGGTGCGCGCCGTGGTGTTCGTCCTGGCGTCGACCATGGCGGCGGCGGGCGGCATCCTCGGGGCGGCACGGCTGCTGGCGGTCAACCAGTCGTCGGGCTCGGGTGACCTCCTGCTCAACTCGATCGCCGCCGCGGTGATCGGCGGCACCTCGCTGTTCGGCGGGCGGGGCTCGGCGTGGTCGGCCCTGCTCGGCGCCCTCGTCATCGGCTCCATCGCCAACGGCATGGACCTGCTGGGCGAGGAGTCCGACGTGAAGTTCATGGTCACGGGGGCGGTGCTGCTCCTGGCCGCCACCATCGACGCCGTGTCACGGCGCGGCCGCCAGGCCGCCGGTCGGGCCTGAGGTCCGCCCGGGGGCGGGCACCGCCGTCCCCCGGGGAGCGCAGGCCCGGGCGTGGCGGCGGGCCGTCCTCGCCCGCCGGTCGACAGGCGAGCGGGGGGACGGGACGGAGGAGCCGGCGCCCGAGGCGCCGGCCCTCCGCCGTCCGGGGAAGCGGCGACGCTCGACCGGCCCCGGGCGTACCCAGCCCGACGGGCCGGGGGGCGTCCCCAGCCCGACGGGCCGCGGGGTGGGCCTAGCCCACGGTGGCGGGGTGGCCAGGGCCCGGGCCACCCGAGCCGGAGTGGCCATGGCCTGGGCCACCCGGGCCGGAGTTGCCGGGGCCCGGCTCGCCGGCGGCCGGGTCCGCTGCCGGGTCGAGGCGTCGCTCGTCGGCGTCGGTGGCCGGCTGGAGCACCACCATGACGAGGTCGACCGGGTCCCGGCCGTCGTTGCGGTAGCCGTGGTCGCGGTCGGCCCGGAAGGTCGCCGCCGCCCCCGCGGGCACGGGGTGGTCGACGCCGTCGACCCGCAGGACCATGTCGCCGGAGAGCACGTGCACGATCTCGCGCGTCCCGGCGGCGTGGCCGTCGGCCTCGTGGCCGTCGCCGGGAGCCAGCGTCCACCGCCACAGCTCGAGGTGGTCGTCCTCGTCCGACCCCACCAGCAGGTCGCCCGCGCTCCCCCGCTCGCTGGTCCACAGGCGCACGGCCGCGGCCCGCTCGACCACGCGGACGTTGGCGGTCGCCGGCTGCTCCACCAGGCCGGCCAGGGAGACGCCGAGGGTCTCGGCCACCTTGCACAGAGTGCCCAGGCTGGGGTTGGTGCGGGCCTGCTCGAGGTGCACCAGCATGCCCTTGCTCACCCCGCTGCGAGTGGCGAGCTGGTCCAGGCTCCACCCCCGCCGCACGCGCAGCCGCCGGGTGTTGGCAGCGACGGCGATGGCGACCTCGGCCGCGGTCGGCATGGCGGCAGCGTACAGAACCGGGGGGAGCGACGTCCCGGCTGGTCAACTAGAGTGGTCCAGCCGGGTCACTGTGATGCACTCGGCTGCTCCCGTCCGCTCCGCTCGCCACAGGAGGACCACCGGCTTGGCCGCACTGCTCGCACTCGGCGCCGCCGTCGCCTACGGGGTCGGCGACTTCCTGGGCGGCGTCGCGTCCCGCCGCGTGCCCCCCACCGCCGTGGTCCTGTGGTCCCACGTCGTGGGCCTGGCCCTGCTGGCCGGGCTGGCCCCGCTGCTGGGCGGTGACGTCACGCCCCGGGCGATGGCCGTCGGGGCCGTGGCCGGCCTGGCCGGCGGCGGGGGCGTCGCCCTGTTCTACCGGGCCCTGGCGGTGGGGTCCATGACCGTGGTCGCCCCCGTCGCCGCCCTGCTGTCCGCGGCGGTGCCGGTGCTCGCCGGCCTGGCGTCGGGCGAGCACCCCACGGGGGCGGCGCTCGGCGGCATCGCCGTCGCCCTCGCCGCCGTGGTGCTCATCTCCCGACAGGGCACCGACACCGGCACCACCGACCGGCAGGGCCGGGCCCTGCTCCTGTCCCTCGTGGCCGGGCTGGCCTTCGGCCTCTTCTTCGTGGCCGTCGACCACGCCGGCCACGACGCCGGCATCTGGCCCCTGGTGGGCGCCCGCCTCGCCTCGGTCTCGCTGTTCGCCGTGCTGGCCACGGCGGGGGTCACGGCGTCCTCCCTGACGCGCCGGGCCGCGGGTGCCGCCGTGGGCTGTGGTGTGCTCGACGCCTCGGCCAACGTGCTCTACGTCCTGGCCCTCGACCACGGGCTGCTGTCGATCGTGTCGGTGCTGACGGCCCTCTACCCGGCCAGCACGGTGCTGCTCGCCCGCTACGTGCTGGGCGAGCGGCTCACGCCCCTCCAGCGGGCCGGCCTCGGCGCCGCCGGGCTGGCCACGGTGCTCATCGCCGCCTGACCCCCCCGGGCAGGCCGGCCCGATCCGTCACCTCCGGGATCGACCGGCGGGCCCCCGCCGCGCTCGTCCCCGGGGCGGGACGGTGCCACCGGTCGGGCCGCGGTATCCTCACGCTGAGCGGCGGGCGGCCGCCAACTCCACACGCCACGTGGCTCAGGGTGCCGCGCGCCAGCCGGACGACGGGGCGGCGGACGCCTCGCGCCCGCCGGACGTCGAGGGAGAGGAGAGCGGGGCATGAGCGCACGACCCGGGCGTGAGGCCGACGACGGCGCCGCGGCGGGACCGCCCGGTGCGGCGGCGCCGGCCGTCGCCCGCTCCGGGGGCGACCTGCGGGTCGAGGTGGTGACCGACCTCGACGACCTGGCCCGCCTGTCGACACCCTGGCGGCGGTTGCTGGCCACCTCCCCCGAGGCCACCGCCTTCGCCAGCCCGGCGTTCCTGCTGGCGTGGTACCGCCACTTCGAGCGGCCCGGCGGGGTGTACGCCGTCACCGTGTGGCGGGGCGGCGAGCTCGTGGGCCTGGCGCCGTTCGGGCGCACCACCCTGGGGCTCGGCCCCACCCGGGCCACGCTGCTGGTGTCGGCGGGCACCGAGCACGGCGACTACGGCGACCCGCTCCTGGGACCGGACCCGGCACCGGTGGCCGAGGTCGTCACCGAGCACCTGGTGGGGCTGACCGGGCGGCGGACGGCGGTCAACCTGCGCCGCCTGCGGGTGGACGGAGCGCTGTGGGCGGCGGTGCACGCCCGGGGGGACGTCGACCACCGGCCGATGGGTCAGGTCGCCGACGCCGCCGTGGTGCGGTTCGACCTGGTGGACGGCGACCCCGCCGCCTTCCTGCGCCGCCAGGCCCGCAGGATGGACGTCACCCGCCGGCTCCGGCGGCTGGAGGAGGCGCACGGCCCCGTCGGCTACGTGGCCGGCGATCCCGACGTGGCCGCCGCCCTCGACGCCATGCGGGACATGCTGGCGCGGCGGTGGACCGGCGGCGGCGGTCCCCGGCTCTTCCACACGCCGGGCCTGGAGGCCTTCACCCGCGCCGCGGTGGCCGACATGGTGGCGGCCGGCCACGCCCGCGTCGACTGCCTGGTGGCCTCCGGCCGCCGCCTCACCGTGTCGACCATGCTGCAGGTGGGCGACCGCCACATCGGCGACGCCACCGCGTCGGATCCCGGGCTCTCGGCCTACGGCCTGGGCCACGCCGCCATCCATGGCGCCCTCGTCCACGCCCTGGGGCAGGGGGCCCGCCAGGTCGACCTGCGAGCCGGCGACTTCCCGTACAAGCGGCGGTGGGCCAACGCCGCCATCCGCACCCGCTCGGTCGCCCTCACCCCCGGGGGCCGGGGCGGCGAGGTCACCCGGGCGGCCCGGCGGGTGGCCATGAGCGCCCGGGCCCGGCGCCTCGCCCGCGTGGCCGCCACCGGACCGGCCGGCCGCCGGCGTGGCGGGCAGCCCGTCGACCGTCAGCCGTCGAGGTCCGGCCCGGCGTCCTCGGAGGCGTAGACGCCGAGCAGGTCGCGGGCCGACACGACGCCGAGGAGGCGGCCGTCGGCCTCGACGAGGACGTGGCGCACGTACTCGTCCATCATCTCGGCGGCGACCTCGGCCACCGAGGCGTCCTCGTCGCACCACACCAGCGTGGACCGGGCGACCTCGCCGGCGGTCGTGGCGGACAGGTCCCGGCCCGTGGCGACGGCCTCCACCAGGTCGCGCTCGGACACGATCCCCGAGGGGGCGCCGTCGCCGTCGCGGACGACGAGGGCCCCGACGCCGGCGGCGTGCATGACCTTGGCCACCTCTACCAGCGTCGCCCCGGGGCGGACGTCCGCCACGGGCGACCCGACGAGCGACGAGACGGGGAGGGACGTCGTGGCTGAACTTCGCGTCATGCCCGGATGGTCACCGATGCCGGGGCTCCGCACCAGGGCCGGAAGGCCCGGCGCGCCCGGCGCGACGCCGGTGGGAGGTCGCGGCCGTCGTGCCTCGATCGCGGTGCCCGAGCGCGGTGGTCCCGCTCCCGGCCCCTGGCGAACCGGGCGAGTGCCGTCACCCTCGTCCTGCCCGGGGCGTAGCATCCCGTCGTGCCCCGCCGGGACGCCGCCTCCAGGGTCGTCGCCGCTCCGCCGGGGCGCGTGTTCGCCGCCCTCGTCGACCGCGAGGCGCTCGCCGCCTGGCTCCCGCCCGACGGGATGACAGGCACCGTCGAGCGGTTCGACCCGCAGCCCGGCGGCTCCTACCGGATGGTGCTGACCCACCTCGACACGTCGCGGCCCCGCGGGAAGTCCACGGCGGACGCCGACGTCGTCGAAGCCCGGTACGTGGACGTGGTGCCCGGCACCCGGGTCGTGCAGGCCGTAGACTTCGACACCGACGACCCCGCCCTCCTAGGCCCGGCGTCCCGCATTCTCGCGTGGCCAGACAGTAGGGGCGTCGCGCAGTAGCGCTTGGGGTGTGTTCTCTTGGTGTTTGGCCTGTTCAGTGGCTATGCGGGAAGTGTGGTCAGGGCGGCAACCGCGCGAAGGGTTGGGGTCAGCTGGTGGGCTCGTCGCCGGAAGCCGTGGAGGATCTTGGGGCGTTTGAGGCCGGCGATGGCGTGCTCGGCCCGGACCCGGAGCCTCGACAGATCGGTGTTGTAGCGGCCCGCTCCCCGGCCCCATGCGCCGTTGGGCAGCAGTACGTCGAGGCTCTCGACGTGGTTGCCGATGCCCTGGTAGCCGCGGTCCGCGACCAGGGTGCCGCCGCCAGCCGCGATCCGCTCCGGGATCCCGGAACCGACGAGGGCGGCCAGGTCGTGGGTAGGGCCGGGCTGGTCGTCGGTCACCCACAGCAACCACCCGTCGACATCGGTGACGACCTGGGTGCTACGGCAGTGACGGTGACGGTGCCCCGAGTACTCCGCCTTCTGGGCCGCCCACCCGCCACCTGGACGCGGGATCGGCACGAAGGTGCCATCGGCCAACGCCCGATGATCGACCGCTTCGAGCGCCTCAGCGAGCTCGTCCTCGTTGCCGACCCGGCTGCCATCAGGACGAGTGATCCCCTTGGCCGCGAGCAGCCGGGTGCACTCGTCGACCGCCCGGTTCACCGTGTCCTTGGAGAACCCGGCCATCGCTCCGCGGCCCCGGTAGCCCACGTTCCAGCGCAGATACACCAAACACACGAACAACCTGGTCGCGAAGGGCATGTCATAGCGACGACCCGCGCCCAACGCCCTGCTCCGCTTCCGCGCGGTCAACCGCTCCGCCCGATCGGCCTCCCACATCGGTCCCAGCTCCACGACCAGCCCAGCGAACTGGGCGGCCGACACCCCAGCCAGCCACCGCAACTGCGCCTCAGACAACCTCGACGGACGATCCCCAGCGATCATCTCGACACCCCACTCTAACTGTGAGACGTCGCCTACTCAGGTGTCGGCGGAGCTTCACCGGACGCCCCCTTGTGCCGGACATGAGGAGGGAGTGGTCAGAGAGCAAATCAGCTTGGGTATTCACGATCTGCTCGGAGCCAGACTTCTCGACGGCGAATAGGATCGACGCTGGATCGTCGCCAGGCACCTTGCAGTAGTTCGTGACTGCGTCGAGCACCCGTTCGACGACGGCTGGGTTTCCTCTGACCATCGCGTCATGAACGGCGTACTCGAAGCAGATCCCGCAGTCGCCGTCGCCCTGGCGGTAGACCCTCGCGAGCATCTCAAGGGTTATGCGGTCGTACCCGCCGACGGCGTCGGCAACATCACGCTTGAGCGTGAAAAGCGTCCCCTGAAGGATTGGGCGCACCGCTGCCGTAACTGCTGCCACCTCGTCCGCGACGGGGTTCACCTGCCGCTCTGCCCGCAGCTGAAGACGGTCCACGGCGAGATCATCCCACTGGGTTCCGGGTCAGAGCGTGATGCTGCAGGCGAGGCGTCCGTCGACGACCTCGATGGCGCACCGATGACCTGCGCGAGCCGTAGTCTGCCAGACCCGGACGGCTCCCGCCCCGGCGGGCTTCAATGCTCACGGATTGCTCACGGGACCCCGCTTCACACCCCGAAACGGGCCGGCATCCGCTGGACAGCCGGGCCAAGTAGCCCCAGCTCAGACGGCAAGTCCCGGAACGGCCCGGCAGCCGCCGACACCCCGGACC
Organism: Acidimicrobiales bacterium; assembly: GCA_036279475.1. GTDB lineage: Bacteria > Actinomycetota > Acidimicrobiia > Acidimicrobiales > VFJN01 > ZC4RG19. The sequence goes on along the minus strand of DASUJB010000025.1, from coordinate 444 downwards.
GCGGCTTAAACCCCTCCGGCCGCGAGGCCGTGCGGGTTCGAACCCCGCCCCGGGCACGCTCGACGGCTGGACCCTCCACCCCTACTCGCACATGACCCCGGCGATCGATGCCGAGGCGGCGGCCCTGGTCGTCAAGGTCTTCACCCGCCCGGGCGTGCAGTCAGCGCCGGGTGGCGGACCCCTCGTACATGTAGCCGAACGCCGCGGGACCGCTCACCGCGTACGTGTCCACCGGGCCGAGCTCCAGCGGGCTGGCCGCCACGAGCTGGTCGATGGCCCGGTTGAGGTGGCAGCCGCCGGCGAGGCGCCGCTGGAGCGGGGTCAGGCGGTCCTGCCAGCGGGCGACGCCGGGATCGGGGGAGCGCCCGTGCTCCAGGAAGTGGAAGGTGCCGCCGGGCCGCAGGACCCGGTGGACCTCGGCCAGCGTGGCGGCGACGTCGGGGA
>DASUJB010000024.1:0-11839 GCA_036279475.1 Acidimicrobiales bacterium | reverse complement strand
GTCGCCTCGCCGAGGTGGAGCAGCGGCTGGCGGGCTCGGTCGAAGCTCGGCGGCGGGCCGAGGAGCGCCGGGTCGAGCTCGAGGCGGCGGGGGCGGTGCTGGCTCGGCTGGCGACCCTGGTCGACGGCCACCGGGAGGTGCTCGACCAGCGCATCGCCGACATGCGGGCCCGGCGCGAGAAGGAGACGGCGGCCCAGCGGGCCCTGTCGGTGCGGCTCGACGGCCATCGGCGGTCCCGGTCCGAGGCCGAGCGGTCGCTGGCCGCGGTGAGGGAGCGCCGGCAGCGGGTCGAGCTCGAGGAGGCGGAGGTGCGGCTCCGCCTGGAGCAGGCCGTCGAGGCGTGCCGCAACCAGCTGGACGTCGAGCCCGACGTGGCCGTGGCGGCGCCGGCGCCCGAGCTGGCCGACGGCACGACTCCCACCGTGCGGGTGCGCGAGCTGGAGCGCGAGCTCCGGCTCGTGGGCCCGGTGAACCCCCTGGCGGTGGAGGAGCTCCAGGCGCTGTCGGAGCGGCACGCGTTCCTGGCCGAGCAGCTCGACGACGTCAAGGCCAGCCGGCGGGAGCTGGCCAAGGTCGTGCGGGCCATCGACGACGAGATCGTCCGGGTGTTCACCGCCGCCTACGCGGACGTCAGCGAGAACTTCGAGCGTCTCTTCGCCACCCTGTTCCCCGGGGGGGAGGGCCGGCTCCGGCTCACCGCTCCCGACGACGTGCTGGAGACCGGCGTCGACATCGAGGCCAAGCCGTCCGGCAAGAACGTCAAGAAGCTGTCGCTCCTGTCGGGAGGGGAGCGATCCCTCACGGCCCTGGCCTACCTGTTCGCGGTGTTCCGCAGCCGCCCGTCGCCCTTCTACGTGATGGACGAGGTCGAGGCCGCCCTCGACGACGTGAACCTCCACCGCTTCCTCGACCTCGTGGCCGAGTTCCGGGGGGAGGCGCAGCTCATCATCGTGAGCCACCAGAAGCGGACCATGGAGGCGGCCGACTGCCTCTACGGCGTCACCATGCAGCCGGGCGGCTCCTCGAAGGTGGTGAGCGAGAGGGTGGGGGCTGGTGCGTGAGCGGCCCCGCCGGCCCGGGCGGCCGGTCGTGCCGCGCCCCGACACGTCGCCGAGGCCGATGCGCCCGACCGGTAGGCTCGGCGAGCCATGGACATCGTGATCCTGCTCGCCGTGCTGGCCGTCGTGCTCGTGGTGGCCGGCGCCACCTTCGTGGGGCTGCGCTCGCGGGGCGGCACGGACCTCGAGCCGCCCCCGCCCCCCTCGGAGGTCCCCTCCGGTGGGGTGGTGCTGGAGGAGCCGCCGCCGGGCGAGGTCGAGGTGGCCCCGCCCCCGGTCCGGCCCCGCTTCCGGGACCGCTTGGCCCGGGCCCGGGGCAGCCTGGCCGGGTACCTGGCCTCGATCCGGTCCCGCGGGGTGGACGCCGAGACGTGGGACGAGCTGGAGGAGGCGCTCCTCCGCGCCGACGTGGGCGTGGCCGTCACCCAGCAGGTCCTCGACGACCTCCGCACCGTCGCCAAGGCCGAGTCCATCTCCGACCCGGAGCTCCTGCTCGAGCGGCTGAAGTCCCAGCTCAAAGCCATACTCGCCACCGGCGACCGCACGCTGCACGTCGGGCTCGGCAAGCCGGACGTCTGGCTGTTCGTGGGGGTGAACGGCGTCGGCAAGACCACGACGATCGGCAAGGTGGCCCGTCAGCAGCAGGCCCAGGGGCGGTCGGTGGTCCTGGCCGCCGGCGACACGTTCCGGGCGGCGGCCTCCGAGCAGCTGGCCATGTGGGCGGACCGCACCGGGTCGGGCATCGTCCGGGGCGCCGAGGGCGGCGACCCGTCGGCGGTGGTGTTCGACGCCGTGGAGCGGGCGGCGGCCCGGGGCAACGACCTCGTGCTGGCCGACACCGCCGGCCGCCTCCACACCAAGGCCAACCTCATGGAGGAGCTGCGGAAGGTCCGGCGAGTGGCGGACCGGGACCCGGGCAAGGTCAGCGAGGTGCTGCTCGTGCTGGACGCCACCACCGGGCAGAACGGCCTGGCGCAGGCTCGGCAGTTCACCGATGCCGTCGAGGTGACCGGCGTGGTCCTGACCAAGCTGGACGGCTCGGCCAAGGGCGGCATCGCCCTGGCCATCGAGGCGACGCTCGGCATCCCCATCAAGCTGGTGGGATTGGGCGAGACGGTGGATGATCTGGTGGAGTTCGATCCCGACGAGTTCGTCGAGGCCCTCTTCGCGTGAGGAGCCGGCCCGGCGTTCGGGCCGAGGAGGCATGAGATGGTGATGCGAGTGCTGTTGCTGCCCGTCCGGCTGGCGTACGGGGCGGGCAAGGCCGGTGTGCGCACCGGCTTCCGGGCCGGGCGGCTGTCGGTGGGCTCCACCTACCGGGTCGGTCGGTTCGTCGGCCTGACCCGACTGCTCGCCCTGGGCCTCGGCGTCGTCGTCGGCCTGCTGTTCGCCCCGGGACCGGGCCGTGAGACGCGGGCGAGCCTGCAGCGCCGGCTGGCGGCCCGCCGGGAGCCGGCCGGTGACGAGGCGGTGGCCGAGCGGGTGCGCCACGAGCTGTCCCACTCGCCCCGGACGTGGCACCTCCCCCAGCCCACGGTCGACGTCGTGGGCGGCGTGGCCGTGCTCACCGGCGACGCTCCCCACGAGACCGGCAAGTCCGACATCGAGCGCGCCGTGGCCTCCGTGCCCGGGGTGGCCGAGGTCGACAGCCGCCTGGTCGTCGCCGGTCCCGGCGACGGCGACGCCACGGCCTGATCGGGCTCCACCGCGGGCTGATCCGGCTCCGGCCCCCCGCCACCCCGGCGCACCTGCGGCCGCGGCGCCCCGGGGTGGCGCCCACGGCGGCCCAGGGGAGCGGCGCCGGCCCGGGCGGGGCGGGCGGGGGACCGCGAGCTCCTCCGGTAGGCTGGAGGGCCCATGTTCGAATCCCTCTCCGACCGCTTCGAGGGCATCTTCGCCCGGCTCCGCAGCAAGGGCACGCTGCGCGAGGCCGACGTCGACGAGGTGCTGCGCGAGATCCGCCTCGCCCTCCTCGAGGCCGACGTCAACTTCGTCGTCGTCAGGTCGATGCTGGACCGCATCCGCCAGGCGGCGGTCGGTGCCCGCATCCACGAGGCGCTGAACCCGGCACAGCAGGTGGTCAAGCTCGTCAACGAGGCGCTGGTGGACGCCCTGGGCGGCGACACGTTCCGCGTTCAGTACGCCTCGCGGCCACCCACCGTCGTGTTGATGGCTGGCCTCCAGGGCTCGGGCAAGACGACCAACGCCGCCAAGCTGGCCCGCTGGTTCCGGCAGCAGGGGCGCAACCCGCTCCTGGTCGGCGCCGACCTCCAGCGGCCGGCTGCCGTCGAGCAGCTCCGCACCCTGGGCGGGCGCGTCGACGTGCCCGTCTTCAGCCAGCCCGGCGATCCCGTGGACACCGCCAGGGCCGGGGTCGCCGAGGCCGGTCGCCTCGGGCGCGACGTGTGCATCGTCGACACCGCGGGGCGGCTGGCCATCGACGCCGAGATGATGGAGCAGATCCGCCGCATCTCCGAGGCGACGGCACCTGACTACACGTTCCTCGTCGTCGACGCCATGACCGGCCAGGACGCCGTCACCGTGGCCGAGTCGTTCGACTCGACGCTGGCCCTCGACGGCGTCATCCTCACCAAGCTCGACGGCGACGCCCGGGGCGGTGCCGCCCTGTCGGTGAAGGAGGTCGTGGGCAAGCCCATCGCCTTCGCGTCCACCGGCGAGAAGGTCGAGGACTTCGAGCTGTTCCACCCCGACCGCCTCGCCGGTCGGATCCTCGGCATGGGCGACATGCTCACCCTCATCGACAGGGCCGAGCAGGTCTACGAGCGGGACGAGGCCGAGGCGGCGGCGGCCAAGCTGCTCGAAGGTCGGTTCACCCTGGACGACTTCCTCGGCCAGCTCCAGCAGGTCCGGAAGATGGGTCCCCTCCAGAACCTCATGGGGATGATGCCGGGCATGCCCAAGGAGGTGCGGAACGCCGACATCGACGAGGGCCAGATCAACAGGGTCGAGGCCATCATCCGCTCGATGACGCGAGAGGAGCGCGTCGACCCCACCATCATCGACGGCTCGCGTCGCCGGCGCATCGCCGACGGCAGCGGCACCCAGACGACCGACGTCAGCCAGCTCGTCAAGCAGTTCCGGGAGATGCAGAAGCTGATGAAGCGCATGCCCGGGTTGCCCGGTGCCCGGGGATCCCGGGGACGCGGGAAGGCGAAGAAGGGCCGGAAGGGCGGCGGGAGGGTCACGCCGCCGGGCGGCGGTCGCAGCACCCCCAAGCAGCCGTTCAGCCTCCCCGGCCTGGGCTGAGCGCACCTCGGGCGACGATGGCCCCCTGCCCGGTTTGCTCTGGGCGGTGCGCGGGGCCCATCATCGTCGGTCGCTCCGCACGAGGCTGCGCCGCTCACCTCGGGCGCGCCGCCGGCTGAACCGACACGGAAGGAAGACAAAGTGGCCGTCAAGCTCCGCCTCATGCGGATGGGCAAGAAGAAGCAACCGACCTACCGCGTCGTCGCGGCCGACTCCCGGTCGCCGAGGAACGGTCGGTTCATCGAGATCGTGGGCGTGTACGACCCCCGGCCGGACCCGTCCACCGTCCGCATCGACAACGACAAGGCGGTCGGGTGGTTGCGCAAGGGCGCCCAGCCGACCGATCCTGTCCGCCGGCTCCTCCAGATCTCGGGTGCCTGGGACGCGTACCGGGCCACCCCCTCTGCCGCCGGGCCCCACGCCGGGCAGGCGGCACCTCCCGGGCCGCCGGCGGCAGTGGGCGCCACGAGCCCGGAGGCCGGTGCCGAGTGAGCGACGCTGCCACCACCGCCACGGTGCCGACGGCCCGTGCCGTGCTCGAGCACCTGGTCGGCTCGCTGGTCGTCGACCGCGACGCCGTGCGCATCGACCTCTCCGAGGACCGGGCGGTGCCCCGGCTCACCGTGCGGGTGGGCCCCGGTGACATGGGGCGGATCATCGGCAAGCGCGGTCGCGTGGCACAGGCCATCCGTACCGTGGTCCGGGCCGCGGCGGTCCGCGACGGCAGCGACGTCGAGGTCGAGTTCGAGGACTGACGGGTCGTGGCACCGGCGGGGACGCCGCTGCTGGAGGTCGGGCACATCGCCCGCCCTCACGGCCTGCGGGGGGAGGTGGTGGTGGCGCTCACCACCGAGCGCGTCGAGCGCCTCGCTCCCGGATCGAGGCTGGAGACCGACCGCGGTGAGCTGGTGGTCCGGGCGGCCCGTGCCCACCACGATCGCTGGATCGTGTCCTTCGAGGGCCACGGGACCCTGGAGGAGGCCGACGCCCTCAGGGGGTTGACCCTCAGGGCCGAGCCCCTCGACGGCCCCGACGAGCTGTGGGTGCACGACCTCGTCGGCGCCGAGGTCGTGACGCTGGCCGGCGACGTGGTCGGCCGGTGCACCGCCGTGGTGGCGAACCCGGCGTCCGACCTACTGGAGCTGGACTCGGGAGCCCTCGTCCCGGTGGCCTTCGTGGTCGACCGGTCGCCCGGACGGGTGGCTGTCGACCTGCCGGACGGCCTCCTCGACCTGTGAGCCGGATCGTGCGCGTCGACGTGTTCACGATCTTCCCCGAGATGGTGGAGCAGTTCGCGTCCCACAGCCTGCTGGGCCGGGCCCGGGCCGGGGGAGCGCTCGACCTCCGAGTCCACGACCTCCGGTCGGCGGCGACCGACCCCCACCGGTCGGTCGACGACGCCCCCTTCGGGGGAGGGGCCGGCATGGTGCTCATGCCCGAGCCGGTGTTCGCGGCGGTGGAGGCGGTCGACCCGCCCCGGCCGTTGCTCTACCTCGGCCCGGCGGGCCGGCGCCTCGACCAGGGGGTGGCCCGGGAGCTGGCCGGCCTTCCCGGCTTCAGCCTGCTGTGCGGCCGCTACGAGGGGGTCGACGAGCGCATCCGCGCCCACCTGTGCGACGGCGAGCTGTCCGTCGGCGACGTGGTCCTGTCGGGCGGGGAGGTGGCGGCGATGGTCGTGCTCGACGCGGTGGGGCGCCTCGTGCCCGGCGTCATGGGCAACGCCACGTCGGCCGAGGACGAGTCCTTCAGCGACGGCCTGCTCGAGTACCCGCACTACACCCGGCCGGCCGACTTCCGGGGGTGGAGCGTGCCGGAGGTGCTGCGCAGCGGCGACCACGGGCGCGTGGCCCGGTGGCGGCGGGCCCAGGCGCTCCGTCGCACCCTGGACCGGCGGCCCGACCTCATCGACGCCCGGGGCGGCCTCACCGCCGCCGAGCGCCGGTTGCTGGAGGAGCTCGGCCCCGGCGACGACCCTCCGCCTCCCCCGGCCGGTCGCCGCTGAGGGCCTGTCCCGGCTTGGTGCCCCCTCCGCTCCGCAGGTACCATCACCTGTCCGCCTCCCACCACCGCCCTGCCGGAGCGAACGCGCGATGAACCCCACCGACCTGGTCGACCAGCCGAACCTCCGCACCGACGTCCCGGACTTCTCCCCGGGCGACACCCTCAAGGTCCACGTGCGCGTCGTGGAGGGCCAGAAGGAGCGGATCCAGGTGTTCCAGGGCGTCGTCATCGGCCGGTCGGGTGCGGGCATCCGGGAGACGTTCAGGGTCCGCAAGGTCAGCTATGGCGTCGGCGTCGAGCGCACCTTCCCGCTGCACGCCCCCACCATCGCCCGGATCGAGCGCGTGACCCGGGGCGACGTCCGGCGGGCCAAGCTGTACTACCTGAGGGACCGCGTGGGGAAGGCTGCCAAGGTCCGCGAGAAGCGGGAGCGGTGAGCGCGGGGTGCGCCCCCGTGGCGGGCGGCGGCCGGTGCCGGCACGCCGGCCTGGCGCCGTCGTCACGCTCCCGCCCGGCGCTCGCCCGTGGCACCCGCCGGGCGAGCGCCGCGGGCGGCGACCTGTAGGGTTCGGTCATGAGCGCTGAGGACCTCGAGCACTACGAGGCCGACATCGAGCTGCAGCTCTACAAGGAGTACAAGGACGTCAGCCCGATGTTCTCCTACGTGGTCGAGACCGAGCGGCGCTTCTACCTGGCCAACGAGGTCGACCAGACCGTCCGGGAGTCCGGTGGGCGCACCTACGTCGAGCTCGAGCTGCGCGACGCCTGGGTGTGGGACATGTACCGCACCAGCCGGTTCGTGCAGCGGGTGCACGTCGTCACGTTCAAGGACGTGAACGTCGAGGAGCTTCCGCCCAAGGAGGTGTAGCCGGTGACCGGGGCCTCGGGGCACCGCCTCCGGCTCGGAGCGCTCGGCGAGCAGCGGGCGGCCGACTGGTACCGCGAGAACGGGTACACGGTGGTCGCCCGCAACTGGCGGTGCCGGGAGGGGGAGCTCGACCTGGTCGTGGCCCGTCCGGGCGAGCTGGTCTTCTGCGAGGTGAAGGCCCGGTCGTCGGCACGCTTCGGCACGGCGGCGGAGGCGGTGACGGCACGCAAGCAGGCCCGGCTCCGCCTGCTGGCCACCCGGTTCCTGGCGGCGAGCGGGGGCGGCGGGCGGCGGGGCCGGGACCTGCGCTTCGACGTCGTCGCCGTGACGGGGGGACACCTGGAGGTGATCGAGGGCGCCTTCTGAGGCGACTAGGGTGGCCGCACGCACCGCGGATCTGCACGGCCCCCGGCGGTGGCGCTCGTGGCACGGCGGTCCTCGTGGCCGTGGGTCCACCGCGCGACCGTCGTCCGCAGGAGCTCCTGGTGCTCGCATCCGCCCACTCCGCCACGCTGCTCGGCGTCGAGGGCCGGCCCGTCCGGGTCGAGGTCCACGTGTCGGCCGGCCTCCCCGGGTTCACCGTCGTCGGCCTGCCCGACACCACCTGCCGCGAGGCCCGTGATCGGGTACGGGCCGCCCTGCTGTCGTCGTCGCTCACCTGGCCGCTCAAGCGGGTGACGGTCAACCTGGCGCCGCCCGGCCTGCGCAAGGTGGGTGCCGGCCTCGACCTGGCCATCGCCGCCGCCCTCCTGGCGGCCAGTGGCCAGGTGCCGGCGCCCTCCCTGGCGGACCGGGCCTTCGTGGGCGAGCTCGGCCTCGACGGGTCGGTGCGCCACGTGCCCGGTGCCCTCCCCATGATCGCCGCCCTGGTGGCGCGGGAGGTGGTGGTGGCCGAGGGCTGCGCCGTCGAGGCACAGGTCGTGGGCCGCCACGTGGTGCGGCCCGTCGCCACCCTGGCCGACGCGGTGGGCGCCTTGCGGGGTGAGCGCGACTGGCCACCGCCGCCCGCCCCCGTGGCGGCGCCTCCCCAGCCCCGCGGGCCCGACCTGGCCGACGTCCGGGGCCAACCCGTGGCCCGCTTCGCCGTCGAGGTGGCGGCCGCCGGGGGCCACCACCTCCTCCTGGTCGGGCCGCCCGGTGCCGGCAAGACCATGCTCGCCCGGCGCGTGCCGGGCCTGCTCCCCGACCTCGACGACGACCAGGCCATGGAGGCCACCGGCATCCACTCGGCCGCCGGGCTCCCGCTGCCCTCCGGCGGGCTGGTGCGGCGGCCCCCCTTCCGTGCCCCCCACCACGGCGCGTCGGCGGTCTCCCTGGTGGGTGGGGGCTCGCACGTGCTCACGCCCGGTGAGGTCAGCTTGGCCCACCACGGGATCCTCTTCCTCGACGAGCTGGGAGAGTTCGATCCCTCGGTGCTCGACAGCCTGCGCCAACCGCTGGAGGAGGGGATCATCCGCGTGGCCCGCCTCACGGCCAGGGTGGCGCTGCCGGCGCGCATCCTCCTGGTGGCGGCCATGAACCCGTGCCCCTGCGGGGAGGGCACGGTCCCCGGGGCGTGCCGGTGCTCCACCGCGGCTCGGGGCCGCTACGCCCGGCGCCTGTCGGGGCCGTTGGTCGACCGGTTCGACCTGCGCGTGGAGGTGGGACGGCCCGACGTGCCCGAGCTGCTGTCCACGGCGAGCGGCGAGCCCACCGCCGCGGTGGCGGCGCGGGTGGCCCGCGTGCGGGGCCTGGCCCCGGGGCGGGGGACGACCTGCAACGCTCGGCTGGCCGCCCGACAGCTCGACGAGGTGGCCACCCTCGAGGACGAGGCGGCCCGGGCGCTCGAGCGGTCGCTCCGCGCCGGTCGCCTGACGGGGCGGGGGCTCGGCGGCGTCCGCCGGGTGGCCCGCACGGTGGCCGACCTTGCGGGTCACGAGGGCCCCTTGGGCGTCGAGCACGTCAGCACCGCCCTGGCGCTGCGGGCCGAGCCCACGTTCCTGGGTGGTCGGGCGGCATGAGCCCGGACCACCTGCCCCTCGAGGCCTACGCCACCGCCCTGGCCTCCCTGCCGGCCATGGGACCGGCCCGGCTGGCGGCGCTGCTGGGCACCGTCCCGCCCGACGTGGCGTGGCGGCGGTTGGTGCGGGCGCGGCCCGGCGGGGAGCACGACCCCGGGCAGCTCCTCGGGCTCGGCCCCGGCGAGGACGATCGGGTCCGGCGCGCTCTGGGGCCGGCCGGTGCGGCGTTGGCCGGCCGGTGGCGCACGGCTGCCGCCTCGCTCGACGTGGCCGCCCTGTGGCGGCGCACCGCCGACCTCGGCATGACCGTGACCCGGCACGGGGCCGCCGGGTACCCGGCACCGCTGGTCGACGACGTCGAGCCGCCGGCCGTCGCGTTCCACGTGGGTGATCCGGCGGTGCTGGACGCCCCGAAGGTGGCGGTGGTCGGCACGCGGCGGTGCTCCGCCACGGGTCGCTCGGTGGCCGCAGAGCTCGGCCGCGACCTGGCGACCGCCGGCGTGGTGGTGGTGTCCGGCCTGGCGTCCGGCATCGACGGCGCGGCCCACCGCGGAGCGTTGGCTGCCGAGGCCGCCCCGCCCGTGGGTGTGGTGGGCAGCGGCCTCGACGTCGTGTACCCGGCCGACCACCAGGACCTGTGGCAGCAGGTGCCGGCACGTGGGCTCCTCCTGTCGGAGGCGCCACCGGGCTCCCCGCCCGAGCGATGGCGGTTCCCGGCACGCAACCGCATCATCGCCGCCCTCGCCGATGTCGTCGTGGTCGTCGAGTCGCACCGCCGGGGCGGGGCCCTGCACACCGTCGACGAGGCCGACCGCCGAGCCACCGACGTGTTCGCCGTGCCCGGCTCCGTCCGCAACCCCGCGGCGGCCGGCACCAACGACCTGCTGGCCGAGGGCCGGCCCCCGGCGTGCTCGGCCGACGACGTCCTGGTGGCCCTGGGCCTGGGGGCAGGACGTCGGCAGGGCGTGGCCGACCGCCGCCCGGCGCCCGGCCCGGACGACGCCTCGGTCCTGGAGCACGTCGGTTGGCAGCCGACCTCGTTGGACCAGCTCGCCCTGCGCGCCGGACGCGACCTCCCCACCCTGGCTCCTGCCCTCGAGCGCCTGTGCCAGGGGGGCTGGGTCGACCACTCGGGCGGCTGGTACCAGCGGGTGGGACCGGTCCCGGGGGTGCGGTGATGGCTACGGTTCCCCCCGTGGGGTGGAAGCTCGACGAGTTCGGCCGGTCGCTCACCTCCCTCGCCCCGTCCACGGTGGAGGCCTACCTCCGCGACCTCCGCGCCTTCACCGCCTGGGCCGGTCGCCTCGGCATCGAGGGCCCCGAGGCCGTCGAGCGCCAGACGTTGCGCCGTCACCTGGCCTTCATGGCCACCCGGGGGCAGGCGCGGCGCACCATCGCCCGGCGTGCTTCGGCCCTTCGCCGCTACTTCAGGTGGCTGGTGCGCACCGGCCGGCTCGGCCACGACCCCTCGGCTGCCCTCGGTGCCCCCAAGGGCGAGGCCCGGCTCCCCCGCGTCCTGCGGCGGGACGAGCTGCGCACGCTCCTGGGTACCGGCGCCGGGGGTGCCCCCGGGCCGGCGTCACCGGCGCCCGCCTCGCCGGTCGAGGAGGCGGTCAGGGCGCGGGACGACGCCCTCCTCGAGCTGCTGTACGGCAGCGGGCTGCGCATCTCCGAGGCCACGGGCCTCGACGTCGACGAGCTCGACCTCGGCCGGTCCCGGATCGTCGTGTGGGGGAAGGGGGCGAAGCAGCGCGCGGTGCCCCTCAGCGCCCCCACCGTCGATGCCCTGCGACGCTGGCTGGCCACGGGCCGGGACCTCCTGGCCACGCCGACGTCCCCCGCCGGCGCGGTCTTCCTCAACCGCCGCGGGTGCCGCCTCACCCCTCGCGACGCCCGACGCATCGTCGACCGCCGAGCGGCGCAGCCCACCCACCCCCATGCCCTGCGCCACACCTTCGCCACCCACCTGCTCGACGGGGGTGCCGACCTGCGGGCCGTCCAGGAGCTCCTCGGCCATTCCGACGTGGCGACGACCCAGCGTTACACTCACGTGAGCCGCGAGCGGCTGAAGGCCGCTTACAGCAAAAGTCACCCACGCGCATGAGCATCGTTCCCGACGACCCCGATCTGGCGATGCACTGGACGCGTTGGCTGCAACGCAAGAACGCCGCCTCGCGCGAACACCTGATCGTCCACTACTCGCCGCTCGTGAAGTTCGTCGCCGGCCGTGTCGGTGCCGGATTGCCCAGCAGCGTCGACCCCGGCGACCTCGTCAGCTCCGGGGTGTTCGGTCTGATCGACGCCGTCGAGCGCTTCGACCCCGAGCGCGGCGTCAAGTTCGAGACGTTCGCCGCCCCCCGCATCAGGGGCGCGATCTACGACGGGCTGCGCCAGCTCGACTGGGTGCCGCGCTCGGTGCGCAGCCGCGCCCGCGAGGTCGAGCGTGCCTTCTCCGAGCTCGAGCACACGCTCGGCCGGTCGCCCACCGACGACGAGCTCGCCACGCATCTGCGCATCGACGGTCAGGAGCTGGCGAAGTGGCTGGCGTCGATCGCCGCCACCACGATCGGTCCACTCGACCGTGCGGTGGCGGCCGGTTACGAGCCGGAGGCCAACCCGTCGGTGGGGATGGAGTCTCCCGTGGC
>DASUJB010000023.1:0-3406 GCA_036279475.1 Acidimicrobiales bacterium | reverse complement strand
TGGGCTCGTCGGCCGCCACCGTCAGGTCGCCCGCCGGCGCGCCGGCCAGGATGTCGGGCAGGTCGAACTCCCCCGACCACTCGGGCCAGGGGTCCTGGCCCGAGGACACCGCCTCGAGGAAGGGTGCGGTGCAGAGCAGGGCGGTGTCGAAGCCGTGGGCCCGCAGCCGGGCCGTGAGGTCGAACCCGAACCGCCAGAACACGGGGGTGCGGTCGCCGTGGAACTCGGGCTCGGTCGGGGGGGCGGTGCGGGCCTGGAGCACTGGCACCTGGAGGAGCAGGTGCCCCCCGGGGGCGACGACCCGGCGCAGCTCGGCCAGCGCCCGGTCGGTGTCGGGCACGTGCTCGAGGACGTGGGCGCACAGCACCACGTCGAGGCTGGCGTCGGGCAGGTCGATGGCCTGCAGGTCGAGGTGGAGGTTGCCGGCGTGGGCCCGCAGGTCGTAGTCGCTGGTGCGGTAGAAGAACCAGGTCGACATGGCGGCGCGGTAGGCGTCCCCCAGGCGGGGGCTGCACTCGATGACCCGCAGCGCCGGGTGCAGGGCCACCCGCTCGACGAGGCACAGGTGCAGGAACCGGTCGCGGCCGTTGCTGCCGCAGGCGGGGCACTGCGAGAGCTCGACGTGCTGCCTCCCGACGAACCGCTCCCCCTGCCACCGGCAGACGTTGCAGATCACGCCGGGGGCCGAGGGCAGCGGCGTCCACGGCGGGCGGCCCGGATCGGGGGCGGGGGAGGTGTCGACGGGGGCGGCCACCGGGCCGCCGCCCCCCGCGTCGGGGGGCGCCGTGGCGCGGTCGTCGCCCAACACCTGGCGGCCCAGCTCGCCGACCTTGCGGTAGGTGACGGCGGCGAGGCGGCGGGCGGCGGCGCGCACATCGGAGCTCATGGCGGTGACGGTCCTTCCGGGGGTCGGGGCGGGCCGGCGCCGGCGCCGGCCGCCCAGCGATGTTGGCACGTGCCGGGACCTCGCCGGCACCGGCCCAGCGGCCGGGGCGGCCGGGGGACCGGGGGGCGGTCAGTCGGTCGGTGGCTCGACCAGGCCGTGCGCGGCTAGGAGCTGGCGGGCGCCGCTGGTCGGCGAGGTGCGACCGGCGCGCACGTCGCCCTCCACGTCGGGCAGGCGCTTGGCGACGCGCTCGTCGCGTCGCAGGGACTCCAGCAGGCTCTCCCGCACCTCGGCCCACATCCACTCGACGGACTGCGCGGCCCGCAGCCGCTCGAGGGCGTCACCCTCCCGCAGGTGGGCGCCGAACCGCTCGACCTCGGCCCACGCCTCGTCGACCCCCCGGCCCGACAGGGCGGAGATGGCCACCACCGGCACGGTCCACCCGGGGTGCTTGGGCCGCAGCAGGTGGACGGCGTGGCGGTAGTCGGCGACCGCCCGGCGGGCGGCGGGCTCGAGGTCGCCGTCGGCCTTGTTCACGACCACCACGTCGGCCAGCTCCATGATCCCCCGCTTGATGCCCTGCAGCTCGTCGCCGCCACCGGGGGCGGCCAGCAGCAGGAAGCAGTCGACCATGTCGGCCACGACGGTCTCCGACTGGCCGACGCCCACCGTCTCCACCAGCACGACGTCGAAGCCGGCGGCCTCGCACAGCAGCATCGCCTCGCGGGTGCGCCGGGCGACGCCGCCCAGCGTGCCGCCCGACGGCGACGGGCGCACGAACGCCCGCGGGTCGCGGGCCAGGCGGTCCATCCGCGTCTTGTCGCCCATGATCGAGCCGCCGCTGCGCCGGCTGGAAGGGTCGACCGCCAGGACGGCCACGCCGTGACCGGCCGCCGTCAGCCGGGTCCCCAGCTCGTCGATGAAGGTGGACTTGCCGGCGCCGGGCGTGCCGCTGACGCCCACCCGCACGGCCCCGCCGGCGTGGGGGAGCACGGCGTCGAGGAGGGCGGCGGCCTGGCGGCGGCGGTCGGGGCGCGTCGACTCCACCACGGTGATGGCCCGGGCCAGCGCCCGACGGTCGCCTTCGAGCACCCTGGCCGCCAGGTCGGACGGCGCCGTCACGCCGGCGGGCGTGCCCGACCCGGGCGGCGGGGCGGGGAGCTCATGGGACGAGTGTACGTTCCACCGCAGGGGGACCGGGAGCCACCGGGCGGTCCGGGTGGCGGTGCCAGGGCACGGTCAGCACCACCCCGGCCACGTCGACCACCAGGAACGCCAGCCGGCTGCCGACGGCGACGGTGGCGGCGATCCCCGGCTCCAGGCCGGCGGCGGCCACGAACACGGCCTCGCGGACGCCGGCGCCGGCGGGCACCGGCACCGCCGCGAACCCCGCCACCCACGACAGCATCGTGGCCACGCCCACCTGGAGGAGCGGGGGATCGGGCACCAGGGCCCGGCTGGCGCACCAGGTGGCGGCCCAGATCAGCAGCCATGCCGGCAGGTAGGCGGCCACCAGGCCGGCGGTCGCCCGCCAGGGCGGCACGACGACCTCCGACCCCCTCCCGGTGAGGCGCACCAGGAGGTCGCGGCCCCACCCCAGCACGCGGGGGTGGAGGGCGGCGGCGCCCAGGGGCAGCAGCACGAGCAGGGCCAGGGGTGCCCGTGAGGACGACCGGGTGGCCAGGTCGAGGGGAGCGAGGGCCGCGACCAGCGCCAGGGCCGCCATGTACAGCGCCACCAGGGACAGCCCCACGCTGGGGTACGCCCGCCCGCGGGGCACGCCACCCCGCCGGGCCAGCTCGCCCCGCCCCAGGACCGGCCACACGCCGCCGGGGACGTACTTGCCGATCTCCCCGGCGTAGTACCAGGCCACGGTGCGCCGCCGGCCCGGTCGTGGCCCGGACAACCCCAGGGCGAGGCGCCAGCACACGGCGATCCAGGTCATCCCCGCGCCCGCCAGCGCCACGGTGGCGGCGAGCCACCCCATCGAGGCGTCGGCCACCTGGTCGCGCACCTGGGGCCACTGCGATGCCAGGCGGGCGGCGACGAAGCCCACGCAGGTGACGCCCACCACCGCTCCCAGCGCCGCGCCGGTGGCGGTCCGTCGCCGGAACGGGGGACGCGGCGACCGCTCGGCGTTGCGCACCCCGGCATCTTCCCCCACCAGGGCCACCCGCGGCGAGGACGGCCGCCGTCGGCCGGGCGAACGGCGCGTGGCCACGAGCCGAACCCTCGACGGCGACGCCGGGCGTTCCCGGGGCGGCCACCTGACGGCCACCCCCGGGTGGTAGCCCACGCCCTCGTGACCGCCGTCGTCCCCCGGGGCAACACCTACGACAAGTACCGGTCGGCGAACGTGCTCGAGCGCCGCCTCGTCCGGGGCTTCTTCGACGCCCTCGGCGGGGTGCTGCCCGAGCGGGCACCGGCCACCGTGCTCGACGTCGGTGCCGGCGAGGGTGAGGTGTCCGCCCACGTGCGCTCGCTCTTCCCCGGCGCCACCGTGGTCGGCGCCGACCTGCC
>DASUJB010000022.1:0-18232 GCA_036279475.1 Acidimicrobiales bacterium | reverse complement strand
TGACCCAGCGCTGCACGCCGACGCCCCAGCTACCGGGGTCGGAGGGCAGGACCTGGGTGACGAGCAGCGGCAGGTACAGGATCGAGCTGGCGAAGATGATGGGCACGACGCCCGACTGGTTCACCTTCAGCGGGATGTAGGTGCTCTGGCCGCCGTACATCCGGCGACCCACCACGCGCTTGGCGAACTGCACGGGGATCCGGCGCTGGCCGTTCTCCACGATGACGATGCCGACCAGCAGGAGGAGGAACAGGAAGACGAGCGGCACCAGGAGGCCCCACCCTCGCGTGGCCTTGATCTGGCCGAACTGCGACGGGATGCTCGACACGACGCTGGAGAAGATGAGCAGCGAGATGCCGTTGCCGATCCCCCGCTGGGTAATGGTCTCGCCCAGCCACATGAGCAGGGCGGTGCCGGAGGTCAGGACGAGCACGACCAGCAGCACCCGGGGTGCGGTGAAGTCGGGCAGGACGTCGACGTTGGTGGGGTTGCTCGCGCCGCCCAACAGGCCGCCCCCGCCGTTGTGGAACAGGAAGGCCAGCGCGGTGGACTGCAGCACGGCGATGGCGACGGTGAGGTAGCGGGTCCACTGCGTGATCTTCCGCTGGCCGATCGCCCCCTGCTGCTGCCACTCCTCCAGCTTCGGGATCACCACCGTCAGGATCTGCATGATGATCGAGCTGGTGATGTAGGGCATCACGCCCAGGGCGAAGATGGCGAAGTTCGTGAGGCCGGCCCCCGAGAACAGCTGCAGGTAGGCGAGCACGCCTCCCGATTCCTCGGTCTGCCGCTTCAGCGCGTCGATCTGGTCGAGGTCGATGCCGGGCGCCGGGACGTAGGAGCCGAGCCGGTAGACGGCGATGATCGCCAGCGTGAACAGGATCTTGTTCCGCAGGTCGGCGACCCTGAACATGTTCCGCAGGCTGGAGAGCACGTTGGTTCCCTTCGGTGGCGCCGAGGACTCGCTGACGCACCGTGGCGTGCGAGCCAGTCTTGCCGGTGGCACGCTCCGGGGCGCAATCGCGCCCCGGAGCGGTCGACGGCTCCGTGGTCACGGGCCGTCACCGGTTGGCGAACTGGTTGCCCTTCGCCGGCGGACGGCGGTCGCCCCACGGCAGCGGGAGCACCTCGACGGTGCCTCCCGCCTCGGTGATCGCCGCCTCGGCGGCCCGGGAGAAGGCGTGGGCCCGCACGGTGATCGCCCGGGTCAGCTCGCCCCGGCCCAGCACCTTGACCAACGCTCCCTTGCGGACCAGGCCCCGGTCGTGCAGGACCTGGGGCGTGATCTCCTCGAGCCCGGACGCCTCCACCGTGTCGAGGTTCACCGCCTGGTACTCGACCCGGAAGGGGTTGTTGAAGCCCTTCAGCTTGGGCACCCGCATGTGGAGGGGCATCTGGCCGCCCTCGAAGGCAGCAGGGACCGTCCCGCGTGCCTTCTGGCCCTTGGTGCCCCGGCCGGCCGTCTTGCCGCCCTTGCCGGCGATGCCCCGACCGACGCGCTTGGCGCGCCGGTTCGAGCCCGCCGGCGGCTTCAGGTCGTGGACCTTGAGGGTCATGGCGTCACCTCTCCTGCTCCCTCACCTCGACGAGGTGGGGCACCTTGGCGATCATCCCGCGGATCTCGGGGCGATCGGGCAGCGTGTTGGCCTTGCCGATGCGGCCGAGTCCCAGCGCCCGCAGGGTGCCACGGTGCTTGGGCTTGGCCCCGATGCCCGAGCGCACCTGGACGACCGTGATGTCGCCCATCACAGCACCTCCGGCTCGAGCCGGGCCCGCTCGCTCTCGCGGTAGGCCTGGACGAGGGCCCCCGGGAAGAGCTCCTCGGGGCTGCGACCACGTCGCTTCGCCACCTCGTCGGGCCGCTTGAGCGACTTGAGGCCGGCGATGGTGGCCCGCGCCACGTTGATGTGGTTCGACGATCCCAGCGACTTGCACAGGACGTCGTGGATGCCGGCCTCCTCCAGGATGGCGCGTGCCGCTCCCCCGGCGATGACACCGGTGCCCGGGGCGGCGGGCTTCAGGAGCACCCGGCCCGCCCCGGTCTCGCCGATCACGGGGTGCACGATCGTGCCACCGGCCCGTGCCACCTTGAAGAGGTTCCGGCGGGCCTCCTCGGTGCCCTTCTGGATGGCGAGGGGCACCTCCTTGGCCTTGCCGTACCCGAGGCCGACGCGGCCGTTGCCGTCGCCGATGACGACCAGCGCGGTGAAGGAGAAGCGACGTCCGCCCTTCACCACCTTGGCCACTCGGTTGATGTTGATGACGCGGGACTCGTGGAGCGTGGCGTCGCCCGAGGCACGCGGGTTGTCGCGCGGCTCGCGGGGCTGGCGCTCGCGGGATCCACGGGAGCCGCCGGGTCCGTTGGGCATCAGAACTCCAATCCTCCTTCGCGGGCCCCGTCGGCCACCGCCGCCACGCGGCCGTGGTAGAGGAAGCCGCCACGGTCGAAGACCACTCGCGACACACCGGCGGCCTGGGCACGCTCGGCGAGGCGGGTACCGACCTTGGCGGCCGCGTCCCGGGTGGCCGAGCCGTCGCGCAGGTCGGCCTCCAAGGTGGACGCCGCCGCCAGCGTCCGGCCGGCACGGTCGTCGATGACCTGCGCCGAGATGTGCCGGTTGGACCGGAACACGGCCAGGCGCGGCCGCTCGGCGGTGCCGCGCACGTGCTTCCGGACGCGGGCGTGACGGCGGACGCGGGCGTCGCGCTTCTGCTTGGCGGTGCTCATCGCTACTTCCCTGCCTTCCCGGCCTTGCGCAGGACGCGCTCGCCCGCGTACCGGACGCCCTTGCCCTTGTAGGGCTCGGGCTTGCGCCAGGCCCGGATGTCGGCGGCCACCTGTCCGACCGCCTCCTTGTCGATGCCGGACACGACCACGCGGTTGGGGGCCGGCACGTCGAACGTGATGCCGTCGGGGGCCGTCACGTTCACCGGGTGGCTGAACCCGAGGGCCAGCTCCACCCCACCGGGGCCCTTGGCCGTCGCCCGGTAGCCGACGCCGACGATCTCGAGCTCCTTGGAGAAGCCCTGGCTCACGCCCAGGACCATGTTGGCCACCAGCGACCGCACGAGGCCGTGCATGGCCCGCGTCTGCCGCTCGTCGTCCGGCCGCTCGACCACCAGCCGGTCGCCGTCCTGCCTGACGGTCACGCTGCCGGGGAGGTCGCGATCGAGGGTCCCCTTGGGGCCGCGCACGGTGACGTGGCGGCCGGCGATCGACACGTCGACGCCGTCCGGCACGGGGATGGGGCTCTTGCCGATCCTGCTCATCTCACATCACCACACGAAGCACAGGACCTCGCCGCCCACGTGGCGCTTGCGCGCCTCGCGGTCGGACAACAGGCCCTGACTGGTCGAGAGCACGGCGACGCCCAGGCCGCCGAGCACGCGGGGAACCTCGGAAGAGGACGAGTACACGCGCAGGCCCGGCTTGGACACGCGGGTGATGCCCGAGATCGTGCGCGCCCGCTCGGGGCTGTACTTCATCTTCACGTGCAACGTCCGACCGGGCCGCCCGACGTTGTCCTCCACCTGGTAGGTCTCGATGTAGCCCTCGGCGGCGAGGATGCCGGCCAGGGCCTCCTTGAGCTTGGACGAGGGCATGCGCACGTCCTCGTGCATCGCCACGTTGGCGTTGCGGATGCGCGTGAGCATGTCGGCGATGGGATCGGTCATGGTCATGGTCGCCCTCCCCTCACCAGCTCGCCTTGGTCACGCCGGGCAGCTCGCCGGCGTGGGCCAGCTCGCGCAGGCAGATGCGGCACAGCCCGAACTTGCGGTACACGGCGTGCGGACGGCCGCAGCGCCGACAGCGGGTGTACGCCCGCACCTTGAACTTCGGCTTGCGCTGCTGCTTGTTGATGAGCGCCTTCTTCGCCATGGCTCAGCTGCCCTCGCGCTTGAACGGGAATCCCAGGGCCAGCAGGAGCGCCCGTCCCTGGGCGTCGGTGCTGGCCGTCGTGACGATCGTGACGTCCATGCCACGGACCTGGTCGATGCTGTCGTAGTCGATCTCCGGGAAGACCAGCTGCTCGGTGAGGCCGAAGGTGTAGTTCCCGTGGCCGTCGAACGAGTTGGGGTTCAGGCCCCGGAAGTCCCGGATGCGGGGGATGGCGATGGCGATGAGGCGGTCCATGAGCTCCCACATCCGGTCGCCCCGCAACGTGACCTTGGCGCCGATGGCGTTGCCCTCGCGGACCTTGAAGCCGGCGACGGACCTCTTCGCCCTCGTCACCACGGCCTTCTGGCCGGTGATGGTGCCGAGGTCCCTGACCGCGCCCTCGAGCAGGGACGCCTGACCGGTGGCCGCGCCGACGCCCATGTTGAGGACGATCTTGGAGAGCCGGGGCACCTCCATGACGTTGCCGAGGCCCAGCTCGGACTGGAGCTGACGGCGCAGGGTGCCCTCGTAACGAGCCTTCATGCGGGGGACCACCCGCTCCGTGGCGACGTCGGTCATGCGATCTCACCTCCACACCGCTTGCAGAGCCGGGACTTGCGGCCCGACGGGTCGATCGAGAAGCCCACCCGCGTCGGCCTGCCGCACGACGGGCAGACGAGCGCCACGTTGGAGACCTGGATGGGCATGTCCTTGTCGATGATCCCGCCCTGCTGGGTCGTGCGGGTGGGACGCTGGCTCTTGCGGGCGACGTTGACGCCGTCGACGACGACCTTCCCCTCGCGGGGCAGGGCCCGCATGACCTCGCCCTCCTTGCCCTTGTCCTTGCCGGACAGGACCCGGACGCGGTCGCCCTTGCGGATCTTGAGCCCCGCCATGGTCAGAGCACCTCGGGTGCGAGGGACACGATCTTCATGAACCGCTTGTCGCGCAGCTCTCGCCCGACGGGGCCGAAGATCCGGGTCCCCCGGGGGTTGCGGTCCTGGTTGATGAGCACCGCGGCGTTCTCGTCGAAGCGGATGTAGCTGCCGTCCGGGCGGCGTCGCTCCTTCTTGGTGCGCACGACGACGCAGCGCACGACGTCGCCCTTGCGGACGCCCGCCCCGGGGATGGCGTCCTTCACCGTGGCCACGAAGACGTCGCCGATCGACGCGTAGCGACGACGCGAGCCGCCGAGCACCTTGATGACGAGCACCTCCTTGGCACCGCTGTTGTCTGCCACCTTCAGGCGGCTCTCCTGCTGGATCATCGGTGCCTCACCTGGCCCGCTCGACGATCTCGAGCAACCGCCAGCGCTTCTGCTTCGACAACGGCCTGGTCTCGACGACCCGGACCCGGTCACCCACGCGGAGCTGGTTCTCCTCGTCGTGGGCGTACAGCCGGTTGGTGCGGACCATGGTCTTCTTGTAGAGCGGGTGCGGCTTGCGGGTGGTGACGACGACGACCGCGGTCTTGTCCATGGTCGTCGACGCCACGACGCCCTCGCGCACCTTGCGCGCCGCCCGCTGGGTGGTGGCCTCTGCCATCACGCGTCCTCCTGGTTCCCTTGCCCCTCGGTGCGGTCGCGCCTGCCGGCCACCGGGGATCCGCGGTCGGCTTCGCCCTCGAGCGCCTGGGCCTCGAGCGCCTCGGCCGCCGCGATCTCCCGGGCTCGCAGCTCGGTCTCCAGCCGTGCGATCTCCCGCCTGGCCTGCCCGATGCGGGCGTGGTTCGTCAACTGCCCTGTGGCCAGCTGGAACCGGAGCCTGAACAGCTCGTCCTTCGACTGGGCCACCTGCTCGACGAGCGCGCCGTCGTCGAGGTCGTGGACGCCGGTCCTCGCCATCGCTCAGAGCCCCTCTTCCTTGGTCACGAAGCGGGCCTTGATGGGCAGCTTCTGGATGGCCCGCTCCATGGCGGCCCGCGCCACCTGGGCATCGGGGTAGGACAGCTCGAACAGCACGCGGCCCGGCTTCACCACGGCCACCCACATCTCGGGGTTGCCCTTGCCCGAGCCCATGCGGGTCTCGGCCGGCTTCTGGGTGACCGGCTTGTCGGGGAAGACGTTGATCCACACCTTCCCGCCCCGCTTGATGTGGCGGGTCATGGCGATGCGGGCCGCCTCGATCTGGCGGGCGGTGATCCACCCGGGCTCGAGCGCCTGGATCCCGAACTCGCCGAAGGTGACCTCCGTGCCGCCCGTCGCCGGACCGGACATGCGGCCGCGGTGCTGCTTGCGGTGCGCGACCTTGCGCGGCATCAACATGTCACTCGTCCCCCGGCCGGAAGTGCGGCGTCTCGTGGTGGTCCTGCGTGCGACGCTCGATCTCCTCCTCTTCCGCCAGCAGCCGCTCGAGCTCGGGATCCGCCTCCTTGATGAGCGGCTCGTGGTCGACCGCGGGGGCTTCCTCGGGGGTGCCCTCGGGGCGGCGGCGACCGGCGGCCGAGGAGACGACCCGGCGGGCGGCGGGAGCGGGGGCGGCAGCAGCCCCGGACGTCTCGCCGACCGCCATGGCGGCCTCGCGCGAGATCTTCTCCTCGCTCTGGGACTTGTAGGGCAGCACGTCGCCCTTGTAGAGCCAGACCTTCACACCGATGCGCCCCGCGGTGGTGCGGGCCTCGCGGAAGCCGTAGTCGATGTCGGCCCGCAGGGTGTGGCGGGGGACGCGACCCTCCCGGTAGCTCTCGGTGCGGGCCATCTCGGAGCCGCCGAGGCGGCCGGCACACATCACCTGGATGCCTTGCGCTCCCGACTTCTGGGCGTTCTGCACGGCCCGCTTCATGGCGCGGCGGAAGGCGACGCGCGCCGCCAACTGGTCAGCCACGCCCTGGGCGATGAGGGCGGCGTCGAGCTCGGGCTGCTTGATCTCCTGGATGTTGAGCTGCACCTTCGGGTTGCCGGTGATCCTGGCCAGACCGGCCCGCAGGCGATCGGCCTCGCTGCCGCGCCGGCCGATGACGATCCCCGGGCGGGCGGTGTGCACGTCCACCCTCAGGCGGTCGCGGGTGCGCTCGATCTCCACCCGGCTGATGGCGGCGTGCGGCAGCTGCGTCATGAGGAAGTCACGGATCTTCCAGTCCTCGATGACGTTGTCGCTGTACTCCTCGCGGTCGGCGAACCATCGTGACTTCCAGTCGGTGGTGACGCCGAGCCGGAAGCCGTAGGGGTTGACCTTCTGGCCCATGGCTACTCGCTCTCCTCGTCGGCGCCCTCGTCGGCGACCGCCTGCTCGGTGGTGACGGCTGTCTCGTCGACCGCCTCGTCGGGTCCGCCGCCCGTGTCGGCGTCGTCGGGACGGGAAGCCGCCCCCGGCTCGGCCGGCGACGATGCCCCCTCCGGGCTCGACGCGCCCTCGTCGACCACCTGACCCGTCGGTGCACCCGCCGACGGCTGCTCGCCCCGGCTGCGGGCCACGCGGGCCCGGCGGGACTCCGCGCCGCGTCGGATCCGGCGGCCCCCCGCGGAGGGGGCGGCGGCCTGGCGAGCCTCGACCCGCCGGGCCATCTCGGCCGGCATGGGGCTGACGACGATGGTGACGTGGCACATCCGCTTGCGGATGCGGGTGGCCCGCCCCCGGGCACGGGGACGCCACCGCTTCAGCGTGGGGCCCTCGTCGGCGTAGCACGCCGAGACGTAGAGGGTGTCGGGATCGAGCTCGTCGTTGTGCTGGGCGTTGGCCACCGCCGACGCCAGGCAGCGGGCGACGACCTCCGCCGCGGCCCGCTCCGTGAAGCGGAGCACGTCGGCCGCCTCCGCCACGGGCAGGCCCCGGACGAGGTCGAGCACCTCGCGTGCCTTCGTGGCGGACATGCGCACGTGGCGGACCTGGGCACGGGTGCCCGGTCGCTCGTTGGTCCGGGTGGCCACGGTCACCGCCTGCCCCGCACGGCCTTCTCCATCCCGGCGTGGTACCGGAAGGTGCGGGTGGGTGCGAACTCGCCGAGCTTGTGGCCGACCATGGCCTCGGTGACGTACACGGGCACGTGCCTGCGACCGTCGTGGACGGCCACGGTGTGACCGACCATGTCCGGGATGATGGTCGACCGGCGCGACCAGGTCTTGATGACCTTCTTCTCGTTCCTGGCGTTGAGGGCGTCGACCTTGCGGAGCAGGTGCTCGTCGACGAAGGGTCCCTTCTTCAGGGAGCGGGGCATCGGCTCTACCTCCGTGAGCCGCGGGTGCGGCGGCGACGCACGATCAACTTGTTGGACGACTTGCTCTGCTTGCGGGTGCGGCCCTCGGGCTTCCCCCAGGGCGACACGGGGTGACGGCCGCCCGACGACTTGCCTTCGCCACCACCGAGGGGGTGGTCGACCGGGTTCATGGCGACGCCTCGGGTCTGGGGTCGCACGCCCTTCCACCTGTTGCGCCCGGCCTTGCCCACCTTGACCAGCTCGTGCTCGGCGTTGCCGACCTCGCCGACGGTGGCCCGGCAGTCGATCGACACCCTGCGCATCTCGGTCGACGGCAGGCGCAGCGTGGCGAGGTCGCCCTCCTTGGCCAGGAGGACGACCGACGAGCCGGCCGAGCGGGCCAGCTTGCCGCCCCCGCCGGGCTGCAGCTCGATGTTGTGGACGGTGGTGCCGACGGGGATGTGGCGCAACGGCAGGGCGTTGCCGGGGCGGATCTCGGCTCCCCGGCCCGACTGCAACCGGTCACCCACGGTCAGGCCCCGGGGGGCCAGGATGTACCGCTTCTCCCCGTCGAGGTAGTGCAGGAGGGCGATGCGGCACGAGCGGTTGGGGTCGTACTCGACGGCGGCCACGACGGCGGGGACGCCGTCCTTGCTGCGCCGGAAGTCGATCACGCGGTACCGCTGCTTGTGGGCGCCTCCCCGGTGGCGGGCCGTCTTGTGGCCGTGCACGTTGCGGCCGCCGCTGCCGGTCTTCTTGTCGAGCAGCGACTTCTCGGGGTGGTCGCGCGTCAGCTCGGCGAAGTCGGGCACGGTCTGGAACCGGCGGCCGGCGCTGGTGGGCTTGCGCTTGCGGAGTGCCATGGCGGGTCAGCTCAATCCTGGAAGAGGTCGATCGACTCACCCTGGGCGAGGGTGACGATCGCCCGCTTGGTGTCGGGGCGCTTGCCGTAGGTGAACGTGCGACGGTTGCGGCGGCGCTTGCCCCGCCGGGTGAGCGTGTTCACCTTCGAGACCCGTACGCCGAAGACGCTCTGCACGGCGTCGCGGATCTCGGGCTTGGACGCCGACGGGTGCACCGTGAAGGTGTAGACGCCGCTCTCCATCAGCGCGTAGGACTTCTCGCTCACGACCGGAGCGACGATGACGTCTCGGGGGTCCTTCACCTCGCCTCACTCCCCTCGGTGGCGTCGGCGGGCGGAGCCGCCGTGGTGGCGGGCAGCGAGCCGGGCGTGAAGATCACCCAGTCGCTCACCAGCACGTCGTAGGCGTTGAGCTCCCCCGAGCTCAGCACGTGGACGTCGGGGACGTTGCGGAGGCTCTTCCACACCGCCACGTCGGCCTCGTCGCGGGTCAGCACCACCAGGACGCGGCCGTCGACGCCCAGGCTGGCCAGGACGGCGACGGCGGCCCTGGTGCTGGGGGAGTCGATGCCCCACGACTCCAGCACGACCACGCGGCCGCCGGCCCGACGGTCGGACAGGGCACCGGCCAGCGCCAGGCGGATCATCTTCTTGGGGGTGCGCTGGCGATGGCTCCGAGGCTTGGGGGCGTGGCTCACCCCGCCACCCCGCCAGTGCGGGGCTCGGATGGAGCCCTGACGGGCCCGACCTGTGCCCTTCTGGCGCCACGGCTTGGCGCCGCCCCCCCGCACCTCGGCACGGGTCCTGGTGGATTGCGTGCCGGCGCGCCGGGCGGCGAGCTGGGCGGTGACGACCTGGTGCATCACCGCGGTGTTGGGCTCGACCCCGAAGTAGGCGTCGTCGACCTCCACGGTCGCGGCGGAGGAGCCTCCCGAGGTGGTGGTGAGCGTGAGGCTGGCCATCGCCGCTACTCCTTCCCGGCCTTGGCCGCGTCGCGGACGAGGACGATGCCGCCCTTGGGCCCGGGCACGGCCCCCTTGACGAGGAGCAGGTCGCGCTCGGCATCGGCCCGGACGACCGTGAGGTTGAGCGTGGTGGTCCTCTGACCGCCGGTCCGCCCCGCCATCCGGGTTCCCGGGAACACCCGCGAGGGGGTGGCGCAGGCACCGATCGCCCCCGGGGCCCGGTGCACGCGATGGGCACCGTGGCTGGCCCCGAGACCGGCGAAGCCGTGGCGCTTCATGACGCCGGCGGTGCCCTTGCCCTTGCTGACCGAGGTCACGTCGACGAGCTGGCCTCGGGCCAGCACGTCGACGCCGATCTGCTGGCCCACCGCGTAGTCGCTGACGTCGTCGAGGCGCAGCTCGACGAGGCGGGCGCCCGGCTCGACCCCCGCCGCCGCGAACTGGCCGGCGACCGGCTTGGTGAGCTTCGAGGGCTTCTTCTGGCCGAAGGTGACCCGGAGCGCGGAGTACCCGTCACGCTCCGGCGTCTTGACCTGGACCACGCGGCACGGCCGCACGCGCAGGACGGTGACCGGGACGACGTGGTCGTCGTCGTCCCAGACCTGCGTCATGCCGACCTTCTCGCCGACGATCGCTCTTGTGGCCATGGGGGCTTCGTCTCTCTCTGCCTGGTGCCCGGCCCGCGCCACCGAGGCGGCTGCCGGGGTGGAGCGACGCGGAGCAGCGACGGTTCACGCGAACGCTCCGCTCGGGACCAGCCCGGCGGAGCGCATGCTTCGGTTGTGCCGCGTGGTTCCCGAGCGCGGGCCTGCGCGGACGTCGGTTGGACACGATCTCGGGGGTGGAGCCGAAGCTCGACCCGGCGGGGGCGCACGCTGCGGCCGTACAGGCGCCGCGTACGGCCCGACGATGATAGCGAAGGTTTCGTCCGGGGACCAACCCGACCCGGGTGGCCCCCGCAGGGCCGGGACGGGTCGCCCGCGCTCGGCGCGACGGGCCCCCACGCCTCCCGGCCCCGGGGCGCCGCCCCTCGGCGCGAGGGCCCGGCTCGGCTAGGGTCCGCCCCATGGCGTTGGGGCGGAGGAGGAGCGCGCGGCGTGGCCGTGGCCGTGACCCGTTCGTGCACCTTGCCGACGAGCGGCGGGAAGCCGAGTCCGAGGCGTGGTTCCTGCAACCCGACGAGGGTCCGGAGCTCGAGGTGGAGACCGGCATCTCGTCGAACCTCGCCTACGGCGACCTCGGGGACCTCGGCAGCCCCGACCCCACCGGTGACCAGCTCGCCCGGAGCGACGACCCCACCGGTGACCAGCTCGCCCGGAGCGACGACCCCACCGGTGACCAGCCCAGCCCGGGCGACGATCCCGCCGGCGACCAGCTCGCCCAGGGCGGCGACGGGCCCGGCCGCCGCTGAGGGGCTGTCCCGGTCCCGGAACCGCCACGCGACCTGCGGGCGGCACCACCTCCTCGCTGGTCACGTCGGCTCCCGAAGCCTGGCACGACGGGACGTCCTGCCATAGGGTGCCGATGGCGCCTGGGCCGCTGGGGGTCGAGCGGCCGGCGGACGATGGCTCCGGGGTCCCGACCGGCCTCTCCGGCCGGCACCACCCGCCCAGGGGAGGATGCACAGGATGCGCAGAGCCATCGTCGCCTTGGCGGCGCTCGTCACGGGAGCCACCCTCGCCGTGGCCGACACCGCCTCCGCCGTCGCGGCGATGCCCCCGACGGGGGCGGGCCCCGTCCCGGGCCCCGCCGAGGTCGCTCCCGCCCCCGACGAGCTGCCCAACCCGCTGGAGGACAAGCGGCGCCAGCTCCGGGAGTCGGCGCTGACCCAGGTGATCAACGGCGAGGCGACCCCGACCGAGGTCGACGGGTCCACCGTGGTCCAGGTGGGCCGCCAGGCCGGCGCCGGTGGCCGGTGGGCACGGCGACGTGGCGGGGGCGGCCATGCCGCGACTCCCGCCAAGGACCAGTACGTCGAGCTGGCCCGCGAGGCCACCGACCGGGTGTTCGTGCTACTGGTGGAGTTCGGCGACCAGCGCCATCCCGACTTCCCGGACCAGGACACCGATCCGGGGGTTCCGGGCCCGGCCCGGTTCGACGGACCGCTGCACAACCAGATCCCCGCACCCGACCGGGCGGTGGACAACTCGACCATCTGGCAGCCCGACTTCTCCCCCCGGTCCTTCCAGGACCTCTACTTCGGGGAGGGCGAGGCCGTCGAGTCGATGAAGACGTACTACGAGACCCAGTCCTCCGGCCGCTACAGCATCGACGGCCGGGTCATGGACTGGGTGAAGGTGCCCTACAACGAAGCCCGCTACGGCCGGTCCAACGGCACGCCCTGCGAGGACACCGTGTGCGACAACACCTGGGCCCTCGTCCGCGACGGGATGGACGCCTGGGTCGCTGCCCAGCGGGCCGCGGGCGTCGCCGACGACGACATCGCCGCCACCCTGGCCAGCTACGACGTGTGGGACCGCTACGACTTCGACGGCGACGGCGACTTCAACGAGCGTGACGGCTACATCGACCACCTCCAGGTCGTCCACGCCGGAGGCGACCAGGCCGACGGTGACCCCTGGCAGGGCGAGGACGCCATCTGGAGCCACCGGTGGTACGCCTACGTCTCCGACATCGGCGTCACCGGCCCCGACGGCAACCCCCAGGGCGGCACCGAGGTCGCCGACAGCGGCGTGTGGGCCGGGGACTACACCGTCCAGGCCGAGAACGGTGGCCTGTCCACCATCGCCCACGAGTACGGGCACGACCTGGGGCTGCCCGACCACTACGACACCGCCGGCGGCCAGAACGGCGTCGAGTGGTGGACCCTCATGGCCCAGAGCCGGGTCTCCGGCGAGGGAGAGCCCGTCGGCACCCGGGCCGCCGACCTGTCGGCCTGGGACAAGCTGCAGCTCGGGTGGCTCTCCTACGAGGTCGTCGAGCCCGGGCAGGACAGGACCCTGGAGCTGGGGCCCCACGAGTACAACACCCGCCGGCCCCAGGCCCTCATCACCTCCCTGCCGAAGAAGCGGATCACCTTCGACTACGGCCGTCCCCACTCGGGTCAGCGGTTCTGGTGGTCGAGCAAGGGCGACGACCTGGCCACCTCGATGGCCCGACAGGTCGATCTGGGAGGAGCGGCCACCGCGGCGCTGGAGCTCCAGGCCCGCTTCGAGATCGAGGCAGGCTACGACTACCTCTACGTCCAGGCTTCCACCAACGGGGGTGCCACGTGGGAGAACCTCGACGGGACGGTCGGAGGCCGGCCCTTCGCCCGCGACGGCAGCGACCAACCGGCGATCTCGGGGTCGTCGAACGGGGCCTGGCTCCCCGTCGCCGTGCCGCTCGACCCCGCCGCCGGTGCCCCGCTCACCCTCCGCCTGCTCTACAGGACCGACGGCGGGGTCGCCCTCGACGGCTTCTTCGCCGACGACGTCACCGTGCGCGCCGACGGCCAACCCCTGGTGACCAGTGGGGCCGAGGCCGGCGACGAGGGATGGACGCTGGACGGGTTCCGCTCCACCACGGGCACGGAGACGGGTGACTTCGACAACTACTACGTGGCGTCCCACCGCAGCCACGTCTCCTACGACCGCTACCTGGCCACGGGCCCGTACAACTTCGGGTTCCCCGACAAGCCGGACTGGGTCGAGCACTTCGGCTACGAGCAGGGCCTGCTGGTCTCCTACTGGGACACGTCGCAGCTCGACAACAACACCAGCCAGCACCCGGGCGAGGGCCTGGTCCTGCCCGTCGACGCCCACCCCGATCCCCTCTACGACGTGACCGGGGCACCGTGGCGGTCGAGGGTCCAGGTCTACGACGCACCGTTCTCGCGGACGGCGCCCCGGTCGTTCACGCTCCACGTCGGCGGGCGGCCCAGCGAGATCCGCGGTGGCCCGGCCCGGCCCGTCTTCGACGACGGCGAGCGCTACTGGGACCCCGCCATCCCCCAGGTGGGGGTGAAGCTGCCGAAGGCCGGCGTCCGCATCGAGGTCACGGGCGTCGAGGGCACCACCATGTCCGTCCACGTCACGACCCGCTGAGCCACCGGTCGTGCCCGGCGGCCGGGCCGCCGAGCCCCGGGCACGACCGCCTCTCCCCACCATGACCCCGCACCAACCCCCACAGAGCCGCGACCCGGCGCATCGTCGCCGTGCTGTCGTCGTCCTCGCCCCGCCATGACGCCGAACCGACCCCCACGACGGCCCTCCACCGCACGGGGCGGGCCGGCCACACCGGGAGCGCGGCCTCCACCGGAGCCCTCGTCGGTCCCCCCTCCCAGGCTCGGGCGGCCGGTCCGGCCGCCCGCCGCCCCCACCGACGTGACCCGCCCGGGGACGTGGACCGGCACCGTGGTCGAGGTCGCGACCTGCCTCGTGCTCGACGGGCCCACGGGACGCTGGGCGCTCGTGGGCGCCGTCGGGGACCTGGTGCCCGGCGACGTGGTCACGGTGGTCGGGCGGCCACGGCCCGAGTGGGACAGCCCCTGTGGCCACCCCGTGCTCGAGGTACGGCAGGTGACGCCGGGGTGACGAACGGACCCTTCTCCCCCGGTCGGGTCGCCGACGTCGGCCACGCGGTCGTCACGGCCCGGCCACACCGGTGCCCCCCCGGGGTCACCTGACCTCCCTACGCTGGGTCGCCCCGGCGACGACGAGGGAGCCGACACGTGCCACGTCCCCACCGCTCACCGATCCTCGCCCTGGTGGCCTGCGCCGGAGCGCTGGTCGCCTGCACGCCGACCGGCTGGCCCGGTGGCGCCCGGGGCGGCGGGGGGCCGGACCCGATCCGGGTCCGGGTGCTCGGCATCAACGACCTCCACGGGAACCTCGCCCCTCCCACGGGGTCGAACGGCGAGATCGAGGGCGTCGATGCCGGCGGTGCGGCGTACCTGGCTGCTCACATCTCCCGCCTGGAGGCGGCCAATCCCGACGGCACGGTGGTCGTGTCGGCCGGAGACCTGGTCGGTGCCAGCCCACTGCTGTCGGCCCTCTTCCACGACGAGCCCACCGTCGAGGCGATGAACGAGATGGGGCTCGACGTCGCCGCCGTGGGGAACCACGAGCTGGACGAGGGTGCCGACGAGCTCGTGCGCCTCCAGGAGGGGGGCTGCCACCCGGTCGACGGATGCCTCGACGGTGACGGCTTCGCCGGGGCGGCCTTCGACCTCCTGGCCGCCAACGTGGTGGTGCGGCAGACGGGCGACACCCTCTTCCCCTCGACCACCGTGATGCGCTTCGAGGGAGCGTCGGTGGCCTTCGTCGGGATGACGCTCGAGGGCACGCCGTCGATCGTGAGCCCCCAGGGGGTCGCCGGGCTCGACTTCCTCGACGAGGCCGCGACGGCCAACGAGCAGGTCGACCGCCTGGAGCGGCAGGGGATCCGGAACATCGTCGTCCTGGTGCACGAAGGCGGCTTCACCGCCGGTGGCGGCTACGACGGGTGCGCCGGGATCTCGGGCCCGATCGTCGACATCGTCGAGCGGTTGGACGACGAGGTCGACGCCGTCCTCAGCGGCCACACGCACCAGGCCTACAACTGCGTGATCGACGGGATCCCCGTCACCAGCGCCGCCTCCTTCGGCCGGCTGGTCACCGACATGGACCTCTCGATCGACCGTCGGTCGAAGGAGATCACCTCCGTGGCGGTGCGGAACCGCATCGTGACCCGGGACGTGCCACCGGATCCCGCCGTCAGCACGCTCGTCGCCCGCTATGCGGCCATCAGCGATCCGCTCGCCGAGCGCACGATCGGCTCGATCACCGCCGACATCACTCGGGCGCCCAACGGGGCGGGCGAGTCACGCCTCGGTGACGTGCTCGCCGACGGCCAGCTGGCGGCCACCGCCCCGGCCGACCGGGGCGGGGCACAGGTGGCGTTCATGAACCCGGGCGGCATCCGCGCCGACCTGCTCCACGCCGCTGCCGGAGCCGAGGGTGACGGCAACGTCACCTACGAGGAGGCGTTCGCCGTCCAGCCGTTCGGCAACAGCCTGGTGACGCTGTCCCTCACGGGATCGCAGGTGGAGGCACTCCTCGAGCAGCAGTTCTGCGGAGCCAACGCCGGGAGTCCACGGATCCTGCAGCCGTCGACCGGGTCCTCCTACACCTGGGACGCCGCCGCGATCGGTGCCGCGGACTGCGGCGTGGCCGACGCCGTCGACCCGGCCACGATCGTCGTCGGCGGGGCACCGCTCGACCCGTTCACCACTTACCGGGTCACGGTCAACAGCTTCCTGGCCGGGGGTGGCGACGGCTTCCCGGTCCTCACCGAGGGCACCGAGCCCCTGGGCGGGCCGCTGGACCTCGACGCCCTCGAGCACTACCTGGCGGCCGCTCCCGGCGGGGCCGCCCCCGGGCCCCAGGACCGCGTCACCCGGGCCGGCTAATCCCGGCTCGAGGCCTGCCCCCCGGGTCCCGGTGGGCACGGCGGCGCACCCGCCCCGGTGCCCACCGACAGGCGCGTCCACGCCGTCACCGGCATCCGGGGGCCGGGTGACCCGGGTGCCCGGCCACCCTCGATCGCCGTCACCGAGCTGCCTCGGCCTGGACCCACACGGCCGGCACCCCGGAGGTTCCGGCCCGGGGCGCCGGTGCCGGGGCGGGATCCCGGCGAGTGGCGCCCGAGCCGACCGCGGCGCGGTCGACCTCGCTAGGCCTGCTGGATCTTGATCTCGATGTCCACACCCGCCGGCAGCTCGATGCGCTGCAGCGAGTCGACCGTCTTCGGGCTGGGATCGAGGATGTCGAGGAGGCGCTTGTGGATGCGCATCTCGAAGTGCTCCCGGCTGTCCTTGTCCTTGTGAGGCGAGCGGATGACCGTGAAGCGGTGCTTCTCGGTCGGCAGCGGGATGGGGCCCCGAACCGTGGCCTGGGTGCGCAGCACGGTCTCGGCGATCTTCTTGGTCGACTGGTCGATGACCTCGTGGTCGTACGCCTTCAGGCGGATGCGGATCTTCTGCTTCTCAGCCATCTCTGCTCGCTTGTCAAGGAAGGGGTGGGCCCGGGCCGGGTAGGCCGACAACCGTACCGATCTCCGGGGGGCTCCGCCACCCTCGCCCGGTGGGTGCACGGTCGCCGAGCCGGTACTGGTCGAATCGGCCCCCCGGACGGGCCGCTCCGACGCCGCCCTGCCGGCGCGGCCGGGCCGGCCCTCCACGGACCGGCCCGGACCGACGGCCACGCCTCGAGGGCGGCGGCGTCGCTACTTGAGGATCTTGGTGACGCGTCCGGAGCCGACCGTGCGGCCACCCTCGCGGATGGCGAACAGAAGGCCCTCGTCCATGGCGATCGGCGCGATCAACTCCACGGTCATCTCCGTGTTGTCACCCGGCATGCACATCTCCACACCCTCGGGGAGCTGGA
The DNA here is from genome assembly GCA_036279475.1 of Acidimicrobiales bacterium. GTDB lineage: Bacteria > Actinomycetota > Acidimicrobiia > Acidimicrobiales > VFJN01 > ZC4RG19. The sequence continues at coordinate 1,027 of DASUJB010000022.1, read as the reverse complement.
TCGTGCCCGTCACGTCCGTGGTCCGGAAGTAGAACTGAGGCCGGTAGTTCGTGAAGAACGGCTTGTGCCGACCCCCCTCCTCCTTCGTCAGCACGTACACCTGCGCCTCGAAGTTCGTGTGCGGCGTGATGCTCCCCGGCTTGGCCAACACCTGCCCACGAGACACGTCGTCCTTCTTCGTGCCCCGCAGCAACACCCCCACGTTGTCCCCCGCCTGCCCCTCGTCCAACAGCTTGCGGAACATCTCCACACCCGTGCACGTCGTCTTCACCGTGGGCCGGATCCCCACGATCTCCACCTCGTCCGAGACGTGCACCACACCCTGCTCGATCTTCCCGGTCACCACCGTCCCCCGACCCGTGATCGAGAACACGTCCTCGATCGGCATCAAGAACGGCTTGTCCAGATCCCGCACCGGCTCCGGCACGTACTCGTCCACCGCGTCCATCAACTCGAGGATCTTCGGGGTCCACTCCGGATCCCCCTCCAACGCCTTCAACGCCGACACCCGCACCACCGGGATGTCGTCCCCCGGGAACCCGTACTCGCTCAGGAGCTCCCGCACCTCCATCTCCACCAGCTCCAAGAGCTCCTCGTCATCGACCATGTCGACCTTGTTCAACGCCACCACGATCGACGGCACCCCCACCTGGCGCGCCAACAGCACATGCTCACGCGTCTGCGGCATCGGCCCATCCGTCGCCGCCACCACCAGGATCGCACCATCAACCTGCGCCGCACCCGTGATCATGTTCTTGATGTAATCAGCATGACCCGGCATGTCCACATGCGCATAATGCCGCTTCGCCGTCTCGTACTCGACGTGCGAGATGTTGATCGTGATCCCCCGCTGCTTCTCCTCCGGCGCCTTGTCGATCTGATCGAACGCCATCGCCTCCACGTTCGGGTTCGCGTCCGCCAACACCTTCGTGATCGCCGCCGTCAACGTCGTCTTCCCATGGTCGATGTGACCCATGGTCCCGATGTTCAGATGCGGCTTGCTCCGCTCGAACCTTGCCTTGGACAT
>DASUJB010000021.1:0-14957 GCA_036279475.1 Acidimicrobiales bacterium | reverse complement strand
GCCAGGGTCAGCGCCGGCCGCAGGTCGACCGCGGCCGCCAGGGCGGGGGACGGCGGGATGCCGTACAGGGTGATGCCGCACCGCACCAGCGACCGGCGGCTGTCCGGCCACGCCAGGGCGGCCGCCGAGTTGGCGGCGTGGACGAGGCCGGGGTCGATGCCGGCGGCCCGCAGGTCGTCCAGCACGGCGTCGAGGAGCGCCATCTGGCCGGCGGTGAACGGGTCGGCGGGCTCGTCGGCGAGCGGGCAGTGCGTGCACACGCCCTCCAGCTCGACCTCGCCCAGGTCGCCGATGGCCCGGGCCAGGGGCACCACCTGGGCCGGGTGGACCCCCACCCGGTGCATCCCGGTGTCGACCTTCAGGTGGAGGCGAGCGGCCGGCCCCCGGACGGCCCGGACCGCCTTGGCGATGGCCGCCACCATGGCCGGTGTGTAGACGGTGAGGCGGGCACCGGTGGCCACGGCGGCGTCGACCTCGTCGAGCCGGGGCTCGGACAGCAGCAGCACCGGGGCGTCGACACCGGCGGCACGCAGCGCCACCGCCTCGTCCACCTGGGCCACTGCCAGCCACTCGGCGCCGGCCTCGAGGGCGGCCCGGCCCACCGGCACGGCGCCGTGGCCGTAGCCGTCCGCCTTGACCACCGCGCACAGGACGGCGGGTGCCACCGCCGCCCGCAGGGCACGGACGTTGTGGCGGACCGCGTCCAGGTCGACGTCGGCCCAGGCCCGCGCCATCAGGCCTCCTGCACGCTGCCGGCAGCCGGGGCGCGCCCCGGACGACCGACCCGGCGCCGGGGTGCACCCGGCCGGCGGCCCGCCTCCTCGGCCAGCTTGTCCTGGGCCCGGGGGAGGGCGTCGACCACGTCCGACGCCACCATGCCCTGCCGCGGACCGAGGCCGGCGGCGTACCCGTGGAGCCAGGCGCCGGCCGCGGCGGCGTCGAACGCGTCCATCCCCCGGGCCAGCAGGGCTCCCACGATCCCCGACAGCACGTCACCCGTGCCCGCCGTGGCCAGGCGGGCGTCGCCCGCCAGGCTCAACCGGGCCCGGCCGTCGGGATGGGCCACCACCGTGGTCGGTCCCTTCAGGACGACCACGGCCCCCGTGGTCGCGGCCAGGGCGCGGGCCGCGGCCAGCCGATCGTCGCCGGGCGGGTGGCCGGTCAGGCGGGCGAACTCGCCGTCGTGGGGTGTGAGCACCGTGGGCGCGGGACGGCCGGCCAGCCGGGAGGCCGGCTCATCGCCGAGGGCGGCGAGGCCGTCGCCATCGACCACCGTCGGCACGTCGGCCACCGCCAGCACCTGGCCGACGGCGGCGTCGGCCGGCGCGCTCCGCCCCAGGCCGGGTCCGATCACCAGGGCCCGGGCCCGACCCAGCTGCTCGAGCACGACGGTGTCCCAACCGGCGCTGGGCGTGGCCACCGCCACCGCCTCGGTGGGCAACGCAGGATCGCGGTCGAGCCCGGGCATGGCGACCCGCACCATCCCGGCACCGGTGCGCTGCGCGGCCCGGACGGCCAGGTGCGCAGCACCCGACATGCCGGCCGAGCCGGCCGCCACCATCACCGCGCTGCGCCACTTGTGACTGTCGGCAGGGCGGGGTGGCAGCCAGGCGGCCACGTCGACCGCCTCCACGACCGCGGTGGCCGCCGCCGACACGTCCAGGCCGATGTCCACCAGGTCCACGTCGCCGACCCGCGACCGGCCGGGCAGGAACAGCAGCCCGGGCTTGAGCGCGGCGAAGGTGACGGTGGCGGTGGCGGACACCGCGCCCGTGGGTCCGACGATCCCGGTGAGGCCGTCGACGCCGCTCGGGATGTCGACGGCCAGCACCGGTGCGCTCCCGGGATCGGGTGGTCGGTAGCCGCCGCGGAAGCCGGTCCCGAAGGCGGCGTCGATCACCAGGTCGGCCGGGGGCAGCCGGGCCGGGGCCTCGGACGCGGGGACGACGGTCGTGCGCACGCCGCGCCGCGCCAGCCGGCGGGCCGCCGCCCGGCCGTCGTTGCCGTTGTTGCCCTTGCCCGCCACCACGACGACGCGCCGCCCGTAGGCCCCGCCCAGGAGGGCGAGGGCCCGGCGGGCGACGGACGCGCCGGCCCGCTCGACGAGGACGCCGACGGGCTCCGGGGCGGCAGCGTCGACGGCGGCCATCTCCTGGGGGGTGAGGACGGGTCGCATGACGCCCCGAGGCTAACGGGGTCCGCCGGCAGGGTCCGGACCGGCTCCCCGGCCCCGACCACCGTGGGCGGGCCGGGCCGTCCCCGTACGGGAGTCGTGGGGCGCGCGACAGGCCCTCAGGTGCCGACGGCGACGACCACGGCCTCGGCCACGATCGCCGTGTGGGTGAGGCTGACGTGCCAGCGCCGCACGCCGTGGCGGGCAGCCAAGGCCGCCGCCGTCCCGTGCAGCACCAGCACCGGCGCCCCCGAGGCCGAGCGCACCACCTCGATGTCTCGCAGCCGGCAGGCGCCCAACCCCTCGCCGAGGGCCTTGAGGGTGGCCTCCTTGGCCGCGAACCGGACCGCGAACCGCTCGGAGGGATCGCGGGCCCGGCGGCAGTAGCCCTGCTCGGCCTCGGTGAACACCCGGTCGGCGAAGCCCGCCGTCCGGTTGAGCGACCGCCGCATCCGCTCGACGTCGCACACGTCGACGCCCACCCCGACGAGGACCTCCGGCACGGGCGCCGTCGACGGCAGCCCCGAGGATCGCCACCGCCACCGGCGCGACCGGCTCCGGGGGGCCCGGCCGGTCACGTCCGCCAGCGGTCGGCGAGCTGGTTGATGGGCTCGGTGAGCAGCACCTCGACCGGGATGCCGGCCAGCAGGTCCTCGCGGAAGGTGGGCTCGGTCTCGAGCACGGCGTCGCGCAGCACGGCGTAGCGGTTGCGGTAGCCCTGCAGGACACCCCGAGCCGTGGCCTCGGGAAGGTGGTCGGCGAAGCTGACGTGCAGCAGCACGATGCCGGTGGGCTCGCCGTCCTTGACCTGGGGCACGATGACGATCGGCCGGCCGTCGCGGCGCCCCCGGGCCACGAGCACCTCGCGCTCCCGGGCCACCCGGTGCTTGGTGCCCCGCAGCTCGGGGTGGCGCTCCACCCGGCTGGCGAGGTCGCGGGCGATGCCTCCCCGGTCCACGACGGTGGCGGTGGCCGAGGTGGCGCCCTCGTCGCCGACCCTTCCCTCGACGCGGTAGCGGGTGTAGCCGACGACGGCCACGACCGCCGGGCTGATGTCGGCCAGCGTCCGCAGCGTGCTGTAGGTGAGCTGGTCGCGGTGGGCACCGGTGGCCATGACCTCGTGCACCAGCGGCACCTGCAGCAGGGTCTCGTCGGTCCGCGAGATGCCCACGGTCACGGTCTTGGCCTGGTGCTTGATGGCGTCCACCGGGCGGGTCAGCTCCTCGATGCCCTGGGTGAGCGCCGCCGTGAGGTCGTCGATCACGACGGCCGGCGTCCCCACCTTGCCCTGGTCGAGCTGGTAGGCGTCGAGCGGCACCACGCCCAGCACGTAGCGCAGCAGCGAGGCCAGGCGCACCGCACTCGACGCGTCGAGCTGGCCGTCGTAGGCGCCTACCCGCAGGCCGTCGAGGTAGGCCCGGGCCGGGGCTTCGATCTCCGGCCGCAGCCGGCGCAGCAGCGCCTCGCCGTCGAGCGGCGGTGCCGCCGGGCCGCCGGGCCTCGGCGCCGCCGGTGCCGGGACGAACGAGCCCGGGGGCACGGTCGCGGCCCCGAGGGCCATCGGCGCTCCCCGGGCGTCACCGGCGATCACGCCCTCGATCGCCGCCCGGGCGGCACGTAGGGGCCGTGCCAGGGCGTCGATGGCCAGCGCCGCCTCGTAGCCGAACAGGTGACCGGCCATGGCCGAGAGCACGAAGGCGAGGTCGGGGTGGGTCTCCGGCACGGAGATGACGTGCAGGGCCGAGGCGAAGCGCGACTGGCCCTCGGTGGCGATCACCACCGGCGACGCCTTGTGCGCCCGGTAGATGGCGACCTCCTTGGCCACGTCGTCGGCGGTCGAGCCCTCCAGGCCGGCGGCGCAGACCACGATGAGCGGCTCGGAGGACAGGTCGACGTGCTTCTTGTCCTCCGTCGCGTCGCTGGCGATGGACTTGTAGCAGAGCTCCGACAGCTTGATGCGGACCTCGGCGGCGGCGATGCGGTTGACCCCGTTGCCGACCACCGCCCAGTGGCGCTCGGCGGGAGCCAACCGGTGGGCGGCCTCGGCGATCGACGGGCGCTCGCCCAGGACCCGGGTCATGGCCGCCGGGAGCCGGCGCAGCTCGGCGAGGAGCGCCTGGTCGACCTCTCCCCCCACCTCCCCGCTGATGGCCACGGCGAGGAGCAGCCCGGCGGCGATCTGCGAGTAGAAGGCCTTGGTCGAGGCCACCGACATCTCCACGTCGCGCCCGTCCGACGTGTACAGGACGCCGTCGGCCTTGTCGGTGAGGTCGCTGCCGCGCCGGTTCACGATGGCCACGACCTTGGCGCCGCGCGAGCGCACCAGGTCCACGGTGCGGTTGGTGTCCGTCGTCGTCCCCGACTGGCTGATGGCCACCACCAGCGTGTCGGCCATCGACGAGCGCAGCCCGAAGCCCGACAGCTCGGTGGCCGGCTGGGCCTCCACCCGCAGGGCCGTCTCCGCCGTGCTGCGGGCCAGGGCGGCTGCCAACGCCTGGCCGGCGACGGCGGCGGTCCCCTGGCCGACCACCACCACGCGGTGGATGGCGCCGCTGCGCAAGCCCGAGAGCACGTCCGCGGGCAGCGCCTCGGGACCGAGGGCCACCTCCAGCCGGCCGTCCCGCTCGACGAGCTTGCCCCGGAGCGTCTTGCGGAAGCTGGCCGGGGACTCCGTGATCTCCTTCAGCAGGTAGTGGGAGAACTCGCCCCGGTCGATGTCGCGGGTGGTGATGTGGGCCTCGACGAGGTCGTCCTCGCCCACCGGCAGCGGGGTGCCGTCGTAGGCCGAGCGCGCCACCCCCCCGAGGGTGCCGGCCTCCCGCCCGTCGAGCACCACGATCTGGCCCCGACTGGCGCTGGGGTTGGCGGGGTTGGCGGGCGTCTCGCCGTCCATCCGGAGGTAGCGGGACGTCAGCTCGACGACCCCGTAGGGCTCGCTGGCCACCACGTAGGCGTCGTCGGCCACGCCCACGTACAGGGCCTGGCCGCTGCCCCGGAGGGCCAGCAGGAGCCGGTGGGGATCGGCGCTGGCGGAGGCGGCGACGGCCACCGATCCCTCGAGGGCGGCGGCGGTGTCCCGGAAGGCGCTCGCCAGGTCGGCGCCGGCGGCCGCCCGGCGGGCCACGAGGGTGGGGATGACCTTGGCGTCCGTCGTGATCTCCGGGGCGATGCGCAGGCCGTCGAGGGCCTTGAGGTCGCCGAAGTTGTCGACGTCGCCGTTGAGCGCGGCCACCACGAACGGCGTGTCGCCGGTGCCCTCCTCGGCGCTGTCGAGCGGGTGGGCGTTCGGCTGGCTGACGATGCCCACCGAGGCCCAGCGGGTGTGCCCGAGGACGACGGCCACGGCCCCGTCGTGGCTGAGGGCCAGGCGCAGGAGGTCGTCCGCCCGGATGGCGTCGCGCAGGGCCCGGGTGTTGTCCCCCAGCTCGCCGATCTCGGCAGCCGCCTTGTAGACGAAGGACAGCGACCCGTCCACGGCACGCACCGTGCCCGAGCGGAACAGCGGGTCGGCCGACCGCCCGCCCAGGAGGCCCGCCACGGCCGGGCCGGAGAGGTCGAGGCCGTGGCCGCGCACCAGGACGTGGAGGCCGGCCGAGTCGCGACCACGCACCTCGAGGCGGTCGAGGGCGGAGAGGGCCTGCTGGATCGACGTGTAGGCCTCGACGGCCGCCCATCCGGGCTCGCTGCCCGCCAGGTCGGCGACGGCGCGGGCGGTGCGGAGGCGGTCCTCCCGGACGCACCACACGGCGTCCTTCAGGCGCACGACGGCGGCGTTGACGGCTTCGACGTGGTGAGGGTCGGGCACCTCCACATGGGCTGGCGCCACGGTCGGGGGGCCGACGAGCCCACTCGTCGCGGGCCCCGGCGGCACCACGCCGGTCGCCACCACCACCGGCACCGTGCCGGGGACCGGCCCCCCGTCCCCCGTCCCGGCGTCGAGGCGGGCCTCGACGGCGGCGACGGCGGCGGTCAGCGTGGCACAGAGCCCCTCCACCTCGGCCAGCAGCCCGCGGTCGTGGACCAGCAGCCACGTCCCCTCGGCCCGGCGGAGGAGGGCGTCCGCCGTGGTCACCAGGTCGGCAGCGCGGTGGCAGGCCGACACCAGCGGCTCACCGCCCCCCAGGGCCTCGACCGCGCCCTGGAGTGGATCGGCCACCTCTCGGCGGGCCGGGGCCACCCGCGTGCCCGGCCGCCGAGCCACCGCGATGATGCCGCACATGACGGCGGAGTCTACGAGGCGCCCGGGAGGGACCCGCTCACGGCCCGCCCCGGCCCCCTCGACCGGCCCCCCGGCTCACGGATCACGGAGGTCTGGGCGGGCGACGCCCTCGACGGCCCGGACCAGCTCGTCGGCCGCCGCCTCGGCCACCGCCACGGTCGGCGCCTCGACCATCACCCGGACGAGGGGCTCGGTCCCACTCATGCGCACCAGCACCCGGCCCGCCGGGCCGAGGTTGCCCTCGACCCGGGCGACGTCCCCGGCGAGGCGGTCGACGACGGAGCCATCCCGCCGGGCGACCCGCACGTTCCGCAACACCTGCGGGAAGCGGGTCATCACCGCGGCCGCCTCGGCCAGCGGTCGACCGGAGCGGACCACGACGTCGAGGGCCTGCACGGCGGTGAGCAACCCGTCACCGGTGGTGGCGAGGTCGCGGAAGATCACGTGGCCGCTCTGCTCGCCCCCCAGGGTCAGGCCCCGCGACTCGAGGGCCTCGAGCACGTACCGGTCCCCGACCGGCGTCTCGACGACCTCGATGCCGTGCTCCTCCATCGCCAGCCGCAGGCCGAGGTTGGCCATGACCGTGACCGCCACGGCGTCGCCCGCCAGGAGCCCACGGTCGTGGCGGTCGACGGCGCACAGGGCCACGACCTGGTCCCCGTCGACCAGCCGCCCTGCCGCGTCCACGAGGAGCGCACGGTCGGCGTCCCCGTCGAAGGCCACGCCGAGGTCGGCCCGCCGGTCGACCACGGCGGCCGCCAGGCCCCCCACGTGGGTGGAGCCGCAGTCGGCGTTGATGTTGGTGCCGTCGGGCGTGGCGTGCAGGACCTGGACGTCGACGCCCAACCGGCGCAGCACGGCGGGGGCGACCCCGGAGGCCGACCCGTTGGCGCAGTCGACCACGGCGGTCAGCCCGTCCAGGCGACGCCCCCCGATCGACGCCGCCACCGCGTCGGCGTAGCCGCGGTGGTCGCCGTCGGGGACGGCCCGGACGCACCCCACGGCGGCGCCCGTGGGCGTGGCGTCGCCGTGGGGCCGCCGTACCTCCGCCGCCGCCACCTGGAGCTGCGCCTCGATCGCTTGCTCGACGTCGCCGGGCAGCTTGCGGCCACCGGCGGCGAACAGCTTGATGCCGTTGTCGTGGAAGGGGTTGTGCGAGGCCGACACCATGGCGGCGGGCTGGGCCTCGGCAGCCGACCACCACGCCACCTCGGGGGTGGGGACGACGCCCAGCAGGGTGACGTCCGCTCCCTCGGCAGCCAGGCCGGCGGCCAGCGCCGCCTCGAGCAGCGGTCCCGACAGACGGGTGTCGCGACCCACGGCGAAGCGGTCGCCCTCCAGGACCCGCGCCGCGGCCCGGCCGAGCGCCATCGCCAGCTCGGGGGTGAGCTCGGCGTTGGCCAGCCCCCTCACCCCGTCGGTGCCGAACTTCAGCACGAAGTGCTCCTCGGTGGAGGACAGGTCGTCCCCGGCGGCCGTCCCGAGGGGCCGTCGCCCGGCGGGCACGGCGGGTGGGGCCGGGCGTCGACGATCAGCGCTTGCTGTACTGGGGCGCCTTGCGGGCCTTCTTGAGGCCGTACTTCTTGGACTCCTTCTCCCGCTGGTCGCGGGACAGGAACCCGGCGCGCTTCAAGGGCACGCGAGCCTCGGGATCGAGCTCGACGAGGGCACGGGCGATCCCCAGCCTCAGGGCACCGGCCTGGCCCGATGTGCCACCGCCGTGCAGCGTGGCCTCGATGTCGTACGCCTCGTCCGTGCTGGTGAGCCGCAGTGGCTCGGTGAGGATCATCTGGTGTGTCTTCGACGGGAAGTAGGCCGTCATCTCCCGGTCGTTGATGGTGATCGTGCCGGTGCCGGGGTGCACCCGTACCCGGGCGATGGCACCCTTGCGACGGCCGGTGGTCTGCGTCAGGGGCGTGGGCATCGGACTTCCTAGGCGGTGCGGCGACGGGCGTGGGACACGTCGAGGGGCTGCGGCTGCTGGGCGGCGTGGGGGTGGGTGGGACCGGCGTAGACCTTCAGCTTGCGGAGCTGCTGGCGACCCAGCCGGGTCTTCGGCAGCATGCCGCGCACGCTCCGGCGCACGGCATCCTCCGGCTTGCGGGCGTGGAGGTGGGCGAAGGTCTCCGCCTTGACGCCGCCCGGGTAGCCGGAGTGGCGGTAGACGACCTTGCGGTCGGCCTTGCCGGCGGTGAGCACCACCTTGTCGGCGTTGACCACGATGACGTGGTCGCCGGTGTCGAGGTGAGGGGCGAAGGTGGGCTTGTGCTTGCCGCGCAGGAGGCGGGCCACCTCGGTCGCCACGCGGCCGAGCACCATGCCGTCGGCGTCGACGACGTACCAGGCACGCTGGATCTCTGATGCTTTCGGGGAGTACGTGGGCACGCGTGCCACCTTCATCGTGATCTGGCAGGGTCGGGCCGGCGCCGAGCAGGGCGCGGCTCCCGAGCGACGAACCAGCTTACGGGGAGGCTGCCTCCGCCGGCAAGCAACGCCGGCGACCGCCGGTGACGGGCGCGGCGGGTAGGAGGACGTCACCACCTCCCCGCCCCGGTGGGCGTGGTCACCTCGGGAGGCCCGTAGTCGACCGCCCACAGGCACAGCCCCTGGGGCGGTGCCAGGGCCGCGGCCCGGGAGCGGTCCCGCCCGGCGATGATGCCGAGGATCTCGCCGGGACGCCTGCGGCCGACGCCCACGTCGACCAGGGTCCCGACGACGCTGCGGATCATCTGGTGGCAGAAGGCGTTGGCCGTCACCTCGAAGCGGAGGACGCCCTCCCCCAGGTCGGTCCAACCGGCACGCCGCACCGACCGCACCAGGGAGGCCGGAGGGCCGTCCCGCACGGCCGGTCGACGGCAGAAGGCAGAGAAGTCGTGCTCGCCGATGAGCGGGTCGCAGCCGAGCCGCAGCAGGTCCAGCTCCAGCGGCTCGTCGACGTGCCACACCACGTGGGCGAGGAACGGGTCGGGCACCGGGCGGTTGAGGACCGTGTACCGGTAGGTCCGCGCCGTGGCCGAGCGGCGGGCGTCGAACGTGTCGGGCACCAGTGCCACGTCGCGCACGACGATCGCCGGCCCGCACAGCCGGTTGAGGGACCGCCGCAGGCTGAGGACGTCGAGCCGGTCCGGCGGAGCGTCGAAGCTGACCACCTGGCCCCAGGCGTGGACGCCGGTGTCGGTGCGACCGGCGCACGTCAGGTCGACCGGGCGGCGCAGCACCTTCCCCAGCGCGGCCGCCAGCGTGCCACCCACCGTGGCGACGCCAGGGTTGGGGGCGAAGCCGTGGAAGCCAGAGCCGTCGTAGGCCACCGTCATCCGAACGCGAACCAGCGGCCCGCCGGGGGCCGCCGGGACTTCGGGCGGGTCGAACAACGTCACGCCCGGGCGGCGGACGACCCGCCCTCAGACGAGCTCGATGCGCGCCATGGGGGCGTTGTCCCCCTGGCGCGGGCCGAGCTTGAGGATGCGGGTGTAGCCGCCGTTGCGGTCCGCGTAGCGCGGCCCGATCTCGGTGAACAGCTTGTGGGTCATCTCACGGTCGCCGAGGTAGGCCACCACCTGGCGGATCTGGTGCAGCTTCACGTCGGGATCGGCATCGGCGCGGCGGGCCTTGGTGATGAGCTTCTCGGCCACGGGCCGCAGCGCCTTGGCCTTGGCCTCGGTGGTGACGATGCCCTCGGCGGCGAAGAGGCTGGCCGCGAGGTTGGCCATCATCAGGCGCTGGTGGGCGGCATCGCCGCCGAACCGTCGACCCTTCTTGGGGGTGGCAGGCATGGCTCCCGATCAGTCCTTCGTGCGGAGGGAGAGGCCCCGCTCGTCGAGCTTGGCGATGACCTCGTCGAGCGACTTCTGGCCGAAGTTGGTGATGGCGAGCAGGTCGTCCTCCGTCTTCTGGACGAGCTCGCCCACGGTGTTGACCTGGGCCCGCTTCAGGCAGTTGCGAGGGCGCTCGGACAGGTCGAGGTCCTCGATGGGCAGGTCCAGGTCGGGCGAACCGGCGCTGGTGACCTGCAGCTCACCCAGCTCGAGGCCCTGCGGTGCCTCGCTCATGTCGGCGACGAGCCCCACGAGCGAGCGCAACGTGTCGCCGGCCGAGGCCAGCGCGTCGCGGGGGGAGATGGAACCGTCGGTCTCGACCTCGATGACCAGGCGGTCGAACTCGGTGGACTGCTCGACCCGGGTGGGCTCGACCTCGAACGCCACCCGGCGGACGGGCGAGAAGATCGAGTCGACGGGGATGACGCCGATGGTCTCCGACGCCTTGTTGGCCTCGGCCGACCTGTAGCCACGCCCCCGGGACACCGTGATGTCGACCGCCAGGCGGCCCGACCGGTTGAGCGTGGCCAGGTGCAGGTCGCGGTTGAGGATCTCGATGTCGGCCGTGGCCTGGATGTCCTCGGCGGTGACGTCGGCGGGGCCATGGGCGTCGAGGCGGAGGGTCACCGGATCGTCGCTGTGGCTGACGAGGACGATGTCCTTGAGGTTGAGGATGATGTCGGTGACGTCCTCCACGACACCGGGGATCGTGTCGAACTCGTGGAGGGCGTCGTCGAAGCGCACCTGCGTGATCGCCGCGCCGGGGATCGAGGACAGGAGGGTGCGCCGCAGCGAGTTGCCGAGCGTGTGACCGAAGCCGGGATCGAGCGGACCGATGGCGAACGACTGGCGGTTGCCCTCCTCCTCGGTGGTCGGCTCGACCGTGGGGCGCTGCATGACCAGCATGAGAGGCTCCCTGGTAGGGGGGATGACTACTTGCTGTAGAGCTCGACGATGAGCTGCTCGCGCACGGGTATGTCGATGTGCTCGCGCAGCGGGTACTCGCGCACCTTCACCGACAGCCCTTCGTCCGCGGTGTCGAGCCAGGGCGGGGATGTGCGGGCCAACACGTCGCGGTTCCACTGGATCTGGATCATCTGGCGGGCGCGGCCCCGGAGGCTGACCACGTCGCCCCGGCGCACGCGATAGCTCGGGATGTCGACGCGCCGACCGTTCACCTCGATGTGGCCGTGGTTGACGAACTGGCGGGCCTGGGGACGGGTCGAGGCCCAACCGGACCGGTAGACCACGTTGTCGAGCCGGCGCTCGAGGAGCTGGAGCATGAGCTCACCGGTGACGCCCTTGCGCTTCGACGCCTCTTCGTAGAGGTTGCGGAACTGGCGCTCGTTGAGGCCGTAGGTGTAGCGGGCCTTCTGCTTCTCCTGCAGCTGCTGCAGGTACTCGCTGGCGTTGCGGCGACGGCTGCGGCCGTGCTCTCCCGGCGGGTACGGCCGGCGGTCGAGGGCGCGGTTCTCGCCTGAGGTTCCCCAGATGTTGGCGCCGAGGCGGCGAGAGACTCGGGACTTGGGGCCGGTGTAGCGCGACATGGATGCCCTCTCAGACCCGGCGCCGCTTCGGTGGGCGGCAACCGTTGTGGGGGACGGGGGTGACGTCCTTGATGCCGGTCACCTCGATGCCGGCGTTCTGGATGGAGCGGATGGCGGTCTCGCGGCCGGAGCCGGGACCCTTCACCTGCACGTCGACCTTGCGCATGCCGTGCTCCATGGCCCGTCGGGCCGCGGCCTCGGCAGCGGTCTGGGCGGCGTACGGGGTCGACTTGCGGGAACCCTTGAACCCGACGTTGCCGGCCGACGCCCACGACACGACGTTGCCGTCCTGGTCGGTGAAGCTGACGATCGTGTTGTTGAAGCTGCTCTTGATGTGAGCCACGCCGTAGCCCACGTTCTTGCGCTCGCGCTTGCGGGGGCGCCGACCACCGGGCGACTTGGGCTTGGCCATCACTTGCGCACCTTCTTCTTGCCGGCGACCGTCTTCTTCGGGCCCTTGCGGGTGCGGGCGTTGGTCTGGGTGCGCTGACCGCGGACCGGCAGGCCCCGGCGATGGCGCAGGCCCTGCCAGCAACCGATCTCCATCTTTCGCTTGATGTCCTGCTGGACCTCGCGGCGGAGGTCGCCCTCGACCTTGAGCGTGGCCTCGATGTGGTTGCGGATGCGCGTGACCTCGTCGTCGGTGAGGTCCCGGACCCGCGTGTCGGGATCGATGCCGAGGGCCGCGCAGAGCTCCCGCGAGCGCGTGCGGCCGACGCCGAAGATGTAGGTGAGGGAGACCTCGAGCCGCTTCTCGCGGGGGATGTCGACGCCGGCGATGCGTGCCATGTGTGCCTGCTGCTCCTCTAGCCCTGGCGCTGCTTGTGGCGAGGGTTGGGGCAGATGACCTGCACGCGCCCGTGCCGCCGGATGACCTTGCACTTCTCGCACATCTTCTTGACGCTGGGACGAACCTTCATGAGCTCACCGTCGCTCGTTCTGATGGGGGGTCCACGGCCCGGGATGGCGACCGCAGGGCTGGCGGAGAGGGCACCCCCCGCCACCAGGAGCGCACGCGGGAACGGACCCGCGCACGGCATCGCCGGGTGGCAGGGCACGCTCCTGCGCACGTGTTGTCGATCAGAGGCCACGAGCGCGTGAGCCGACAGACAGCGCCCAGGGCCGACTGCGCATGCTAGCGCGCCGCACGAGGGAGGGAAAACCTCGCACCTCGCCTGATGGATGGACCGAGGCGGTGACACCGAGCCGCCAGAACGGTAGCCCACGGAGCCCCGGGGGCGGCGGATGCCGGTCACCGCCGTGGCGGCCGGGCGGTCCCTCCTGGTGGCGCCCTACGAGATCGAGGGCGAGCGGGCGGGTCAGGGCCGGGTGAGCACCTCGGGACCGTCGCCGGTCACCGCCACGGTGTGCTCCCAGTGGGCGGCCCACGAGCCGTCGACGGTGACGACGGTCCACCCGTCCTCGAGCACCCTGGTGGCCCCACGGCCCGCGCACGCCATGGGCTCCACGGCGAGGACGTCCCCGGCATCGACACGCCGACCTCGCCCGCGCCTGCCGTGGTTGGGGACCTCGGGCGGCTCGTGCATGGCGGTGCCGATGCCGTGGCCCACGTAGCCGCGCACGACGCTGAACCCGGCACCCTCCACGACCGCCTGCACGGCTGCCCCGAGGTCCCCCAGCCGGGCCCCCGGCACGAGCTGGTCGATGCCGGCGTCGAGGGCACGGCGCGCCACGTCGACGAGGCGCCGCGCCTCGTCATCGACGTCGCCGACCCCGGCCGTGAAGGCGGCGTCGCCGTGGTAGCCGTCGACGACCGCCCCGCAGTCGATGGACACGATGTCCCCGTCGGCCAGTTGGCGCCCGCCGGGGATGCCGTGCACCACCACGTCGTTGACGCTGGCGCAGATGACGGCGGGGTAGCCGTGGTAGCCGAGGAAGTTCGACCGCGCTCCCCGCCGGGCCAGCACCTCCCGGCCGATGTCGTCGAGCTGGGCCAGCGTGGTCCCGGGGACCAACGCCGCCCGGATGGCCGAGTGCATCTCCGCCACCACCCGCCCCGCCCGGCGCATCGCGCGAACCTCGCCGGGGCTCCGTCGGCCCACCGCCCCCTCCTCAGGCGGACCGGCGGGCGTCGATCACCCGGAACAGTCGCTCCGTGACCTCGTCGGCCGTGCCCCAGCCCGCCACCACCTCCAGCAGGCCCCGCTCGCCGTACCACTCGACGAGGGGGGCGGTGTTGGACTCGTACTCGGCCAGGCGCTTGGCGATGGCGGCCGGCGTGTCGTCGTTGCGCTGCACGACATCACCGCCGCAGTTGTCGCACACCCATCCGTAGCGGGGTGGGGCATCGACGGAGTAGTTGGCCGAGCAGTCGCTGCACACGCGACGACCGGCCAGCCGTGCCAGCACCACCTCGGTGGAGACGTCGAGGTCGACCACCAGGTCGAGGGGCCGGGACGACGTGATCTGCTCGAGGGCCTCGGCCTGGGCCACGGTGCGGGGGAAGCCGTCCAGGACGTAGCCGCGAGACGTGGTGTCGTCACGGTCGAGCCGCTCGTCGACGATGTCGATCATCAGGTCGTCGGGTACGAGGTGGCCGGCTGCCATCAGCTCGCCGGCCTTGCGCCCGAGGGGCGTGCCCTCGCGCACCGCGGCCCTGAGCATGTCGCCGGTCGAGATGTGGGGCACCACGTAGTGGCGGGACAGGCGGACGCACTGGGTGCCCTTGCCGGCGCCCTGACGGCCGAGCATGACCATCCGCACCCCACGGCTCATTGCAGGAACCCTTCGTAGTTCCGCATCATGAGCTGGCTGTCGATCTGCTTCATCGTCTCCAGGGCCACGCCCACGGCGATGAGGATGGACGTGCCACCGAAGGCGAACGCCTGGACGTCGGCGAAGGCGAGCAGCAGCGACGGCAGCAGGGCGATGGCAGCGATGAAGACGGCGCCCGGCAGCGTGATGCGGGCCAGGATGCGAGCGAGGTAGCGCTCCGTCTGCGGCCCGGGTCGGATGCCGGGGATGAACCCGCCCTGCTTGCGGATGGTGTCGGCCTGCTGGTGGGGGTCGAAGGCGATGGCCGTATAGAAGTACGCGAAGCCGATGATGAGCAGGCCGTACAGGACGATGTAGAGCAACGAGTCGGGCTGCACGAGGTTGTCGTTGACCCAGCGCTGCACGTCCTCACCCCATCCGCTGGTCGGCAGGACCTGGGTGGCGAGCAACGGCAGGTAGAGGATCGA
>DASUJB010000020.1:0-6936 GCA_036279475.1 Acidimicrobiales bacterium | reverse complement strand
TGACCACGTGCGCCGTGGGACGGCCGGGAGGGTGTCGGGTACCGGCTCCCGGGCGCACCGACGAGGAGCGGCACACGATGACCGACGTGACCCTGCCGGATCGGGACCGTCCCTGGCTGATGCGCACCTACTCGGGCCACTCGACGGCCAGGGCGAGCAACCAGCTGTACCGCACCAACCTCGCCAAGGGGCAGACCGGCCTGTCCATCGCCTTCGACCTGCCCACCCAGACCGGCTACGACCCCGACGACCCCCTGGCCGCGGGCGAGGTGGGCAAGGTGGGCGTGCCCGTCGCCCACCTGGGGCACATGGAGGAGCTGCTCGACGGCATCCCCCCCGGGGGGATGAACACCTCGATGACGATCAACGCCACGGCGGCCTGGCTGCTCGGCCTCTACGTGGCCAACGCCGAGCGGCAGGGCGTGCCCTCGGAGCAGCTCCGGGGCACGACCCAGAACGACATCGTGAAGGAGTACCTCTCCCGCGGCACCTACATCTTCCCGCCGCTCCCCTCGCGCCGGCTCATCGTCGACATGGTGGCGTTCTGTGCCGAGCGGATCCCCCGGTGGAACCCCATGAACGTCTGCTCGTACCACCTCCAGGAGGCGGGGGCGACGCCGACCCAGGAGCTCGCCTACAGCCTGGCCACCGCGGTGGGGGTGCTCGACGCCGTGCGGTCGTCGGGCCAGGTGGAGGACGACCGCTTCCCCCAGGTGTTCGCCTCGGTCAGCTTCTTCGTCAACTCCGGCATCCGCTTCGTCGAGGAGACCTGCAAGATGCGGGCCTTCGGCCGCATGTGGGAGCGCATCGGGCGAGAGCGCTACGGCGTGACCGACCCCAAGGCGCTGCGCTTCCGCTACGGGGTGCAGGTCAACAGCCTGGGGCTGACCGAGGCCCAGCCCGAGAACAACGTGCAGCGCATCGTGCTCGAGATGCTGGGCGTGACGCTCAGCCGCGGCGCCCGGGCGCGGTCGCTCCAGCTCCCGGCGTGGAACGAGGCCCTGGGCCTGCCTCGCCCGTGGGACCAGCAGTGGGCGCTGCGCATGCAGCAGGTCCTGGCCTACGAGACCGACCTGCTCGAGTACCCCGACCTCTTCGAGGGGTCGAAGGTGGTGGAGGCCCGCACCGCCGAGCTGGTCGACGCGGCCACCACCGAGCTCGACGAGGTGCTGGCCATGGGCGGGGCCTTCGAGGCCATCGACGAGCTGAAGGGCCGGCTGGTGCGCAGCCACGCCGAGCGCCTGCGTCGCATCGAGGACGGCGAGCTCACCGTGGTGGGGGTGAACCGCTTCACCGAGACCGAGCCCTCACCGCTCACGGCGGGGGACGCCGGCGGCCACGTCCTGAAGGTCGACCCGGCCCTCGAGGCCGAGACCGTCGCCGAGGTCCGGGCCTGGCGGGCCGGGCGGGACAACGACGCCGTCAAGCGGGCGATCGAGAGGTTGCGCCAGGCGGCCGAGGGTGACGAGAACGTCATGGCCGCCACCGTCGAACTCGCCCACGCCGGCGGCACCACGGGCGAGTGGGCCGGGGTGCTGCGCGAGGTGTTCGGCGAGTACCGGGCGCCCACCGGCGTGGGTGCCGCCGTGGGCGCGGGCGGCGGGTCCCAGGGCCTGCGGGACGTCGCCGAGCGGGTGCGGTCCCTGCCCGGCGGCCCCCCGCGGCTGCTGGTGGCCAAGCCCGGGCTCGACGGCCACTCGAACGGCGCCGAGCAGATCGCGGTGGCGGCCCGCGACGCCGGCCTGGAGGTGATCTACCAGGGCATACGCCTCACACCGGAGCAGATCGCCGCCGTGGCCGTGGACGAGGACGTCGACGTGGTCGGCCTCTCGATCCTGTCGGGCTCCCACCGTGAGCTGGTGCCCGCGGTCGTCCGCCTGCTGCGGGACGGCGGGCTCGACGTCCCCGTGGTCGCCGGTGGGATCATCCCCGAGGAGGACCGCCAGCTCCTGCTGGCAGCGGGGGTGGCCACCGTCTACACCCCCAAGGACTTCGAGCTGGTGCGGATCATGGACCAGATCGTCGACCTGGCGGTCGCCCATCGGGGGTCCTGACGCCGCCGGCGTCACCCGGGACGGTGCGGGCCGGTCCCGGCCCGTGCCCGTGGCCCTCGGGCCCGCGTGCGGTGCCGGTGGGCTCCCCGCGGCCTGCCCGCGGTGCGGCGTGGCCGTCGCCGGAGGCCCACCGGGCCGGGCGGTCGGCGGTGGTGGACGCCCATCCCGGTGGGTCGTCGGCCCCCAGGGGACGACCGGCCCAGCGGACGGCGCCGGGGGTGCGTGACAGCCGGGCCACCAGGCCCTGCATGGGGATGCCGTCGACCTCGACGATGGCGCCCCGGGCGGCGAGCTGGGGATCGGCGAACACCTCTGCCATGTCCTTGACGGGAGCGGCGGCGGCGTGGACGGCGTCGAACGCCGCCACCACCTCGTCGGCCGTGCGTCCCCGGCAGAAGGCCTCGATCGCGGCGTCGACCTCGTCCCGGGCGGCGATGCGCCCGGTGAAGGACCGCAGGTCGGCGCGGTCACCCAACCCGACGAGCTCCATGACGCGACGCCCGACCGTCTCCGCCGAGGCCGACACCGCCACCCACCGGCCGTCGCGGCACCGCCAGGTGCCCCGCGGCACCGAGTAGGGCAGGCTCGACCCGGCGCGCTGCTGGAGGAAGCCGGTGAGCCCGTAGGCGGGGAGCAACGGGCCCATGCACTGCAGCAGCGACTCGAGCAGGGCCACGTCGACGACCTGACCGACGCCCGAGTGCAGGGCCACCATGACGGCGAAGGCGGCGGCGAGGGCGGTGACCTCGTCGGTCAGCGCCACGGGCGGTAGGAGCGGCCCCCGGTCGGCCTCGCCGTTGATGGCGGCGAAGCCGGACAGCGCCTCGGCCAGCGTGGCGAAGCCCGGCCGCTGGGCGTACGGGCCGTCCTGGCCGAAGGCCGTCACCCGGCACATGACGAGGGCGGGGTTGCGACCGAGCAGCACGTCGGGCCCCAGCCCCAGCCGCTCCATCACGCCGGGCCGGAAGTTCTCGATCAGGACGTGGGCGTGGTCCACCAGGCGCAACAGCGCGTCCCGGCCCTCGTCCGACTTGAGGTCGAGGGTGGCGCACCGCTTGTTGCGTCCCACCAGCTTCCAGTAGACGGACGTCCCGTCACGGGGGTCGGGCAACCCCATGGTGCGGGTCGAGTCGCCCACCTGGGGGCGCTCGACCTTGAGCACGTCCGCACCGAAGTCGGCGAGGTACCGCGCCGCCCCCGGCCCGGCGATCACCGTCGCCAGGTCGAGGACCCGGATGTCGTGGAGGGGCCCCGGCATCCGCACGACGGTACGCGGCGGGTCCCGCCGAAGGCGAAGCAGCGGTCGTCGAGGGTGCCGAAGGCGTACATCCGGTACAGGCCGCCGTACATGTCGCTGGTCTTCTCGCTCCACGCCAGCGCCTCGGGTGCCGAGATGCGGCGGACGACCTGCAGGATGCCTCCCTCGAACACCCGGTACTCGGCCCAGGCGCCGGGGAAGTCCTTGGCGCACGCCACCTCGGCCCACGGGACGTCGCCGGTGGTCGCGAACCGCCGCACGCGGTTGCGGTGGGTGTGCCCGGCGAAGTAGCCGACGATGCGGGGGCGACGGGCGACCAGCGCCACCAGGCGCTCGGAGTCGTCGGGGGCGATGCCGAAGTAGGCCTCCGGCCGCGGGGCGGAGCCCGGGTCCCAGGCGTGGTGGTGGCCGAAGACCATCACCGGGCGGTCGGCGTCGGCGGCGAGGGCGTCGAGCCAGTCGAGCGCCTCCGCCGACACCGCCCCGGAGGCCAGCCCCGGGACCGACGTGTCGAGGATGGCCAGGATCACCCCGGGGAGGGTGCGGGACAGCGGTGCCCGGGCGGCGAAGGACTCGCCGCGGGACACGTCGTGGTTGCCCCGGACGTACAGGAGCCTGTCGCCGAAGGGCGGTCGGTACAGGTCAAGGAAGCTCTGGTACTCGGACCGGGTGCCGGCGGAGGTCAGGTCGCCCTTCACCACCACGGCGTCGGGCGCGGTTGCCAGCATGTCGGCGACCGCGCCGCGGCTCATCATCTCGGGGTAGGGGACGGCCCCTGGTGGCGACCGGTAGATCGGCTGGTCGTCGACCCCGTTGAGGATGCCGCACTCCACCTCGCCGAGGTGCACGTCGTTGACGGTGCACACGGTGGCCAGCCGCTCGCCCGGGGGGCGGGGCAGGGTGCGAACCTGCTGGCCGTCGAGCTGGTAGGGGGTGTCGGCGTCGAGGCCGGGATAGCGGTGCTCCACCGGGCCGTCGTGGAGGACGACCTCGTCATCGGCCACCGTGGTCACTTCCACGGCGGCGAGGCTACCGAGGTGGAGACCGGTCGCCGTCACCCCGCGGGGCACGATGCGGGGGGGCCTCCGCCCGGCCGGTGGCCCGTCGGGGGACGCGTCACCAGGGCCGGCTGCGGCGCAGCGGCCCCGGCTTCGTCCACCACCGGCCCGAGAAGCGCCACCGGGGCGGTTGCTCGCCCGCCGGCTGGGGCACCGGTCGGGGCCACGCAACCGCGAGCGCGGCCACGATGGCCGCCACCTCCTCGCGGGTGGGCTCGCCGCCACGGGTGACGGCCGCGGTGGGGGGAGCTTCGCCCATCGCTACAGGGGGACGTTGCCGTGCTTGCGCTTCGGCAGGTCCTCGCGCTTGGAGCGCAGCAGGTCGAAGCCGGCGATGAGCTTGACCCGGGTCTCGGCGGGGTCGATGACGTCGTCGATGTAGCCGCGCTCGGCCGCCTGATAGGGGTTGGCGAAGCGGTCGGTGTACTCCTCGACCAGCTCGGCCTTGCGGGCCACCGGGTCCTCGGCGGACTCGATCTCCCGGCGGTAGGCGATCTCCACGGCCCCCTGGGGGCCCATGACGGCCAGCTCGCCCGACGGCCAGGCGAAGGCCAGGTCGGCGCCGATCGACTTGGAGTTCATGACCACGTAGGCGCCGCCGTAGGCCTTGCGGGTGACCACCTGGATGCGGGGGACGGTCGACTCGCAGAAGGCGTACAGCAGCTTGGCGCCGTGGCGGATGATGCCGCTGTGCTCCTGGTCGATGCCGGGTAGGAACCCGGGGACGTCGACCAGGCTCACGAGGGGGATGTTGAAGGCGTCGCACGTGCGGACGAAGCGGGCCGCCTTCTCCGACGACTCGATGTCGAGCACGCCGGCCAGGTGCATCGGCTGGTTGCCGACGATGCCCACCACGTGCCCGTCGAGACGGGCGAAGGCGCACACGATGTTGGGTGCCCAGCGGCGGGCGTACTCGAAGTACTCGCCGTCGTCCACGACGGCCTCGATGACCTTGGCCATGTCGTAGGGCTGGTTCGACGACGTGGGGACGATGTCGCGCAGGTCGGGGCACAGTCGCCCCGGGTCGTCGCCGGGGGTGACGGCCGGCGCCTCCTCCAGGTTGTTGGACGGGAGGTAGCTGAGCAGGTAGCGCACGTCGTCGAGGCACGCGGCGTCGTCGCTGGACGTGAAGTGGCACACGCCCGACTTGGAGGCGTGGGCCAGGGCGCCGCCCAGCTCCTGCTGGGTGACGTTCTCGCCGGTCACCGTCTTCACCACGTCGGGGCCGGTGATGAACATGTACGACGTGTCTTCCACCATGAACACGAAGTCGGTCATGGCGGGGGAGTACACGGCACCACCGGCGCAGGGTCCCATGATCACGCTGATCTGGGGCACGACCCCCGAGGACTGCACGTTCCGGTAGAAGATCCCCCCGTAGCTGGCCAGGCTCACCACGCCCTCCTGGATGCGGGCGCCGGCGCCGTCGTTGAGGCCCACGACCGGCGCCCCGACCTTCAGGGCCAGGTCCATGAGCTTGTGGATCTTGTCGGCGAAGACCTCGCCGAGGGCGCCGCCGAAGACGGTGAAGTCCTGCGAGAAGACGAACACCTTGCGCCCGTCGACCGTGCCCCACCCGCAGACGACGCCGTCGGTGTAGGGCCGCTCGTCGAACCCCGACTCGGAGGGTCGGCGGGCCAGGAGGTCGAGCTCGTGGAACGACCCGGGGTCGAGGAGCAGGTCGATGCGCTCGCGGGCCAGGAGCTTGCCCCGGTCGTGCTGGCGCTGCCGGGCCTTGTCGGTGCCGGGAGCGACGGCCTCCTCCTTGCGCTTGGCCAGGTCGGCGAGCCTGTCGCTCATCGGGTGCTCCACCATGGGGCCACGGTACCTGGGGGTCTCCGAGGCCGACGAAATCCCGATCCGCCGTGGCGCCGGGGGAGAGGTGGCACGACTGGACCGGGCCGGCCGCGGCCGCGGGGCGGTCCCGTCCGGCGCTCCCGGGCCGTCGCCGCGTGTGGCGGCGCGGCCCCGGGCGGCGCGATGGCACACTGCCACGGTGAAGCTGCCGGTCATGCCGCCCGTCAAGCCCATGCTGGCCACGGCGGTCTACGAGGTGCCGCGGGCCGACGGCCTGCTGTACGAGCCCAAGTGGGACGGCTTCCGCTGCCTGGCCTTCCGGGACGGCGACGAGGTCCAGCTGTGGAGCCGGACCGACCGGCCGCTCGACCGCTACTTCCCCGAGGTGGTGGAGGCGGTGCGCCAGGCCCTGCCCCGGCGGTGCGTCGTGGACGGCGAGCTGGTGGTCGTGACCGGGGATGGCCTCGACTTCGACACCCTCCAGCTGCGCCTGCACCCGGCACGGTCGCGGGTGGAGCGGCTGGCGGTCGAGGCGCCGGCGTCCTTCGTCGCCTTCGACCTCCTGGCCCTGGACCAGCGCGACGTCACCGCCGAGCCGTTCCGCCGCCGCCGCCGGCTGCTGGAGGGAGCGCTGGGCGACGTCCACCACGAGGGGGTCCGCCTCACGCCGGTGACGGCGGACGCCGAGGTGGCCGAGGACTGGTTCCGGCGCTTCGAGGGGGCCGGGTTCGACGGGGTCATGGCCAAGCCGGGCGACGTGCCCTACCTC
>DASUJB010000019.1:0-14174 GCA_036279475.1 Acidimicrobiales bacterium | reverse complement strand
CGCCACCACGTCCGCGAACGGGCGCGCCCCCGGCGGGTCGACCCGCACCCGGGCGGGCGGAGCGCTGAGCTCGCCCCGACCGCTTACCACGACGGGGTGGCCGGCGGCGTCGACCACCTCGGCAGGCAGGGGAGGGACGTGGACGGTGGCCGGGGCGGGATCGGGCACCGCCCCCGGCCACGGCTCGGCCACCCACCCCGGCCGCGCCGCCGGCCGGGCCTCGGCGACGTCGTCGGCTCCCACCGGCACGAGGTCGACCCGCTCCCCCGGGCTCCGGCCACCCCGCCACTCGGGCACCCTGACGGCGTCGACGCCCATCAGGCCCTGCACCCGGGCCAGGGCCCGGGCGGCACGGTCGCCCGCCTCGACGGCGTCGACCGATCCCGGGCCGGCGGCGGCGAAGGCGAGCTGGCGGCCCCCCGCGGGCACGACCTCGTCGGGCGCCAGCCACAGCCGGGCCAGGCCCCCGGTGGGCCGGTTGGCCCCCGCGTGCAACCACCCGTCGAGCTGCCAGCGCACCCGATCGGCGATGGCCAGGGCCGAGAACGTGCCCTCCGTGCTCCACACCCGCTCGTGCGACTCGCCGTGGACGGACTCGGCGCCGATCACCAACCGGGTGCACGCGCTCCCGGCGACGTCCAGGCGCGCCTGCAGGCCGTCGGCCAGGCCCCGGGCCACGAACGCCGCTGCCTCCACCCGCTCGACCGGCGGGTCGAGCTCGGCTGCCATGGTCCACTCGGGGGGCGGGGGCGCGCCGGCCGGGGGGTGCTCGTCGAGGCCCCGGGCCAAGCGGTGGGCGGTGAGCCCCTCGGTGCCGAAGCGGCCCACCACCTCGGCCACCGGGAGGTCGGCCAACGCCCCGAGGGTGCGGATCCCCAGCCGCTCCAGCACGTCGACCAGAGCGGGCCCTGCCGGACCACCCGGGTCGGCCAGGACGGTCACGGGCATCGGGGCCAGGAACCCCGCGCTGCCACCGGGCGGGACCACGGCCGGCGGCCCGCCCCCGGTACCACCCGGCTCCCGGGGCCCGGCCCCACCCCCCGGCCGGCGGCGCCGGGGGTGCCGGGCGGCGAGGCCAGCGGCGAAGGGGCCGTCGGCCACGCCCACCCGCACCGGTGCCCGGCCGTCGAGGGCCTCGGACGCCACCGCGGTGGCCAGCTCGGCCAGCGCCAGGTCCCCCCCGTGGTAGCGGGACGGGCCGCGGGTGGGGAAGGCACAGGTGCCGGGACGGGAGACCTCGACCCGGGGGGTGAGGGCCCCCAGGGCGGCGGGCACCGGCTCGAAGGCCCGTGCCTCGCCGGCCGGGTCCCGGGCCAGGACGACGAGCCCGGGGCAGCGGGCCTGGGCGTCGCGCCGGCGCTGGTGGCGCTCGACGCCCTCGGCCCGGGCCGCCGGTGAGCTGGCCACCACCCGATCGGCGTGGAGCACGGCCGCGGGCACGTCCAGCGGCACCCCGGCCGCCACCACCGGCCAGTCCGCGCACCACACCACGAGCGTGCGGGTGACCTCGCTCACGTCCCCATCCCCTCAGGCCCCCACCCCGCCGGGGACCGCCGGCCCCCGGAGCCCCGGAGCGGCGAGCGGCCGCCGGGACCGCAGGGGCACGATCGACGGGGCCCCGGACCCCACCGACGACACCGGCCCGGACCCCACCGACGACACCGTGCTACCGGGTCCCGGCAGCCACAGCTCCCCTCGCCGGCCACGGGCGGACGCCCCCCGCCCCCCGGCCTCGACGGTCACCCGCCGACCCCGCAGGTGACCCCAGCCGGCTCCGAGCCCCTCCCACCGCGAGGACGCCACCGTCAGGCGCAGGGGGCTGCGCTGGCCGGGGAGGTCGCCCCCCACCACCACCAGCACCGTCCCCCGCTCGCGCACCCGGGCCACGAGGCGCCGGGCGTCGGCGGGGGGCAACCCCCCGCGGGATCGTGCCCCGTCGCCGTGTCGCCCCCCGCCCACCAGGACGACGTCGAACCCGTCGACGAGGGCGGCGACCACCGATGCCCACCCCTTCCAGCGGCGACCGGGGTCGGCGACGAGGGCGAGCCGCTCGAAGCCCACCCCCATCTCGGCGGCGGCCACCAGCCCGAGCGAGCCCAGGCCCACGGCTGCCACCCAGGAACCGGCCTGGGAGGCCCCGGCCGCCAGGGCCAGGGCCAGCGACGTGGCCCCCGCCACCCCCGGGCGGGCGTCGACCGCCACGGCGGTACCCCGCCGCAGGCCGGCGGCCGGCAGCAGCCCGCCGAGGGCAGGCAGCACCGGCAACCGCCGGTCGGAGGCCAGGTCGGTGGGCCGCACCCGGCTGGCCAGCTCCACCTCCACGGGCACCACGGGGGGCCGCCCCCTGGTGCGATCCCGGAGGGGGTCGCGAGCGAGGTCCTCCGCTCGTGTCACCTCCCCATGATCGAACACCTGTTCGCCAGAGGCAAGCCGCCGTCCCCCGGGACCGGCGGAGGGGCTACGGGAACAGGCCGCGGGCCGTGATGGCGGCGGCCACCCGCTCCACCGCCACCACGTGGGCCGCGGTGCGCATGCCCACGCCCAGCGTCTCGGCTCGCGCCCACACCGCGGTGAACGCCGACTCCATGCGCGACCGCAGGCGCTCGGCCACCAGCTGGTCCTCCCAGGGATAGCCCTGCTGCGCCTGCGCCCACTCGAAGTAGCTGGCCGTCACGCCCCCGGCGTTGGCCAGGATGTCGGGCACGACCACGATCCCCCGCCGGTCGAGCACGGGCTGGGCCTCGACGGTGGTGGGTCCGTTGGCGGCCTCGACGATGAGCCGGGTGCGCAACCTCTCCGCCACCTGCTCGTCGATGACGCCGCCCAGGGCGGCCGGCACCAGCAGCTCGCACTCGACGTCCCACAGGTCGTCGGAGGCGATGGCCTCGCCACCCCCGAACCCGTCCACCGAGCCGGTCTCGGCCACGTGGTCGGCCAGCGGCCCCACCTCGAGGCCCCCCTCGTTGAGCACGGCGCCGCCCACGTCGCTGACGGCCACCACCCGCATGCCGGCCGAGGCCAGGAGGAAGGCCAGGGGGCCGCCGACCTTGCCGAAGCCCTGCAGCACCGCCCTCCCGCCCACCAGGGGGATGCCCAGCTCCCGCAACGCCACCCGGGCGCACACCAGGCAACCGGCCGACGTGGCTCCCGTGTGGTTGCGGGTGCCCCCGATGGACAGTGGCTTGCCGGTGACCGAGGCCGGCAGCATGCGCCCCTGGACCATCGACATGGTGTCCATGAGCCAGGCCATCACCCGGCCGTCGGTGTTGACGTCGGGTGCGGGGATGTCGATGTCGGGTCCCAGGATGGGGCTGATCTCGTAGGTGAACCGGCGGGTCACCCTCTCGAGCTCGGCGAGCGACAGCCGCCGCGGGTCGCACCGCACGCCGCCCTTGGCCCCCCCGAAGGGCAGGTCCACCAGCGCCGTCTTGAAGGTCATCATGGCGGCCAGGGCCTTGACCTCCTCGAGGTCGAGTTCCGGGTGGAAGCGCACGCCGCCCTTCCCGGGGCCCCGGGTGGTGTCGTGGTGGACCCGCCACCCGGTGAACACCTCGACCGTCCCGTCGTCGAGGCGGACGGGGACCGCCACCTCCAGCACCCGGCGTGGCGTGCGGAGCATGCGGTGGACGTCGGGGTCGAGCTTCGCCAGCTCGGCCGCCTCGTCCAGGTGGTCGAGGACAGCCTGCCAGGCCCTGGAACTCATCGTCTCTCCCTCTGCCGGTCGGCATCGTCGGCGACCGGCCCCTAGAGCATGCCCCCTGGGCGGGGGTGAGACGCAGGCCGCCCCTATTCGCCGGTCACCCGGTCGTCGACCGGCTCGGTGACGGCCTCGGACGCGGCGACAGCGGTGGCTTCGTCGGTGACCTGCTCGGGGGCGGCGGCAGCGTCGGGGTCGGCGTCGGGCACCGCCGAGGGCGCGTGGCCCCCGGGCGCGGATCCGCCGGACGGGTAGAAGACGTACAGGCCCCGGATGACGTCGAGCAGCCGCTCACCGCTCCACCCGTCGGCCAGGTGCACCGTCACCACGCTGCCGTTGGCGTGGACCTCGGTCACCCCGCCGCTGGCGAACAGGCGGCGAGCCAGCTCGTCGACGGGGCGGTCGTCGAGGATGTCGTCGACCGAGGTGTACCGCTCGTGGCTCATCCCGGTGAGCGACCGGTTGATCTCGAACCGGACGATGCCCGGCGTGGGCGACGGCTTCTCGACGACGGTGATCGGCTGTCCCATGGCGGGCGGCATGATATCCCTGTCCCATGGCGACCGAGACCATCGAGGTCACCGGCCACATCGTCGACTCGCTGCTCCTGGCCAAGGTCCTCGACGCCATCCTCGAGGCCGGCTGCGACTACGAGATGACCGACGTCGTGATCGGCAAGACCAGCCTCGACCCGTCCTCCGCCCGCATCGCGGTCACCGGCGACGACCAGGTGCTCGGCCCCCTGCTCGACGCCCTCCAGGTCCACGGGGCCAACCGGGTGGCCCAGGACGACGCCACCGTCGTGCCCGCCGACCGGGACGGCGTGCTGCCGGCCGGCTTCTACTCCACCACCAACCTGGCGGGGGCCGTGCGCGTCGACGGCCGCTGGCTGCCCGTGGAGAACCCCGAGATGGACTGCGGGCTCGTCGTGCGCGACGGCTACGCCGAGACCGTCCCGATGCACCGGGTCCGCGTCGGCGACCGGGTGGTGGTGGGCACCGGGGGCGTGCGCGTGCAGGTGCCCTCGCCCGCCCGTGACGCCCCGGCGTTCGAGTTCATGGCGTCGGAGGTGTCCTCCGAGAAGCCCAAGGCGCTGCTGGTCGCCCGCGTGGCCGACCGGCTGCGAGCTGCCCACCAGGCGGCCGGCAAGGTGCTGGTGGTGGCCGGTCCGGCCGTCGTGCACACCGGGGGCGCGCCCGACCTGGCCCGCCTCGTCGAGGCCGGCTGGGTCGACGTGCTCTTCGCCGGCAACGGCTTCGCCGCCCACGACATCGAGGCCGACGTGCTGGGCACGTCCCTCGGGGTGTCGGTGGCCGAGGGCGTCCCCACCGAGGGGGGGCACGCCAACCACCTACGGGTGGTCAACGAGGTGCGGCGGCACGGCTCGATCGCCGCCGCCGTCGACGCCGGCTACGTGACCGGGGGCGTCATGCGAGCCTGCGTGGCCGGTGGGGTGCCCTTCGTCCTGGGCGGGTCCATCCGCGACGACGGGCCCCTGCCCGACGTGGTCACCGACACGACGGCGGCCGTCGACGCCATGCGCGCCCACCTGACCGGGGTGCGGGTGGCGCTCATGCTGGCGTCGACCCTGCACGCCATCGCCACCGGCAACTGCCTGCCCGCCGGGGTCGAGACCTTCTGCGTCGACATCAACCAGGCGGTGGTGACCAAGTTGGCCGACCGGGGCAGCCACCAGGCCCTGGGCGTGGTGACCGACGTGGGGCCGTTCGTGCGCCAGCTGGCCGACCAGCTCGTGGGCCCGGGGTGAGCTCACCCCTCCCGTGGGGCCACCGCTACCTGATGTGCCCGCCCCACCACTTCGGGGTCCTGTACGAGATCAACCCCTGGATGCGCCGAGAGGTGGTCGTCGACCCCGACGCCGCCACCGCCCAGTGGACGTCGTTGGTGTCCGCGCTACGGGCGGCCGGTGCCGAGGTCGAGGTCATGGAGGCGCGCCCCGAGGTGCCCGACCTGGTCTTCACGGCCAACGCCGGGGTGCTCGACGCCGGTCGCGACGGTGCCGGCCTCTTCGTGCCCGCCCACTTCCGCCACCCCGAGCGGCGGCCCGAGACGCCGGTCGACGTGGCCTGGTTCGTCGAGCGGGGTTGGGCGGTCGAGTGGCTCCCCGAGGGCCTCGACCACGAGGGGGCCGGGGATGCCCTGCCCTTCACCCCCGAGGGAGGCCGCACGGTGCTGCTGTCGGGCTACGCGCCCCGCTCCGACGCACCGGCCGCCACCGCGCTGTCCCGCCTGCTGGGGTGCCCGGTCCGGCCGGTGCAGCTGGTCGACCCCCGCCTGTACCACCTGGACCTGACGTTCTGCCCCCTCGACGACCGGCGGGCGATGGTGGCCCCCCGGGGCTGGGACGCCTACGGCCGCAGGGTGGTGGAGGCGCTGGTCCCCGAGCCGCTGGTGCTGACCGACGACGAGGCGCTCTCGTTCTGCGCCAACTCGGTGGTGGTGCAGCGCACGGTCGTGATGCCGGCCACGCCGCCCCGGGTGGGCCGCCAGCTCGAGGCCTGGGGCTTCGACGTCGTGGAGTGCCCGGTGGGCGAGTTCCTCAAGGCGGGAGGCGGGTGCCGCTGCCTGACCCTGGCCCTCGACACCACCCTCGGTCCCGGACGGGCGGGCGGCGGTCAGGCCGTGGGCAGGTAGGCGTCGGCCGACCGGGGCTCGTGGGTGCCGCCGGCCCGGCGGGCCTCGCGCCACGCCACGACCGACAGGGCGATGGACACCACCGCCAGCACCGTGTGCACGACCGTGAAGCCGAGGTCGTGGTCGGCAGCGATGATGCGGGCGTCGCGCACCACCCACACGGCGGTGGACCACCCGGCCAGCGCCCCCACCGCCATCAGCCGGGACCGTGCCGAGCCGCGCCACACCGCCACCAGCACCGCCACCGCCAGCACGGTGAAGCTGGCAGCCAGGCCGGTGCGTCCCAGCTTCTCCCCCGCGTCCAGGTCGGCATCGCGCCAGACGTTGGCGATGCGGGTGGTCCAGACGAAGAACGTCCAGGCCACGAGGACGAGGGCGGACCGGTGGCGGCGCATGGCCCCGAGGCTACGGGTGCCGGGTGCCTCGCCCCACACCGCGGCGGGTCGTCAACCGCCGGGGGGCACGTCGCTGTCGTCGACCGGGGTCTCGCGCTCGGGGTCGCCCCGCGGCACGGCACCCGGGGCGACGGGGGGCCCGTCGGCGGCGGGGTCACCGTCGGAGGGCAGCAGGTCGTCGCGCTCCGCCTGCCGGCGCGCCGCGGCGATGCCCTCCTCCAGGTCGTCGAGGCGACCCTGCATCTCGTCGGGATCGGGGTGCTCGGATGCGTCGGTCACGGAGGGACGCTACCCGGGGGGGCACCGGCTCAGTCGGTGAACAGGACGCCCTGGGGATCGGGACGCACCAGCCGCTCGACCCCACCCCACGGCAGGGCGTCCATGAAGACCCAGCTACGGCGGTGGATGGCCGACGGGCCCACCCCTCGCAGGGACGCCTTGTGGCGAGGGCAGGGATAGCCCTTGTTGTGGTCGAACCACCACAAGGGATAGTGCTCGGCGGCAGCCGTCATGATGCGGTCGCGGGTCACCTTGGCCATGATCGACGCCGCCGAGATCGACAGGCAGCAGGCGTCGCCCCCGACCACCTGCTGGGCGATGCCGCCACCGACGAAGTCCCAGGCGCCGTCGACGAGCACCCGGTCGGGGGTGACGCCCAGGCCCTCGATGGCCCGGCGGGCCGCCAGCCGCTGCGCCTCGCTCATGCCGAGCTCGTCACACTCCTCGTGGGTGGCGTGGCCCACGGCCCACGCCGTGCACCACGAGGCGATGCGGTCGTACAGCGCCTCGCGCTCGCGGGGCGTCAGCTGCTTGGAGTCCCGGACCTTGTAGACCCGCCGATCGCGGGGCAGGACGACGGCCGCCAGGGTGAGCGGCCCGGCCCACGCACCCCTCCCCACCTCGTCGATGCCGACCACGACCCGGTGGCCGGCGTCCCACAGCGCCCTCTCGCGGGCGAGGGACGGCGACCGGCCCCGGAGGGCCTTGCGCAGCGGGGGGGCGGTGGCCATCGGCGCCGAGGCTAACCCTGCCGCGCCCCCCGGCCGGGCACCACCCGGCGGTCACGCCAGCCAGAGCTGGCGGGCCACGGCGAAGGCCACGACGAGGGCCACCGCCGCCAGCTCCTTCCACACCAGCCGCCTCTCGGCGGTCCGGGTCTCTGCCAGCTGGCGGGCGAAGGTGGGCGATCCCGGCCCCTCGCCGCCCGGGGCCTCGACGTCGCGGGGGGCGGTCACGAGCGGATGGCCACGGCGCCGGACTTCTCGGTCTTCTCCCAGCGCTGCTGGGCGTGCCGGGCCTCCTTGAGGTAGGCGTCGACGGTGATGCTGCACAGCAGGGGCCCGAACCCGCCGACGTAGACGATCACCCGCGCCAGGCGCCCGGCCCCCCGCCGGTCGACGGCCCGCGCCAGCCAGCCGACGAGCAGGCAGCCCGCCACCCACACGTAGGCGACCAGCATGACGGCCCGCACGTGACCCGAGGTGAGGTCGATGCCCACCAGGTCGGTGAGGCCGTCGCGCACGGCGACCGCGGGGCGGGGCGCGCAGGCGGCCACGATGAAGGCCAGCGACATCACCCCGGGGAAGGCGAGGGCCTGGCGCCAGGTCCGCCGGGCGGTGGCCGGGTCCAGCAGCAGGGCGAAGGCGGTGATGAACACCCAGGCCAGGGCGGTCACGATCCACAAGCGGCGGAACACCTCCTGCGACTCCTCGAAGTCCCGGACCCACAGCGCCACCAGTGCCGCCGACGACACGACCATGA
Source organism: Acidimicrobiales bacterium (assembly GCA_036279475.1). Classification (GTDB taxonomy): domain Bacteria; phylum Actinomycetota; class Acidimicrobiia; order Acidimicrobiales; family VFJN01; genus ZC4RG19. Next base: position 5,666 of record DASUJB010000019.1, on the reverse strand, counting down.
ACACCGGCAGCAGCAAGGTCGCGAACCAGAACAGCCCGAAGCTGACACCACCGAGGCCGTGCCCCTGCCCGGGCCGGAACCAGACGTGGCGGAACCGGCGGGTCACGTCCAGGTTCCCCCGGGCCCACCGGAGGCGCTGGCGCCACAGGGCGTCCACCGTCGCCGGCTCCTCCGCCCACGCCACCGCGTCGGGCTCGAACACCACCCGGCGGCCTCCCATCTGGGTGATGAACGTCGTGACGGTGTCCTCGGCCAGCGTGTCGGTGACGAGGCGTCCGCCCAGGGCCTCCAGGTTGGCCCGGGCGTGGAGCTGGGCCCCGCCGGCCAGGCAGGCGACGGTGCCGAGCACGTCCTGGGCCCGGCGGGCCGCCGCCTGGGCGTGGACGTACTCGTAGGCGACGAAGCGGTTGATCGACGTACCGGGCCGGCTGCCCTCCTTGATGTAGGCGGTGACCGCGCCCACCCTGGGATCGGCCAGGTGACGGGTCATCTTGCGCAGGGCGTCGGGCTCGTAGACGACGTCGGCGTCCATGACGAGCGTCGCCTCCATCCAGTCGTCGGCCAGCAACCGGCGGAGCCCGTGGTTCAGGGTGGCCGCCTTGCCCTCGCCGCCGTGGTCCCGCCGGAGGTGGACGACCCGCCCGGGGTGCCGGCCGGCCAGCTCCGCCAGCAGGGCCGGCGTCCCGTCGGTGCTGGCATCGTCCACCACGTAGACCCGCAGCCGCTCCGCCGGGTAGTCGAGGTCCAGGAGGTGGCGCACGGTGGTGGCGAGCACGGCCCCCTCGTTCCAGGCGGGGATCAGCACCGCGGTGCGGGGCAGGGCGTCGCCCACCTCGCGGTAGTGGTTCCGGAACCGGTGCGCACCCACCAGGGCGAACTGGTAGACGCCGACGGCGAGGGGCAGAGCCCCCAGCAGCGCCAGCCCGGTCAGCACGGCGGTGAGCGGGTCCACGCTCAGCTCCCGGTCGCGCCGCCGGCGCCGGCGCCCGCCCGCACGGTGTCGGCGACCCCGGTGACGTAGCGGTAGCGTCCCACCCGGTCGCGGTGGTGGGCGTCGGTGCTGAGGGTGATGCCCACGCCCCGCCGTGCCAGCCGCTCGGCCACCCGCCGGCTGGGGCACGCCCACTTCTCGTTGACCTCGACGACGGCATCGGCGGCCCGCGCCGCGTCCCCGAGCCGGTCGACGAGCCGGTCCGGCACGTCCTCCTCCCCCAGCCCGCACTTGGGCAGGATGCTGAACGGATGGGCCACGACCACACGCTCCCAGCAACCGAGGGCGGCCACCGTGGCCTCCACCAGGTCCTCGACCACCTCGGCGGCCGACAGCTCCCCCCGCTCCAGGGCGGCGCGAGCGCGGTGGGGCGGCAGCGGCCCCTCGGGCCGGGGGAGCTGGTGGTCCGCCACCAGCACGTAGTCGAGCTCGGGCAGGGGCGAGGCGGGCAGGTCGACGGCCCCCGCCGTGTCGAGCACCTTGGCCTCCACCCCCAGCAGCACCCGCACCCCCTGACGGCGGGCCGCGCCCGCCAGGTCCCGCACGGCGGCGGCGAAGTCCGGGACGTAGGTGGTGGCTCGGCGGACGTGGTCCACCATGCCCAGCGTGTGCAGGCCCCGGGCCCGGGCCGCCGCCAGGTTCTCCTCGACGGTCGAGGCGCCGTCCGACCACGTCGAGTGGACGTGGAGGTCGGACGCCGCGTCGAGCAGGGGGAACGGCGGGCTCACGGCCGCGTCCCCGCCGGCGTGGGGAAGCCCGGCCGCACCGACCCCAGCTCGTCCGGACCGAGCAGGACCTCCTCCCAGTGGCGGACCACCGCCGCCGGCGAGTGGCTCACCTGGTCCGGCAGGGCCACGCCCAGCAGGTCGGCCACCGACAGGACGGGCATGTCGACGCCGGCGGCGACCGTGAGCGGCATCGTGCCCGGGAACCGGGGGTTCACCTCGAGGAGCCGGGGTCGGCCGGCGGCGTCCGCCTTGACCTGCACGTTGGCCACCGAGGTCAGGCCGATGGCGGCGGCCACCCGGTGGCCGATCCCGACGAGCTCGGGGTCGTCGACCGTGCGACCGGCCACCGCCACCCCCGAGTCGACCTTGAGGCGGGACCGCGGCACCGCCGCCACCACGCGGCCGCTGGTCGTGGCCAGCACGTCGATCGAGTGCTCGGGCCCGGGCAGCAGCTCCTGCACCAGCCACGTGCCGTCGGTGGGGAGGCGGGCGAGCTCGGCGGGGCCGGCCACCACCGTCACGTCGCGCCCGCCGCTGCCCCGGCGGGGCTTGGCCACCGCCGGCCACCACCCCCAGCCCGCCGTCGCCAGCCTGCCGTCGACCACGGCGGTGGCCGGCACGACGCCGAGCGGGCCGCACGAGGAGGCGAGGTCGGCCTTGTCGAGGCAGCGCTCGAGGGTGGCGGGGGTGGGACCCAGCACCGTGGCACCGACCGCACGGAGCGCCGGCCGGCTGCCGCACACCACGGGGAGCTCCGTGTCGACGGTGGGCACGACCACGTCCACCGCCGCCGCCCGGCACAGGTCCAGGACGGCGGCGAGGAAGGTGGGGTCCTCCCCCCGGGGCACGAGGGCGCGTCGCGGGGGCGGCACCAGGTAGAGGCCGGCGGCGTAGGGATCGATGTCCACGGCGTAGGCCTCCACCCGGACGCCGGCGCCGGGGCTGCCGTCCGGTAGCGCCGCCGCGAAGGCGCCGGAGGTGGTCACGGCACGCAGGAAGGCCACCGCCGCGGGCCCGCCGGCCCCCGTGACCAGCACCCGGAGGGGCCTGGCGCCCGACAGGACGGCGTCGGCGAGGTCAGGCCGGGGCACGCGTCCCCTCCGACCGGACGGGCGAGCGGTCACCCGACCGGTCGCGCACCACCTCCAGGGGCTCGCAGTAGCGGGTGTCGCCGTAGCGGCCCCAGTAGCGACCGGTGGACCGGACCAGGTCGGGGTCGAGGTACCAGCGCACGTCGGCCTGGCTGCGGTACTGCTCGATCAGCTCCAGCTTGCCGTCGACGAAGGCGTCGATGGCCACGAAGCGGGCCGGGCGGAAGTCGACTGTGGCGGAGGGGCTCTCGTAGCAGTAGACGCTGGGCACGCCGCGCCCGGCCACCAGGGCGGCCTGGTGGGTGGCCCGGTGGTCCTGGTGGAGGTCGTGCACCGAGTGGGTGTAGAGGATCGTCGGCGCCACCGCGGCGACGGCCTGCTCGAGCAGCGCCACGGTGGGGTCGCCCTGGGGGACGTGGGTGTCCTCGAGGTCGTGCAGCAGCAGGTCGGCACCGAGGAGGGCCGCCGCCCGCGCCGACTCCTCGGCCCGGGCGTCGTGGTCGCCGCCCCGCGCCCCTCGGGTCATGGTCACCACGGTGATGCCGTCGCCCGCCTGCCGGTGGGCGAGGAGGACCCCGCCGACGCCGATCTCGACGTCGTCGGGGTGGGCGCCCACGGCCAGCACCCGCTCGGTGCGGCGGCTCCGCCGCCCCAGGGCCAGCAGCCGCTCGACCTGCTCGACGAGGGCGGCGGGCTCGATGGGCTTGGGCAGGAAGTCGTCGACCTCGCTGCGCAGGGCCCGGACGGCGACGTCCATGCTGGCGTCGGCGGTCATGAGGGCGATGGGGACGTCGGGCCGGCGGCCCTTGACCTCGTGGACGAGGTCGAAGCCCGACAGCCCCTGGAGGCCGATGTCCACCAGCAGGGCGTCGAACGAGCCGGCGGCGAGGGCGTCCGAGGCGCGGAAGGCGTCCGGCGCCACCTCGACCCGGTGCCCCGCCCGCTCCAGCGCCATGGCCAGGAACCGCGCCGTCCCGGGGTCGTCCTCCACCACCAGGAGGCGGGCCGCCCGTTCCGGTCCCGAGCCGAGTGGGGTCATCTCGTTGCCTTCCAGGGGTCGGCGTTCGTGCCGGCGGTACCACGATGTGGCGTGTAACCACTCTACGAGAAATTATTGTCACTGTGAGCGCTGAACGTTCGACGGTGGGAACGGCCATGCCGGAGGTCCGCCCCACTCGGACACGGGTCGGGCAGTGGTGGTTGGACCTGCCGGTGCGGCGCAAGGGCCTCCTGGTCGTGGCCGCGCCCATCGTCGTCACGCTCGTCGCCCTGGGGGCGGCGATCGTGGCCCAGCACCGCGCCGACGAGGCCCGGGCCCGGGGGCGCACCACCACGATGGGCCTCGAGGCCAGCACCCGGCTGGTCCAGGACGTGACCGACGCCGAGAGCGCCCTGCGCGGCTACGCCGCCGTCACCGACCGGGCCTTCCTCGACGAGGTCGAGGCAGCCACCCACCGGACCCGGACGGCGGCCGCCGACCTCCGGCGGGACGCCCGCACCTCGGTCGGCGACGACCCGGAGGTGGCCGAGGCCCTGCGGCGCGCCACCGCCGCCGCCGACGTCGCCGGGGAGGTCCTGGACGGCGAGGTCGCCGACGCCCGTGCCGCCGGTACCGGCGCACCGGTCGACCTGGGCGAGGTAGGCGTCGCCGTCGGCCGGGTCCGGGCCGCCGGCGACGAGCTCCGGCCCCGGCTGGCCACCCAGCTCGCCGACCGACGCGACGAGGTGGACGACCTCGGGCGGCTGAGCCTCGGCGTGATGGTCGCCGGGCTGGCCGGCGGTGCCCTCGTGGGCGTGGTCGTCACCGGCGTCGCCCTGCGCAGCATCCTCGGGCGGGTGGAGACGCTGTCGGGCAACGTCGACCGGTTCGCCGCCGGTCGCCCCCTCGTCCCCATGGTGTCCTCCGACGACGAGATCGGGCGCCTGTCCAGCGAGCTGCGCCTCGTCGCCCAGGTCATCGTCCACCAGCAGGCCGAGCTGGAGGAGAGCCGGGACCGGGCGCTGGCCGCCACCCGGGCCAAGGACGAGTTCCTGTCGCGGACGAGCCACGAGCTGCGGACCCCCCTGACGTCGATCATCGGCTTCGGCCAGCTGCTGGGGACGGGGAGCGACCTGTCGGCGGACGACCGCGAGAGCGTGGAGCACATCGTGCGCGCCGGCCACCACCTCCGCGAGCTGATCGACGAGGTGCTCGACATCGCCCGCATCGAGGCCGGCAAGGTGGACCTCGACCTCGAACCCCTCGCGGTGGCGGAGGTGGCCGCCGACGCCACCGCCCTGGTCCGGCCCCAGGCGGCATCCGCCGGCGTGGACGTGGCCGTGGACCTGTCCTCGCACGACGTGGTGACCGCCGACCGCCAGCGGCTGCGCCAGGTGCTCATAAACCTCCTCTCCAACGCCATCAAGTACAACCACCCGGGCGGCCGCGCCGTCGTGTCCCGGCGGCCCGGCCCCCCCGGGCGGGTGGTGGTCGGCGTCTCCGACACCGGCCCCGGCATCGCCCCCGACATGCTCGAACGGGTCTTCGCCCCCTTCGACCGGCTGGGCGCCGAGCGGTCGGGCGTCGAGGGCACCGGCGTGGGCCTGGCCCTGTCGCGCACGCTGGTGGAGGCCATGGGAGGCACGCTCGACGTCGAGAGCCGCCCGGGGCAGGGCTCGACGTTCCTGGTCGACCTACCGGCGCCGGCCCGGGAGGCGGAGCCGGCCGCGGCCGCGGGGGCGGGCGCCCCTCGCCGGTCGCCGCCGCCCGCCCCCACCCCCGCCGCCACGACCACCGCCCGGGACCGGGCACCCGGGACGGCCCCGGCGGCGGGCCCCGGGGCGGCCGCCGCCGGCGTCGGCGCCCCCCCCCCCCCC
>DASUJB010000018.1:0-6815 GCA_036279475.1 Acidimicrobiales bacterium | reverse complement strand
TGGTCGGTGCCGCAGATCGAGCGGCTGGCCGCGCTGGCACCCGACCCGGTGGCGTGGCTCGACGACGAGGTGGGGAGGGCCCCCGCGGCCGGGCCGGGCCGGGCCGCCGTCGTCGACGACGCCCTCGACCGTCCGGCCGGCATCGCCGTCGTCCCGCCGGCCCCCCACCCGCCGGGACCGGCCGTGGGCTCGCGCCCGGCGGTCGGGGACCCGGTGGAGGCCGTGCGAGGTGCCGTCGACCGCGTGCTCGAGGGGTTCCTGGCGGCGCGGGATGGCGAGGCCGCCGACCTCCACCCGGCCGTCGGCCAGGTGACCGGCGAGGTCCGCCGGTTGGTGGCGGCCGGGGGCAAGAGGTTGCGGCCGGCGTTCGCCTACTGGGGCCACCGGGCCACCGGCTCCCCCCACGACGAGGGCGTGGTGCAGGTCGCCGCCGCCCTCGAGCTGCTGCACACCTTCGCCCTCCTGCACGACGACGTGATGGACCGGTCGGACCACCGCCGGGGGCAGCCGACGGCTCAGCGGTCCCTGGCCGCGACCCACCGGGCCGACGCCCTCGTCGGGGACGACGCCTGGTTCGGGGTCAGCGGCGCGGTGCTGGCCGGCGACCTCGCCTTCCTGTGGGCGACGAGCCTGCTCGACGAGGCGCCGCTCGCCTCCGACGCCCGGGCCCGGGCCCGGGCGGTGTTCACCCGGCTGTGCAGCGAGGTGATCGCCGGCCAGTACCTCGACCTCCGCCTCGCCCACGGGGACGGCGACGGAGGGGGGGCGGGCGAGGAGCTGGCCGGGCTGGTGGCCCTGCTGAAGTCGGCCCGCTACACGGTGACGCGCCCGCTCCAGGTCGGCGCCGCGCTCGCCCCCGCCAGCCCCCCCGGGGGGGATCCTGCGCTGGAGGCGGCTCTGGCGAGCTACGGGGACGCGGTGGGGACCGCCTTCCAGCTGCGCGACGACGTGCTCGGCCTGTTCGGCGACCCGGACGAGACCGGCAAGAGCTGCGTCGACGACCTCCGGGAGGGGAAGCGGACCCTGCTGGTGGTGCGGGCCCTCCGGCTGGCGCCCGAGCGCGACCGGCGGGTGCTGGTCGCCTCCCTGGGCGACCCGGAGCTCGACGAGGCGGACGCCGACCGGTGCCGCCGGATCGTGGCGGCCTCGGGGGCCTGGGCGTCGGTGGAGGCCCTGGTGGCGGCGCGCGAGTCCCGGGCCCTGCGGGCCCTGCGGCGGGTGCCGGAGCCGGCCCGGACCGCCCTGTCGACGCTGGCCGGGCTGGCCAGCCAGCGCCGCCGGTGATGGTGGCGCGCCAGGGTGCCGGGACCGGCCGGTCGGTGGTGGTCGTCGGCGCCGGGCTGGGCGGGCTGTCCGCCGCCTGCCACCTCGCCGGCGCCGGCCACGACGTCACCGTCCTCGAGGCGACCGACGCCCCGGGTGGGCGTGCCGGCCTCGTCGAGCGGGGTGGCTACCGGTTCGACACCGGTCCGACGGTCCTCACCATGCCCCACCTGGTCGAGCGTTGTTTCCAGGCCGCCGGCGTCGACATGGGGGACATGCTCACCCTCCGGCCCGTCGATCCCATGTACCGGGCGGTGTACGCCGACGGGAGCGAGCTGCGCGTCCACCGCGACCGGGAGGCCATGGCCGACGAGGTGCGACGCGTGTGCGGGCCCCGGGACGCGCTGGCGTTCGAGCGCTTCTGCGCGTGGCTGGGTCGCCTCTACCGGGTGGAAATGCCCCACTTCATCGAGGCCAACTACGACGGCCCCCTCGACCTCGTCCGTCCCCTCGGCCCCGCCCTCGAGCTCGTGCGGCTCGGGGCGTTCGGGCGTCTCGGCCGGGCCGTCGCCCGCCGCTTCTCGGACGAGCGCCTACAGCGGGTCCTCAGCTTCCAGTCCCTCTACGCGGGCCTGGCCCCGGCGGAGGCGCTCGCCCTCTACGCCGTCATCACCTACATGGACGTGGTGAACGGCGTGGTCGTGCCCGTCGGGGGGATGCACGCCCTCCCCCGGGGGCTGGCGCGGGCCGCCGAAGGGGCGGGGGCGTCGTTCCGTTACGGTGCCCGTGTCGAGCGCATCCTGCTCGGCGAGGGGGCGACCGGGCCGGTGCGGGGCGTGCGGCTCGCCGGCGGGGAGGTCGTCCGGGCCGACGCGGTGGTCTGCAACGCCGACCTCCCCGTGGCGTACCGCACGCTGCTGCCCGGCCTTCCCCCACCCCGGGCGGTGCGGCGAGGGCGGTACTCGCCGTCGGCGCTGGTGTGGCACGCCGGTGCCCGGGGCGACCTGCCCGAGGGGGTGGCCCACCACAACGTCCACTTCGGGCGGCCGTGGGCGGGCGCCTTCCGCGCCCTGCTGCACGAGGGCCGCCGCATGCCCGACCCGTCGCTGCTCGTCAGCGTGCCGTCGGTGGGTGAGCCGTCGCTGGCTCCCGCCGGCGGGCACGTCCTGTACGGGCTCGAGCCGGTGCCGAACCTCGACGGCCGGGTCGACTGGACTCGGGAGCGCCTGCGGGCCCGCGACGACCTGGCCGGCGCCCTGGCCCGCTTCGGCTACCCCACCGAGGTGGAGGTCGAGCAGCTCGTCGACCCGCTCGACTGGGAGGCGCGGGGCATGGAGCGGGGGACGCCCTTCGCCCTCGCCCACACCTTCCGCCAGACCGGCCCCTTCCGCCCCGGCAACACCCACCGGTCGGCTCCGGGGCTGGTCTTCGTGGGATCGGGCACGGTCCCCGGGGTGGGCATCCCCATGGTGCTCGTCTCCGGGATGCTGGCGGCGCAGCGGGTGGCGGAGGTGCTCCGCCGGTGAGCGACGCCCCGCCCACCCCCACGCTGGACGCGTCGTACCGCCTGTGCCGCGAGCTGAACAAGCGCTACGGCACCACCTACTACTGGTCGTCCCTGGTGCTGCCCCGCCTGACCCGTCACCACGTCTGGGCGCTCTACGCCTTCTGCCGCCACGCCGACGACATCGTGGACGACCTCTCCGACCGACCGGTCCCGCAGCGGGCGGAGGCGCTCGCCGCCTTCGGCGACCGGTTCCTCGCCGACCTCGACCTGGGGTCCTCGGACCACCCGGTGCTGCGGGCGGTGGTGCACACGGCGCGCGCCTACGGCCACGACCCGGCCGTGTTCCGGCGCTTCCTGGCCTCGATGGCCATGGACCTGACGGTGGACCGCTACGCCACCTGGGAGGACCTGCTGGGCTACATGGACGGATCGGCGGCGGTCATCGGGGAGATGATGCTGCCCATCCTGGAGCCGACCGACCCGGTCGCCGCCCTCGGTCCCGCTCGCAACCTGGGGTTCGCCTTCCAGCTCACCAACTTCCTCCGGGACGTGGCGGAGGACCTCGAGCGCGGCCGGGTCTACCTTCCCCAGCAGGACCTGGCCTGCCACGACGCCGACCCCGCCCGCAGGGTGGTCGACCCCGCCTGGCGCGCTCTCATGCGCTTCGAGATCGACCGGTGCCGCGCCCTGTACCGGTCGGCGGGCACCGGTCTGGCGCTGCTCCCACCGGCGTCGGCCCGGTGCGTGGGCACCGCCCTCCGCCTCTACTCGGGCATCCTGGAGCGCATCGAGCTCCTCGACTACGACGTGTTCTCGCAGCGGGCGCGCGTACCGACGCGCACCAAGGTACGCCTGGCCCTGGGGGCCGCGCTCCGCCGGGGGCGGTAGTGCAGGCCCTCCTCCTGGTGGGGGCGGGCCTCGTGGCCGGGGCGCTGCTCCTCGCCCGCGTCCCCACGGTCCGCCCGGTCGACCGGGGGCCGGCCGGAGCCCCGGCTGCCGGCGGTCGCGCGACGGTGTCGGTGGTGATCCCGGCCCGCAACGAGGAGGGCACCCTGCCCGTGCTGTTGCGCTCCCTGGCCCGGCTCGACCCCCCGGCCCACGAGGTGGTGGTGGTGGACGACGCCTCCACCGACGCCACCGCCGGGGTGGCGGCCGCCCACGGGGCCCGGGTGGTGCGGGTCGACCCTCCCGACGGCTGGCTGGGGAAGCCGTGGGCGTGCCATGTGGGATCCAGGGTGGCGACCGGCTCCCACCTGGTGTTCCTGGACGCCGACACCTGGCTGGCACCCGACGCCCTCACCCGGCTGGTGGCCGAGCACGCCGCCTCCGGTGGCCTCGTGTCCGTGCAACCACGCCACCAGACCGAGCGGTCCTACGAGCAGCTGTCGGCCATGTTCAACGTCACGGCGATGATGGGCACGGGCGCCTTCGCCCCGGGCCGGGGCGGCCGGGCGGCCATGGCCTTCGGCCCCTGCCTCGTGGCCACGACCGACGAGTACCGGGCGGTCGGGGGGCACGCCGCGGTGGCCGGGCAGGTCGTCGAGGACGTGCACCTGGCCCGCGCCTACCGGGCCCGGGGGTTGCCGGTGCGGTGCCTCGGCGGGGGCGACGCCGTCGGCGTCCGCATGTACCCGGCGGGGCTCCGCGGCCTGGTGGAGGGCTGGACGAAGAACATCGCCGCCGGCGCGGGGCTGTCGCCGCCGTGGGCCCTGGGGGGCAGCATCGCCTGGGTGGCGAGCTGCGCGGCGGTGGCCTGGATGGGGGTGCGTGGCGTGGCCGGGTGGCCGTTCGGGGGAGGTGCCCCCCTCGTTCCCGGGGCCGCCTGGGTCGTGACGGCCCTGTGCCTGCGGTGGATGCTGGCCCGCATCGGCACATGGCGGTGGTGGACGGCGTGGCTCTTCCCCGTGCCGCTGGCCGTGTTCCTCGTGGTCTTCCTCCGGTCCCTGGTGGCCACGCTGGTGCGCGGCGAGGTGACCTGGCGCGACCGGCGGGTCCCGGTCGGCGTACGGGCGGGGCGCTGAGCGGTGCGGCTCGTCCACCTTCCCGATCCGGTCACCGTCGTGGTCGACGTCGCCGCCTGGGCGCTGATCCATGCCGGGACCGGCTACCTGGCCCACCGTGTCCCGTCGGCGTGGCTGGCCCGGGATCGGTGGCTGTTCCGGGAGCGGGCGGTCGAGGGGGGTGGGCACCTCTACGCCGGCGCCCTGCGCATCGGCCGGTGGAAGGATCGCCTGCCCGAGGCGGGCGCCCTGTTCGCCGGGGGCATCTCGAAGCGGCACCTCACCGGTCGGGACCAGGGCGGGCTGGCGCGGTTCGTCGTCGAGACCCGCCGGGCCGAGCTGGCCCACTGGATGGCCGCGGCCCCCGGCCCGGCGTTCGCCCTGTGGAACCCGCCGCCGGTCGTGCCGGTCATGGTGCTGTACGGGGTCCTGGTGAACCTGCCGTTCGTGGCCGTGCAGCGCTACAACCGCATCCGGGCGTCGCGGGTGCTGCGGGCACGAGCCGGGCGGGCACGGGGCCCCCGGGACAGCGGGTCCGTCGCCCCCACCGCCCCCTCGGCCGCCTGTTCGCGGCGTCGGCGTGGCACGAGGGGCAGCAGCATGCCGTAGGGCTCGCCCCCGAGGCGGTGGTGAGCGCGGTGGGCGGCTCGGAGCCACTCCAGGTAGGCGAGCGCCGGGACGCCGATGGGGAGGCGACGGTGGATGTAGACCTCGTGCACGAACAGGTAGGCAGCCCCGTACGCCGTCACCCCGGCGCCGACCCACAGCAGGGGCCTGATGGCCGGCCCCATCGTGGCCAGGGCGAACAGCGTCACCCCCACCGTCGAGAAGCAGAGGGGGAACAGGTCGTTGCGCTCGAGGCCGCCGCGGGGGGGAAGGTGGTGGCTGCGGTGCCAACCCATGCCGGGCCCGTGCATGACGAAGCGGTGGGCGAAGTAGCTGATGCCCTCCATGGCGACGAAGGCCGTCAGCGCCACCAGCGAGCCGGCGACCACGCTCACCGTCCGACCTCGGCCCGCCCGGCCGTGTCCCACACCAGGATCACGAGGGTCAACAGGGCGAAGGCGTAGAGGAACTCCTCGGCCGGGATGTCCCACACCGGTCGCAGCCCGCTGGTGTCGCCGTCGCGGTAGATCACGATGGGGGCGGAGAGCTTGGTGAGCCAACCGTCGACGGGGATCATGAAGGCGTAGACGATGGCCATCGCCAGCCAGTAGGCGGCCTGGCGGAAGAGCCCGGTGCGCAGGACACCGAGCTCGAGCACCACCACGCCCACCGCGGCCGCGATCGACAGGGCCGGGTAGGGGGGCATCACGCCTCGTCGACCGGCGTCGAGGGCGGGAGCGCCCGGGCGGGTCCGGCGCGCCCCGGCACCGGTAGGTGCACCCGGCCGGCCAGGACGTTGCGCACCGACTCGATGGTCAGGAGCCCGCATACCGGCACGACCACGAAGAAGACGAGCTCCTCGACGGGGATGCCCCCCGGGAGGGTGAGCCCGACCGTGCGGTCGGGGTCGAAGCGCCAGGTGCCGCTGGCCACGGCCCACAGGTCCCAGGTGACGAAGACGGCGAGGGCGGGGAGAAGGGCGATCAGCAGGCGGCGCGGCCGCCGCCAGACGCGGGCGCCGAACCAGACCTCGAGGGGCAGCGTGACCAGCACGCACAGCCCCATTACGAGGAGGTACTCGAAGCGGGCCATCGTGTCCTCGGTGTCACCGTAGCCGGTGCCGGGTGCCGGGTGCCGGGTGCCGGGTGCCGGGTGCCGGGCGGCGAGGTGGGGTCGGTCGTCCTGGTGGTGCAGGGAGCGCAGCGTGGCGGCCCGGTGCGAGGCGAGGCTGGTGGCGGTGAGCCGGCGGGTGGTGACCCACCGGGCCGGCCGCGGGGTGCGGCCGGCCCGGCATGGGGTGGGGCATGGGATGTGGGTTCGCCGGGGTCGGGGGGTCAGTGGCCGGTGGGGGCGCGTCGGGTGCGGGTGAGGTGGCGGGTGGTGAGGGTGGCCGCGGTGAGGGCGGCGAGGGTGGCGGCGAGGATCCAGGGGCCGGGGGT
>DASUJB010000017.1:0-4813 GCA_036279475.1 Acidimicrobiales bacterium | reverse complement strand
ACGGCACACCGCCAGCCCCGCGCCCGACGCTCGGGGCACGGGCAGCGGCGCCGTACGCACCGGCTAGCCTGACCGTCGCCGACGACCTCCGTGGGAGAGATCCGGTCGGGATGGCACCAGCCTCCCGCCGGGCGCCGAAGGGGCAACACCCCGGAACCTCTCAGGCACCAGGGACCACCGGGGCGAGGCAGCTCTGGAGCCACGACCGGGCGACAGAGGGGGACATCGGGCACCGCCCCGGGCGTGCCCGCCGACCCGCCCCCCGAACCCGGAGCACCTGCGTGAGCACCAGCGCCGAGACGTTCGCCGACCGCCACATCGGCCCCTCCCCCGCCGACGTCGGGCGCATGCTCGACGTCGTGGGGGTGACCAGCCTCGACGAGCTCCTCGACCAGGCGGTCCCCGCCTCGATCCGCGACGACAAGCCCCTCGAGCTCGACGAGGCGGTGTCCGAGGCCGAGGTCGTCGCCCTGCTGCGGTCGCTGGCCGGCCGGAACCAGGTGGCCACGTCGCTGATCGGCCAGGGCTACCACGGCACCCACGTGCCCGGCGTCGTCCGGCGCAACGTGCTCGAGGACCCGTCGTGGTACACCGCCTACACGCCCTACCAGCCCGAGATCAGCCAGGGCCGGCTCGAGGCGCTGCTCAACTTCCAGACCGTGGTCAGCGACCTCACGGGCCTGCCGATCGCCAACGCCTCGATGCTCGACGAGGGCACCGCGGCGGCCGAGGCCATGACCCTGCTGCGCCGGTCGACCCGCCACCCGGGCACCGTCTTCCACGTCGATGCCGAGTGCCACCCGCAGACGATCGCCGTCGTCGCCACCCGGGCCGAGCCCCTCGGCATCGACGTGGTCGTGGCCGATCCCGCCGAGCTCTCCCCCGCCGACACGTTCGGCGTGCTGTTGCAGCACCCCGGTACCTCGGGGGTGGTGCGCGACCTGCGCCCCGCCGTCGCCGCCGTCCACGACGCCGGGGGGCTGGCGGTGGTGGCCACCGACCTGCTGGCCTGCACCCTGCTGGTGCCGCCGGGCGAGCTGGGGGCCGACGCCGCGGTGGGCTCGGCGCAGCGGTTCGGTGTGCCCATGGGCTTCGGGGGGCCCCACGCCGGCTTCCTCGCCACCCGTGACGAGCTGCGCCGGGCCCTCCCCGGCCGGCTCGTCGGCGTCTCCGTCGATGCTGCCGGCCGGCCCGCCCACCGCCTGGCCCTGCAGACCCGCGAGCAGCACATCCGCCGCGAGAAGGCGACGTCCAACATCTGCACCGCCCAGGTGCTGCTGGCGGTGATGGCCTCGATGTACGCCGTCTACCACGGGCCCGAGGGCCTGCGGTCGATCGCCACCAGGGTGGCCTCGCTCACCACCGACCTGGCCGCCCGCCTGCGGGCCGGGGGGTACGAGCTGCGCAACGACACCTGGTTCGACACCCTGACCGTGCACGTCCCCGGCCAGGCAGCGGAGATCTGCGCCCGGGCCCGCGCCCACCGCATCAACCTGCGCCGCACGGACGGCGACACGGTGGGCCTGTCGCTCGACGAGACCACCACCGCCGCCGTGATCGCCGACCTCGTCGAGGTGTTCGGGCTCGGCCACGGGCCGGTCGACTGGGGCGAGGGCGACGGGCTGCCCGCCGCCGAGCGTCGCACCAGCGGGTTCCTCGCCCACCCCGTGTTCCACGAGCACCGGTCGGAGACCGCCATGCTGCGGTACCTGCGCCGCCTGGCCGACAAGGACGTGGCCCTCGACCGCGCCATGATCCCCCTGGGGTCGTGCACCATGAAGCTCAACGCCACCACCGAGATGGAGCCGGTGACCTGGCCCGAGTTCGCCGACGTCCACCCCTTCGCCCCGCTCGACCAGGCCGAGGGCTACCTGGCGCTCATCCACGACCTGGAGGCCATGCTGGCGCGCGTCACCGGCTACGACGCCGTGTCGCTCCAGCCCAACGCCGGGTCCCAGGGCGAGCTGGCGGGCCTGCTGGCCATCCGCGCCTACCACCGCAGTCGCGGGGACCACGGGCGCGACGTGTGCCTCATCCCGGCCTCGGCCCACGGCACCAACGCGGCGTCGGCGGTCATGGCCGGCATGCGCGTGGTGGTGGTCGCCTGCGACGACGACGGCAACGTCGACGTCGACGACTTCCGAGCCAAGGCCGACGCCCACGCCGACGCCCTGGCCGCCCTCATGGTGACCTACCCGTCGACCCACGGCGTGTTCGAGCCCCGCATCGGCGAGCTCTGCGATGCCGTCCACGCCCGCGGCGGGCAGGTGTACGTCGACGGCGCCAACCTCAACGCTCTCGTGGGGGTGGCCCGACCGGGTTGGTTCGGGGGCGACGTCAGCCACCTCAACCTGCACAAGACCTTCTGCATCCCCCACGGGGGTGGGGGTCCGGGCGTCGGCCCCGTGGCGGCTCGCGCCCACCTGGCCCCCTTCCTGCCCAACCACCCGGCCACCCCCGAGGCCGGGCCCGCCACCGGCCCGGGACCCGTCTCGGCCGCACCGTGGGGGTCGGCCGGCATCCTTCCCATCAGCTACGCCTACATCAGGCTGATGGGCCCCGACGGCCTCCGCCGGGCGACGGCGGTCGCCGTCCTCGCCGCCAACTACGTGGCCACCCGCCTGGCCGGCCACTACCCCGTGCTGTACGCCGGCGAGCACGGACGGGTGGCCCACGAGTGCATCATCGACCTGCGCCCGATGACCAGGGCCACGGGGGTGACCGTCGACGACGTGGCCAAGCGGCTCATCGACTACGGCTTCCACGCCCCGACCATGAGCTTCCCGGTGGCGGGCACGTTGATGATCGAGCCCACCGAGTCCGAGCCCCTGGCCGAGATCGACCGCTTCTGCGACGCCATGATCGCCATCAGGGCCGAGATCGACCGCATCGCCGCGGGCGAGGTGGCCCACGGGGACAGCGCCCTGGCGCACGCCCCCCACACCGCCGAGGACCTGCTGGTGGCGGGCTGGGATCGCCCCTACACCCGTGAAGAGGCCGCCTACCCGCAGCCCGGCCTCCGCCGGGCCAAGTACTGGCCGCCGGTCAGCCGCATCGACGGGGGCTACGGCGACCGCAACCTGGTCTGCGCGTGCCCGCCACCGTCAGCCTTCGAGGCCTGACGACCGGCTCGGTTGGTTCGACCCCGGTCGAGGGTGGGCACGCGACGACGGCGAGGTGCCACCGGGTACCGGCCCGGGGGCACCTCGCCGTCGTGGAGGGACCCGCTCGTCAGGCGTGAGCTCCTCGTGCCTTGGCCGGGTCGTCGGACTGCGTCCCGTTGGTGGCGTCGCTGCCCCGGCCCGAGGAGCCCTGGTCGGCGGGGCCGGGCAGGTTGCCCACGCCGGCCAGACCGCTGAGCATCTCGCGGAGCTGCGTGAGCTGGTTGGTGACGGTGTCGCGCTGGCGGGTCAGGTCGGCCACCTCGCGTTCGGCCGCCTGCTTGGTGACCTGGGCGTGGGTCTTCGCCTCGAACACCAGCTGGTCGGCCTCCGACCGCGCGTCGGTCACGGTGCGCTCGGCGAACGACTTGGCCTTCTCGATGATGTCGGTGGCCTGCGCCTCGCTGTCCCGCCGCCGCTGGTCGGCGGCCGCCTCGATCTCCTTGGCCCGGGTGTCGGCGCTCTTGGCGCGTAGCTCGGCCTCGGTCACCAGCTTCTGGGTGGCGGCCATGGCGGCGTCGTGCCTCTCGCCCTCTTCGCGCTCGGCTCGCTCCCGCCGCTCGGCCAGCTCGAGCTCGAGGGCCTGCAGCTCCGCCTCGCGCTTCTCCTTGGCCTTGGTGAGCAGCTTGGAGGCGGCGGCACGCTTCTCCTCCGCTTCCCGCGACGCCACGTTGCGCAGCTCGATGATCTCGCGCTCGGCCGTGGCCCGGATCGTGGCGATCTCGCGCTCGGCCGTGGCCCGCATCTCGGCGACCTCGTGGTCGGTGGTGGCCCTCAGCTGGGATGTCTCCCGCTCGGCCTCCGAGCGCATGTTCTCGACCTCGCGGCGCGTGCTGCTGCGCATTTCGCTGGCAGCCCGCTCGGCCGAGTCGCGGGTTGCCTTGGCCTCGCGCTCGGCGGCGGTCTTCACCGCGGTGGCCACGGCACGGGCCTTCTCGACCACCTCCTTGGACTCGAGGTGGGCGGCCGCGATCAGCTTCTCGGCCTCTCGCTTGGACTCCTCGCGGTGCTCCTTGGCCTGCTCCTCGGCCAGGCGCAGGAGCTGCTCGACCCGGGTTCCGAGGCCGGAGAGCGTGGGCTGGGCACGTTCCTCGAGCTGCTTCGCCTGCTCGGCCACCTTCCGCTCGAGCTCGCCGATGCGGTCACGGGCGTCGGTGGTGCCCGTCTTCGCCCTCGAGGCCGCCTGGCTGAGCTCGTCGATGCGGGCGTGCAGCCGCTCGATGAACATGTCGACCTGCGTGCGCTCGTAGCCCCTGAGAACGATCGTGAAATCAGGAGTGCCGCCGTTGGCTACCGACGGCGAGGAGGTTGTACCCATAGGTCCCCAACTATGTCAGACGGTGATTGGCCCCCGGTTCCGTACCTGGGAGGCACGTTCGATGTCCCAACCGCGGCGGCCTTGGCGCGCTGGTCGGCGACGCGGCCGCCGTCGGGGCGACGCGGGTCGGCCGTGCTGAGCTGTGACTGTACCCCTCACGAGCACGGTGGGGAGCGCATCCCGCCGGCTCCGGCGGGGGCGCCGTCAGTCGCGCCGGAGCCGGCGGGCGACGAGCCCCAGCACGAGGCCGAGGCCCAGGAGGCCGATGCCGGCGGCTACGAGGGGGTGGGTGTCCTGGCCCGTCCGGGGCAGCGATCCTGCGGCTTCGGTGGCC
>DASUJB010000016.1:0-33343 GCA_036279475.1 Acidimicrobiales bacterium | reverse complement strand
TAGTGATCCGGCGGTTGCGTGTGGAAGCGCCGTCGCTCAACGGATAAAAGGTACCCCGGGGATAACAGGCTCATCTTCCCCAAGAGTCCATATCGACGGGAAGGTTTGGCACCTCGATGTCGGCTCATCGCATCCTGGGGCGGTAGCACGTCCCAAGGGTTGGGCTGTTCGCCCATTAAAGCGGTACGCGAGCTGGGTTTAGAACGTCGCGAGACAGTTCGGTCCCTATCCGCTGCAGCCGTAGGGAACTTGAGGAAGGCTGTCCCTAGTACGAGAGGACCGGGACGGACGCAGCTCTTGTGTGCCAGTTGTCTTGCCAAAGGCACTGCTGGTTAGCGACCTGCGGAAGGGATAAGCGCTGAAAGCATCTAAGCGCGAAGCCCGTTCCAAGATGAGGTTCCCCACAGGATCAACCTGGTAAGGCCCGTGGTAGACGACCACGTTGATAGGCCGGAGGTGGAAGCACGGCAACGTGTGCAGCCGACCGGTACTAATCGGCCGAGGGCTTGGATCGACGACGATGTGCGTGCTCGCTATGGAGTGCTCGAGGAGCAGCTGCTGGGTTTGCAGCAGCCTCGTGACAACAGGTTTTCGGTGGCCATGGCGGAGGGGTCACACCCGTTCCCATTCCGAACACGGAAGTTAAGCCCTCCTGCGCCGATGGTACTTGGTGGGAGACTGCCTGGGAGAGTAGGTCGCCGCCGGATATCTTCATGACGAGGACCGCCCATGTCCGATGGGCGGTCCTCGTTGGCGTTTTCGGGCGCGTGGCAGGTCGGGCAGGCGGTGGCCTCGGACCGGGTGGCGGCGGGTGGGACATGGCGAGCCAGTAGGATTCGCGCCCATGGCGTTCTTCGAGCACTCCCGCCGGCAGTCCGGGCCACGCGGCACCAGGGGCGACGCCCGCCACGAGGGCGGCGACGGTGGTCGGCCGGGCAGGCGTCGAGGTGCCGTGGGCCGCCGGCCGGAGCAGGCCGAGGCCAGTGGGCCCGGCCAGCCGCGGTCTCGCGTCGCCGACCGCGGGCGGCCGGCCTCGCCTTCCGGCGCTTCCGGGAGGTCGCCTCGCCCCGGGGGCCGGTCGGGCGGTCCGGGCAGGTCGCCTCGCTCCGAGGGCCCGTCCGGAGGCCCTCGGAGCCGCGACGGCAGGGCGGGTGACCGCGGCCGGCCGCGCTCGGGGCAGTCGTGGGAGGTGGGGTCGGGTGACAGCGGTCGAGCGGACGGCGGGGAGGTCGGTCGCGGCCGGGGAGGCGGTGGGGGCCCGGTGGCCCGGCGGCGGTCGGGCGGCGAGGGCCAGGAGAGGCGCGGTGGCGGTCGGGGAGGTCCCGAGGGAGCGGAGCGCCGGGGGCGGGGCGGCGTGCCGCGCCCCGGCGGCGACCGCTCGGCCGGGCGGGCTGGCCCCGCTCGGCGGGCCGGAGGGACGGCAACGTCAGGGGAGAGGTCTGGGCGGCGCGGGGGCACCCGCGGGAGGGCCGCGGCCGGGCGGCCCGAGGACGAGGGCCGGCAGGCTGGTCGCCAGGGCCCAGGCGGCGAGCGGGCGGGGCGGGCTCCCGCCGCGCCGCGGGGTCGGGTCACCGGGGGGCCGGCACGGTCGGGATCCGGGGGCGACGGTGCCGTGGAGCCGGGCCCGCGGCAGTGGGGAGCCCTTGCCCGCCGGGGTGCGGCACGGACGCGGGACCAGGCCACGGCCTCGGACGCGTGGCGATCGGCGGCCCGACGAGCGGAGGCTGTCAGCCCTGCCGAGCCCGCCCCGACTTGGGAGCCCGAGGAGTGGATCGACGAGGGCGAGCTGCGCGACGTGGCCGAGGAGGCCGTGGGGCGAGGCCGGGGCCGGGACGGGGAGCGGCGACGGCGTGGTGGCGGTCCCGCTGCCGTCCACGGGCGTGAGCCGCTCGAGCAGGCGCCGCCCTCCACCGGACGGCCGGGCGTCGGCGGTCCTGGGGAGCAGTTCCGGCGCGCCGTCGGGCCCGCCCGTGCCGGTCGCTTCGAGGCGCGCCTGAAGGAGGCGTCGGACGCGTTCCGACGGGAGCGGTACGAGGAGGCGCGGCGCCTCCTGCGCCCGCTGGCCGAGCAGGCTCCGGGAGCCTCCTCGGTGCGCGAGCTCTACGGCCTGACGCTGTACCGGCTCGGCCGGTGGGCCCAGGCGAAGCGTGAGCTGGAGGCGTTCCGGTCGCAGACCGGCAGCACCGAGCAGCACCCGGTCCTGGCCGACTGCGCCCGGGCCCTGGGGCGGCACGCCGAGGTCGAGGAGCTGTGGGACGAGCTGCGGGCAGCCAGCCCGAGCGCCGAGCTGGTGGCCGAGGGTCGGATCGTGGCGGCTGGCTCCCTCGCCGACCAGGGCCGGCTGCGGGAGGCGATCGCCCTCCTGGAGGCCGGTGCCCGCCCCGCCCGGCGGTCGAGGAAGCCGCTGCTGCACCACTTGCGCATGAGCTACGCCCTGGCCGACCTGTACGAGCGAGCCGGTGACCTGCCGCGGGCCCGCGCCCTCTTCGGCCGAGTGGCCGAAGCCGATCCCGACTTCGTGGACGTCCGCGCCCGCCTCCACGCCCTCCGCTGACGCCTCCCGGCCACGACGGCGGTCGGGGCGCGGCGGCCAGGGGCGGGGGTCGCTGGCCGCCGGGGAAATCGTACCGGGTGGGTGAGGCGGGCTTCCCGCCGGAGGGCGGGGGCTCCGGCACGGCCGGGCACCGACGGTGGTGGCCGCCGCTCCACTACCCTGGTGGGAGCCGGATCACCCTGACGACGAGGGAGTCACGCACGTGGTGGACATCCAGAGCCTCCTCGGGGACGAGGCCGAGAGCCTTCTCGAGCACGAGTCGAAGGGCATCCCCCGCGAGGAGCTGCACCTGCCCGGACCCGACTACGTCGACCGGGTGTTCTCTCTGACCGAGCGGTCGCCGCAGGTCATGCGGAACATCCAGTCGCTGTTCGGCCATGGTCGCCTGGCCGACACCGGCTACGTGTCGATCCTGCCGGTCGACCAGGGCATCGAGCACTCGGCCGCTGCCAGCTTCGCCCCGAACCCCAAGTACTTCGACCCCGCGAACATCGTCGAGCTGGCGATCGAGGGCGGGTGCAACGCCGTGGCGTCGACCATCGGCGTCCTGGCCGCCGTGTCGCGCCGCTACGCCCACCGCATCCCCTTCATCGTGAAGGTCAACCACAACGAGCTCCTGACCTACCCGAACCGGTACGACCAGGTGATGTTCGGGTCGGTCGACCAGGCCTTCGACATCGGGGCCGCCGGGGTGGGTGCGACGGTGTACTTCGGGTCGGACGAGTCGACCCGCCAGCTCCAGGAGGTCAGCCAGGCCTTCGCCCGGGCCCACGAGCTGGGCATGTTCACGGTGCTGTGGTGCTACCTGCGGAACTCCGCCTTCAAGGAGGGGGGCGTCGACTACCACACCGCGGCCGACCTCACCGGGCAGGCCAACCACATCGGCGTCACCATCGAGGCCGACATCATCAAGCAGAAGCTGCCCACGGTGAACGGTGGCTACCGCGCCTTCGCCGGCTACGGGAAGACGAGCGCGCTGGTGTACGAGACGCTGACCACCGACCACCCCATCGACCTGTGCCGCTGGCAGGTGGCGAACAACTACATGGGTCGGATCGGCCTCATCAACAGTGGCGGTGAGTCGAAGGGTGCCTCGGACCTGGCCGAGGCCGTCCGCACTGCCGTGATCAACAAGCGGGCCGGTGGCATCGGCCTCATCTCCGGTCGGAAGGCCTTCCAGCGCCCGACGGGCGAGGGCGTCGAGCTGCTCCACGCCATCCAGGACGTCTACCTCGACCCCTCGGTCACCGTGGCCTGACCTGCTCCACGCCGCGCCGGTCGACCACCACCGACCGGCGCGGCGCCGCGGCCGCCGGGACTCCGGTCCCGGCCGGGCATCCCGACCAGTCGTCCCCGGGGCGGCGGCCGGCGGGCTGGTGGGTTCGTCCAGCGCGCTGGCTGCTTCCGCGCCATCTCGGTGAGTGGTGGACTCCTCCACCGGGTACGGGAGGCGGTAAGGTCGTGTCAGGTACCGGACACGTCGAGGGAGACGCGGTGACCGACACGACGCACAGGCCTCGGGCAGCGGAGGTCGTCGACCGGGTGATCATCCGGTTCGCAGGTGACTCCGGCGACGGCATGCAGCTCACCGGCGACCGCTTCACCACCAGCAGCGCCCTCCACGGCAACGACCTGGCCACCCTGCCCGACTTCCCGGCAGAGATCCGGGCCCCCGCCGGCACCCTGGCCGGCGTCTCGGCGTTCCAGGTCCACATCTCCGACCACGAGATCACCACGCCCGGCGACGCGCCCAACGTCCTGGTGGCCATGAACCCCGCCGCGCTGCGCAGCCAGGTCGGCCGGCTGGCGACCGGTGCCACCATCGTCATCAACACCGACGCCTTCGACGACCGCAGCCTCGCCAAGGCGGGCTACGCCCGCGATCCCCGCGGCGACGGGAGCCTCGACGCCTACACGGTCTACGAGGTGCCGATGACCTCGCTCACGCGAGGCGCGGTCGAACCCCTGGGCGTGAAGCCGCGCGACGCCGAGCGATCGAAGAACTTCTTCGCCCTGGGCCTCATCAGCTGGATGTACACCCGTCCCGTGGCACCCACCCTCGAGTGGATCCAGCGGCGTTTCGTCGCCCGCCCGGCGGTGGCCGAGGCCAACGCGGTGGCGTTCAAGGCCGGCCACGCGTTCGGCGAGACCGCGGAGCTGTTCGCCCATCCCGTCGAGGTGCAGCCGGCCAGCCTCCCGCCCGGCACCTACACCAACATCAACGGCAACACCGCGCTGGCGTGGGGCCTCGTGGCGGCCAGCCAGCTCTCGGGCCGCCCGCTGTTCCTGGGCTCCTACCCCATCACGCCCGCGTCCGACATCCTCCACGAGCTCTCGAAGCACAAGAACTTCGGCGTCCGCACCCTGCAGGCCGAGGACGAGATCGCGGGGATCGGGGCCGCGCTGGGAGCCGCCTACGGGGGCAACCTGGGCGTGACCACCACCAGCGGGCCCGGCATGGCGTTGAAGGCCGAGACCATGGGGCTGGCCGTCAACCTCGAGCTGCCGCTGCTCATCATCGACATCCAGCGGGGCGGTCCCTCGACGGGCCTGCCCACCAAGACCGAGCAGGCGGACCTGCTCATGGCCTTGTACGGTCGTCACGGCGAGGCACCCATGCCGGTGCTGGCCGCCCGGAGCCCCAGCCACTGCTTCGAGGTGGCGATCGAGGCGGCGCGCATCGCGCTGACGTGGCGCACGCCGGTCATCGTCCTGTCCGACGGGTACCTCGCCAACGGCACCGAGCCGTGGCGGCTGCCGGACGTGGACGCCCTGCCGGACCTGTCGGTCACCTTCGCCACGGAGCCCAACCACGTCGGTGACGACGGTGAGCCGTCGTTCTGGCCGTACCGGCGGGACCCCGAGACCCTGGCCCGGGACTGGGCGCTCCCCGGCACGCCCGGCCTCATGCACCGCATCGGTGGCCTCGAGAAGGAGGACGGCTCGGGCAACATCAGCTACGACCCGGCCAACCACGAGCTCATGGTGCGCCTGCGGGCCCGGAAGGTGGCCGGCATCGCCGCCGCCATTCCGCCGGTGGAGGTCCAGGGCGACGTGGACGACGCCGACCTCCTGGTCGTCGGCTGGGGATCGACGTGGGGTGCCATCGACGGTGCGGTGGACCGCGTCCGCCGGGGCGGCCACCGGGTGGCCCACGTGCACCTCACCCACCTCAACCCGTTCCCCGCCAACCTCGGCGAGGTGCTCCACCGCTATCCGCGGGTCATGGTGCCCGAGCTCAACCTCGGCCAGCTCTCCCACCAGCTCCGGGCCGAGTACCTGGTCGACGCCCGCTCTGTCAGCCGGGTGCGGGGCCTGCCCTTCACCGCCTCCGAGCTCGAGCAGGCCATCATCGACCACCTCAAGGACAACGCATGACCGACACGCTCATCCCCGTGACCACCCGCAAGGACTGGTCGAGCGACCAGGAGGTGCGGTGGTGCCCCGGCTGCGGTGACTACTCCATCCTCGCCGCCGTCCAGCTGCTCATGCCCGAGCTGGGCATCCGCCGCGAGGACACCGTGTTCGTCTCGGGCATCGGGTGTGCGGCTCGCATGCCGTACTACATGAACACCTACGGCATGCACACCATCCACGGCCGGGCTCCCGCCATCGCCACCGGCCTGGCCCTGGCTCGGCCCGACCTCCACGTCTTCGTGGTGTCGGGCGACGGCGACGCCCTGTCCATCGGGGGCAACCACCTCATCCACGCCCTCCGGCGGAACGTCAACATCACCATCCTGCTGTTCAACAACCAGATCTACGGGCTGACCAAGGGCCAGTACTCGCCCACCAGCGAGACGGGCAAGGTGACCAAGTCCACGCCGTTCGGCAGCCTGGACACGCCGTTCAACCCGGTGAGCGTGGCCATCGGGGCCGAGGCCACCTTCGTGGCCCGCACCCACGACATGGACCGCCGCCACATGATGGAGACGATCCGGCGTGCCTACGAGCACCGGGGTGCGTCGCTGGTCGAGATCTACCAGAACTGCAACGTCTTCAACGACGGCGCCTTCGAGGGCATCACCGGCAAGCAGGTCCGCGACGACATGCTCATCCCCCTGCGGCACGGCGAGCCCCTGAGGTTCGGTGCCCAGGGGGAGCGGGGCGTGGTCATCGATCCCCAGCGTGGCGCCTGCCTCGTGGACGTGGCCGACGTCGGCGAGGGTGCCCTGCTGGTCCACGACGAGACCCGTGACGACCCCAGCGTGGCGTTCATGCTGTCGCGGCTGGCCCGGGGTCCCTTCGAGCCGACGCCGGTCGGTGTGTTCCGCGACGTGGTGCGGCCCGACTACGGCGACGGGGTCGAGCGGCAGATCGCCGGCGCCCGCCGCGACCGGGGCCCCGGCGACCTCGCCAGCCTCCTGCGCTCGGGGAGCACCTGGGAGGTCGGCTAGGGCTCGCGGCGCCGGCCCACCCTCCCGGGTATGGTCCACCGGTGCCCCTGACCTTGCGCATCTTCACCGAACCCCAGCAGGGAGCGTCCTACGAGGACGTCCTGGCCGTGGCCCGTGAGGCGGAGGTGCTCGGTTTCGACGCCTTCTTCCGGTCCGACCACTACCTCAAGATGGGCGACGTGTCGGGCCTGCCCGGCCCCACCGACGCCTGGGTCACGCTGGCAGGCCTGGCTCGCGACACGGGGCGCATCCGCCTCGGCACGCTCGTCACCGCCGCCACCTTCCGCCTCCCCGGCCCGCTGGCCATCGCCGTCGCCCAGGTCGACGCCATGTCGGGCGGGCGGGTCGAGTTGGGCCTGGGCACCGGTTGGTACCGCGAGGAGCACGCGGCCTACGGCATCCCGTTCCCGCCGGTGGGAGAGCGCTTCGAGCGCCTCGAGGAGCAGCTGGCCGTCGTGACCGGCCTGTGGGCCACGCCGGTGGGGGAGACGTTCTCCTTCGACGGACGCCACTACCAGCTGCGCGACTCGCCAGCCCTCCCCAAGCCACGGCAGTCCCCCCGACCGCCCGTGGTGGTGGGCGGGTGGGGCAAGGCACGCACCCCACGGCTGGCGGCCCGCTTCGCCGACGAGTTCAACCTGCCGTTCCCCGCCCTCCAGGACGTGAAGCCCCAGGTGGAGGCGGTACAGGCCGCGTGCGAGGCGGTCGGGCGGGACCCGGGGTCGATGACGTGGTCGGCGGCGCTGACGGTGTGCGTGGGCGAGGACGAGGACGTGTTCCGCCGCCGGGCGGCAGCCATCGGGCGCGCCCCCGACGAGCTCCGCCAGACCGGTGCCGCGGGCACGATCGACGAGGTGGTGGCCACGCTGGACGCCTTCGGAGCGGCCGGCCTGGAGCGGGTCTACCTCCAGGTGCTCGACCTCCAGGACCTTGACCAACTGCGCCTCATCGCCACCGAGGTGGTGCCGGCCGTGAGCTGACCGGCCGGCTCCGCCCGCCGGGGGGACCGGGCGCCGGGGAGACCGCGTCAGCCGGCGACCCGGGGCCCGACGCGCTGGACCGCCATGCGGAGGATCACCCGCCGCTCGGCCTCCATGGCCGCCCGGTACTCTGCCCAGTCAGGGTGCTCGCCCCGGAGGCTCCGGTAGTACTCGACCAGCGGCTCCATGGCCTCGGGGAGCGAGACGACCTCGACCGGGCCCTCGACCTGGACCCACTCGCCGAAGAAGGCGTCGGTGAAGGCACAGATGGCGGCGTAGGGCAGGGCCCGGAGGTGGCGGACCTTGTACGCGCCCTCGCGCGTCGAGACGACCACCCGATCGGCCCCGTCGACCCCCGCGGTCACGGGCGACATCTGGGTCGTGCCGTCGGCCCTGGTCGTGGCCATCACGGCCCGATGGTGCTCGCGGAGGAAGGCGAGGGCGTCGACGAGGTCCACGGGGGCCACGCTAGCCAGCCACCCGGCCCCGCCCGGGCGCCGGCCTCATCCCAGTGGCCGGAAGACGAGCCCCGTCGGGGGCTTGGGGTGGAAGAACGTGGTCTTGGGAGGCATGCGCTCGCCCCCGTGGGCGGTGGCCTCGATCTGGGCGACGGTGGCCGGTCGCAGGAGGACGCCGAACTGGGCGGCGCCGCCGGTCACCGCGGCGTGGACCTCCTCGACACCGTGCTGGAAGCGGACGTCGTGGGCGGGCAGCCCGGCCAGGGCCACGTCGAGGCGAGCCGAGTCGAGGTCGCGGACCCCGGCGAGGGCGGCGGGCCGGGGGCGCAGGAGGACGTCCCCGGCGGGGGTCACCGCGCACAGGGCGCCCGCTCCCGCCATGGCCGCCGTCAGCGGCTCGCCGGCGGGCGGGGGGCCCAGCGGTTCGAACCAGGGGTCGAGGGCCGCCACGAGGTCCGTGCCGGGGGGCAGGCCGTCGACCAGGCGGTGGATGGCGCGCACGGTGAGCTCCTCCTCGACGAGCTCGACCACGTAGGCCAGCGTGGCTGCCGCCGGCCCCGCGTCCCCGTCGGCCCGCTCGCGCTCGTGGCGGTACGCCAGGGAGGTCTCGTAGCGGTGGTGGCCGTCGGCGATGACGATCGGGTGCGACTCGACGGCAGCCGTGACGGCCGCGATGGCGTCGGGGTCGTCGACCACCCAGACCGTGTGCACCACGCCGTCGCCGGCGTCGACGACGGCGTCGGGCTCGCCCTCGACGGGGAGCAGGCCGGTGAGGCCCCCGGCGGGTGAGAGCCCCCAGATGGCCGACGTGTTGGCCCGGGTGTGGCGGAGCATGTCGAGGCGGTCGCTGCGGGCCTTGGGCGTCGTCTCCTCGTGGGGGAGGACGTCCGTGCCCGGGGGTCGCAGCTCGAGGGCGCCGAGCACCCCGGTCGTGTGCCGGGCCACGCCGGCGTCGTCGACGTAGGACATGCGGTGGACGGTGAAGGTGGGCTGCTCGTCGGCGACCAGGACGCCCGAGCTCCGCCAGGCGGCCAGGAGGTCGCGGGCGACCTCGTAGGGCGTCCGCCGCCCGTCGCCGGCGGGCAGGTCGACCAGGACGGCGTTGTGGGGGTCGCGGCCGGCCAGCCGCGCCCGCTGGGCCTCGTCGATGACGTCGTAGGGGGGGCTGATCACGCGCCGGAGGTCGATGGTGGGGGCGTAGCGGAGGGCGGGGAAGGGCTGGAAGCGAGCCACGTGCCCATCCTCGCAGACGACCCCGAGGGAACCGGGCGGCCACCCGGGCTGCACCGGCGGGTCACCTGGCACCGTCGGGAGGCGGCTGGCACCATGCCACCGTGGGTTGGGTCCTGGACCTCGACGGTGTGGTGTGGCTGGCCGACCAGCCCATCCCGGGAGCGGCAGCAGCCGTCGCCCGCCTCCGAGCCCGGGGCGAGCGGGTGCTGTTCGCCACCAACAACTCGGCAGCTCGCCTGGCCGAGCAGGAGGCGAAGCTGGCGAGGCTGGGCATCCGCGCCCGGGGGGACGTGGTGTCCTCGGCCCAGGCCGCCGCTCGCCTGGTCGAGCCGGGGGAGCGGGCGCTGGTGTGCGGTGGACCCGGGGTCGTCGAGGCGCTGGCGGCTCGGGGGGCCGTGCCCGTGCGGGACGGCGACGCCGACGCCGTCGTGGTGGGCCTGCACCGGGACTTCGACTACGAGCGGTTGCGCGTCGCCGCCCGGGCGGTGCAGCGGGGTGCCCGCCTGATCGCTACCAACGACGACGCCACCTACCCCACGCCGGACGGCCCCATCCCCGGGGGTGGGGCGCTGGCCGCCGCCGTGGCCTACGCGGCGGGCGTGTCGCCGGTGGTGGCGGGCAAGCCGCATCCGCCCATGGCCGACCTGGTGCGGGCGGTGGGGGGCGAGGACGGCACCGTGGTGGGCGACAGGCCGGAGACCGACGGCGCCTTCGCCCGTGCGCTCGGCTACCGGTTCGCCCTCGTGCTCACCGGGGTCACCACCGCGGCGGACCTGCCGGTCGAGCCGACCCCCGACGTGGTCGCGCCCAGCCTGGCGGCGTTGGTGGGGGCCGAGGCAGGGGTCGATCCGCCGGTGGGCGGCGGTGTCGCCCGACCTCCGGGCCGGCCGTGACCTCCGCCGAGGTGGTCGGCGACGACCTGCCGCCCCGCCGTGCCGGCCCCGGCCCCACCCCCGCGCCGCCCGGGGACGGAGGGCAGCGGTGACGTCGCGGGTCCGTCGGCGGCTGGACCTCGAGCTGGTGCGCCGGGGCCTGGCCCCCAGCCGCGAGGAGGCCCGGCGTGCCGTGGAGGCCGGCCGGGTCACGGTGGCCGGGGCCGCGGCCACCAAGCCGTCGCGCCTCGTCGGTGGGGACGAGGCCGTGGTCGTGGCGGGGGACGGGCCGCCGTTCGTGTCGCGCGGGGGGGAGAAGCTGGCCGCGGCCCTCGACCGGTTCGGCCTCGATCCCAGCGGGCGCCGGGCGCTCGACGCCGGGGCGTCGACGGGGGGCTTCACCGACTGCCTGCTGCAGCGGGGTGCCGCCGAGGTGGTGGCCGTGGACGTCGGCTACGGCCAGCTCCACGAGCGGCTGCGCGCCGATCCCCGGGTCGAGGTGCACGAGCGGGTGAACGTGCGCCACGTGGTGCCCGGCGACCTGGGGGCGCCCTTCGACCTGGTGGTCGCCGACCTGTCGTTCGTCTCGCTGCGGGCGGTGCTCCCCAACCTCCTCGGGCTGGCGGCGCCCGGCGCCGACCTGGTCCTGCTGGTCAAGCCCCAGTTCGAGGCGGGGCGGGCCGAGGCGTCGCGGGGACGGGGGGTCATCCGCGACCCCGCGGTGTGGGAGCGCGTCCTGGGCGAGGTGGTGTACGCGCTGGAGGGTCGCGGAGCCGCCATCATGGGAGCGATGGCCTCGCCGATCACCGGAGCCGAGGGGAACGTCGAGTTCCTGGTCCACGCCCGCGCTGCTCCCGCGACCGCGCCCGGTGCGGAGGTGGACCTGGCGGCGGCGGTGGCCGAGGCCCGCCGGGTCGGCGGCTGAGGGCTGGCCGTGGTCGCCGTCGGCATCCTCCTGCACCACGAGCGCGACCAGGCGGCCGAGCTGGCACGCGACGCGGCGACGTGGCTGCTGGAGCGGGGACACGAGGTCCGGCTGCCCCGCGACGACGCCGGTGTCGCCGGGCTCCCCGACCTGGCGGTCCCCGACGACGAGCTGGCCCGGGGCCTGGACCTGGCCGTGAGCCTCGGGGGCGACGGCACCATGCTGCGGACCGTGGACCTGGTGTCGGCCGAGGGCGTCCCGGTGGTGGGCGTGAACGTCGGCCAGCTCGGCTACCTGACCGAGGTCGAGCCCCCCGGCCTCCGCATGGCCCTCAAGCGCTTCCTGGCCGGCTCCTTCGAGGTGGAGGAGCGCATGCTGCTGCGGGTCGACGTCGACGCCGCGGGGCCGTGGCCGGGCGGCGCCGCCGCGGCCGGGGGCCGTCGCCGCCGCTGTGGCGACGAGGGCCCCACCTACCTGGCGCTCAACGAGGCCGTCCTGGAGAAGACCCCCATGGGCCACACCGTGCGGCTCGGGGTCAGCATCGACGGCGAGCCGTTCACCCCCTACGCTGCCGACGGCTTGATCGTCGCCACCCCCACGGGGTCGACGGCGTACGCCTTCTCGGCCCGGGGTCCGATCGTCGAGCCCACCCACCGCTGCCTCTTGATGACCCCTGTCTCCCCCCACATGCTGTTCGACCGCTCGCTGGTGCTGGCGCCCGACGCCCGGGTCCGCGTCGAGGTGCTGGGCGACCGGCCGGCAACCCTGTCGGTCGACGGCCACAACCTCGGCACCCTCCGGCGCGGTGACGCCATCACCGCCACCGCCGCCACCGTCTCGGCCCGGTTCGTCACCTTCGGCCCGCAGAACTTCCTCCGCATCCTGAAGTCGAAGTTCGGGCTGGCCGACCGGTGACCGGCGCCCGCGCCCACCGGAGGCCCACGTCGTGCTGGTAGAGCTGGCCGTCCGCGACCTCGGCGTCATCGCCGAGCTGCGCCTCGTGCTCGGCCCGGGGACCACCGCGGTCACCGGGGAGACCGGCGCCGGCAAGACGATGGTGGTCGACGCCATCGAGCTGCTGGTGGGGGGCAGGGCGGACCCGACCCTGGTGCGGTCGGGCGCCGAGGAGGCCTGGGTCGAGGGTCGGTTCGCCCGGGGCGGCTCGACCCACGACGCCCCTGACGCCCCCGACGAGGTCGTCATCGCCCGGGCCATCCCCCGCTCGGGCCGCAGCCGCGCCTACGTCGACGGTCGCCTGGCCACCGCAGGCGAGCTGGCTGCCCTCGGCGCCCGGCTGGTCGACCTCCACGGCCAGCACGCCCACCAGTCGCTGCTGCACCCTGGCGCCCAGCGCGAGGCGCTCGACCGCTTCGCCGGCGTGGATCTCGCCCCCCTGCGGGCGGCCCGGGTGGCCGTGCAGGACCTGCAGGGCGAGCTGGCTCGGCTGGGCGGTGACGCCCACTCCCGCGCCCGTGAGATCGACCTCCTGCGCTACCAGGTCGAGGAGATCGACGGTGCCGCCATCACCGGGCCCGACGAGGACCGCCAGCTCGAGGCCGAGGAGGACGTGCTGTCCGACGCCGCCGCCCACCGCGAGGCGGCGGCGGTGGCGCTGGCCGCCCTCAGTGGCGAGGGGGACGGTGCCGCCTTCGACGGCCCGGCGTCCGCCAGCGACGCCGTGGGGCTGGCGGTGGCCGCCGTCGCCGGGCGCCCTCCCTACGCCGCCCTGGAGGGCCGCCTGCGGGCCATGGCCGCCGAGCTGTCCGACGCCGCCGCCGAGCTGCGCGCCACCGGCGAGGCGATCGACGAGGACCCGGAGCGGTTGGAGGTGGTGCGGCAACGTCGCCAGCTCCTCCACGACCTCCGCCGGAAGTACGGCGACGCGCTGGCCGACGTGATCACGGAGGGCGAGCGCCTGCACGCCCGCCTGGCCGAGCTGGAGGGCTACGACGAGCGAGCGGCCCGGCTCGACGCCGACCTGGCGGCGGCCCGGGAGGCCGAGGCCACGGCAGCCGCCGAGGTCGCGGCCCGGCGACGGGCCGCCGCTCCCGAGCTGGGAGCCCGCATCCAGGCCAACCTGGCCGAGCTGGCCATGCCCGCGGCGGTCGTCGAGGTGGTGGTGGAGGGCGACGGCCCCGGCGACGACGTCGACGTGCGGCTGGCCGCCAACCCCGGCACCCCCCCGCTCCCCCTGGCCAAGGTGGCGTCCGGGGGCGAGCTGGCCCGCACCATGCTGGCCCTGCGCCTGGTCCTGACCGACGCCCCGCCCACGCTGGTGTTCGACGAGGTCGACGCCGGCATCGGCGGCGCGGCGGCCGTGGCCGTGGGCCGTGCCCTGGCCCGCCTCGGCCGCGAGCACCAGGTTCTGGTCGTGACCCACCTCCCCCAGGTGGCGGCATTCGCCGACGCCCAGGTGCGGGTGGCCAAGACCAGCGACGAGGCGTCGACGGTGTCCTCGGCCGCCGTGCTGCCACCGGAGGAGCGCGTGGTCGAGCTGTCGAGGATGCTGTCGGGCCGGCCCGACAGCGACTCGGCCCGCACCCACGCCGCCGAGCTCCTGGCGACCGCGGCCGGCGAGCGGGGGCGGTGAGGTGGCCTCGCCGCCGGGCGACCTGCCGCCGCCCCCCCGCGGGGACGACGACGGCTCCCCGCGCCGTGCGACGCCGTCGCCCCGCCCGGTGCGTCGCCTGGGCCGGGCCCGCCGCCGTGCCACCGCCGCCGCCGGTACGCCGGTCACCGGGGTGGCGCGCGTCGACCGGCGCACCAAGCGCCTGGTGAAGCGCCTACGGCCGGGCGACGTCGCCGTCATCGACCACGAGGACCTCGACCGCGTGGCGGCCGAGACCCTGGTCGACGCCGGGCCGGCCGCCGTCGTGAACGCCGCGCCCTCGATCAGCGGCCGCTACCCCAACCTGGGGCCGCTCCTGCTGTGCCAGGCCGGGATCCCCCTCGTCGACGGCGTCGGCACCGACGTCATGGACGCCATCCCCGAAGGTGCGCCCGTCACCGTCGACGGCGACAGGGTGCTGGTGGGTAGCGAGGTCGTCGCCACCGGCGTCCGCCAGTCCACCGCCACCGTCGACGCCGCCCTCGGCGACGCCCGCGCCAACATGGGGCCGGAGCTCGAGCGGTTCGTGGAGAACACGGTCGAGTACGTCCGCCAGGAGGTCGAGCTGCTCACCGGCCACCTGGAGCTCCCCGAGGTCCGCTGCCCGGTGGCCGGCCGCCACGTCCTCATCGTCGTGCGGGGCATCGACTACCGGGAGGACCTCTCCCTGCTCCAGCAGACGGGCTACCTGCGCGAGGAGCGGCCGGTCCTGATCGGCGTGGACGGGGGGGCCGACGCCCTCCTGGAGATCGGGGCGGTGCCGGACATCATCATCGGCGACTTCGACTCGGTGTCGGAGGCGGCGTTGCGCTGCGGTGCGCAGCTCATCGTGCACGGCTACACCGACGGCCGGGCTCCCGGGGCCAAGCGGCTCGACGACCTCGACCTGCCCTACACCGTGTTCTCGGCCCCGGGCACCAGCGAGGACGTCGCCATGCTGCTCGCCTACGAGGAGGGTGCGGCCCTGATGGTGGCCGTGGGGACCCACAACAGCATGGTCGAGTTCCTCGACAAGGGCCGGGCGGGCATGGCCTCGACCTTCCTGGTGCGCATGCGGGTCGGTGACGCCCTGGTCGACGCCAAGGGCGTGAGCAGGCTCTACCGCACCTCGGTTCGCACCCGCGACCTCGTGTGGATGATCCTGGCCGCCGCCCTGACCCTCGTGGTCGCCCTCGTGCTCTCCGAGCCGGTGCGCCTTGTGCTCCGTGCCGCCTGGCGCGCCCTGATCTCCGGTTGATGGTCAACTTCCGCTTCCACATCGTCTCGATCACCGCCGTGTTCCTGGCGCTCGGCATCGGGCTGGTGCTCGGCACCACCTTCCTGGACGACGCCACCATCGACGGCCTCAAGGCGCAGCTCGACGGCCTGGAGGGCGACCTCGACCGGGCCCAGGCCCGCAACGACCAGCAGCAGGCCGAGCTCGACGCCCTCCACGACGAGTCCGCCCAGCTGGCCTCGCAGCTGGGCGAGCGGCTCTACGCCGGCCTGCTGGCCGGCGATCCCGTGCTGGTCGTGTCGACCCGGGGCGTCGACCAGGCGCTGGTCGACGGCGTGCTGGCTGCGCTCGTCCAGGCCGACGCCGACGTGCTGGGCACCTGGTGGTTGACCGACCGGCTCCTGCTCGAGGACGGGTCCGACGTCGAGGACCTGTCGTCGGCGCTGCCGCTCGACACCGACGACGCCGACCGCCTGGGGCGGAGCCTGGCGGTGCAGCTCGCCGACGTGCTCCACGGGACGTCCGACGCGGGTGCGCCGGGGCCGGCGCCGATCCCGCCCGGGGCGCCCGGCGCGGTGGAGCCCGCGCTCCTGGCCCGCCTGCGCCAGGCCGGCTTCGTCGAGTACCAGCTGCCCGACGGCGTCGACGGCGACGTGGTGCGACTCCCCCCGTCGGGGACCCGCATCGTGATCGTGGACGGGCCGGGCGCTGCGGTCCCCCCCGGGAAGGTGGTCGTGCCGGTCCTGCGCGAGCTGACCGCCGACGGGCCCGTGCCCGTGGTGGCGACCTCCTCCACGCCGCGACAGCAGGGTGACGAGGGGGAACCACCGGCCCTCGTGTCCCTGGTGCGACAGGACGGCACCCTCCAGCAGCGGCTGTCCGGCGTCGACCACGCCGATCGCACGGCCGGTCGGGTGGCCACGGTGCTGGCGACCGTCGACGCCCGCCCCGGCTCCCCGGCGCTCGGCCAGTACGGCGTGGGCGACGGCGCCGACCGGTTGCTGCCCCCCGGCCCCGGGGGCCGGCGGTGAGGCGCCCGGGCACCCCGCCCGCCCGGGGGGCCGGGGGGGCCACCAGCACGGGCCGGGCGGCGATGGGCATGGGGGCCATCACCGCCGCCTCCCGCGCCCTCGGCCTGGTCCGGGTGCTGGTGGTCACCGCCGTCCTGGGCGTCAGCTACCTGGGGAACGCCTTCCAGCAGGCCAACTCCGTGTCGAACATCCTGTTCGAGCTGCTGGCGGCGGGGGCCCTGTCCGCGGTGCTGGTGCCGACCTTCGTCGACCTCATCGACCGGCGTGGCCGGCGCAGCGCCGAGGAGGTGGCCGGGGGCGTGCTCGGCGTGGCGCTCGCCGGCCTGGGCCTCGTCACGGTGGTCGGCGTGGTGCTGGCCCCGTGGCTGGCGGCGCTGCTGACGGCGGCGGCCCCGGCCGGCGTGGAGGCCGAGCAGAGGGCGCTCGTCACCGACCTGCTGCGGTTCTTCATCCCCCAGGTCCTCCTGTACGCAGCGGGCACCGTGGCCACGGCCGCCCTGTACGCCCTGCGCCGCTTCGCGGTGACGGCGGCCGCTCCCATCGGCAACACCGTGGTCATGGTGGCGTGCCTGGCGGCCTTCCGGGCGGTGGCGGGCACCGATCCCGGGCTCGACCTGGCACCGGGCGAGACGGCGCTGCTGGTGGCGGCGGGCACGGGCGGGGTCGTGGCCTTCGTGGGGGTGCTGGTGGGGGCGTGCGAGCTGGCCGGCTTCCGGCTGCGGCCCCGCCGGCCCCGTGGTGACCCACTGGTCCGCCAGGTCCTCCGCCACTCCGGCTGGGGCGTCGTCCTGCACACCGGGGCGGGGCTGCTGCTGGGCACCGCCATCGTGGCGGGGGGCGGCGTGGAGGGCGGCGTGGTGGCGTACCAGGTGGCGTGGGTGGTCTTCCTGGCCCCCTACGCGGTCCTGGCCCAGCCCGTCCACACCGCCATCCTCCCCGAGCTGGTGGCCGAGGCCCGCCAGGGGTGGGGCTCCGTGGGTCGGTCACTGCGATGGGCGCTCGAGCGCATGGCGTTGCTGGTCGTGCCGGCCAGCGCCGGGATGATGGCGCTGGCCCTGCCGGCCATGCGCCTGGTGTCCTTCGGCGACGCCGGGGACGGGGGAGCCGGGGTGCTGGCGGCGGCGATGGCGGGGCTGGCCCTGGGCCTGCTGCCCTACAGCGCCTTCCTGCTGCTGGCCCGCGGGTGCTACGCCCTCGGCGACAGCCGGACGCCGGGCCTCGTGTCGGTGGGGTCGGCCGTGGGTGGGATGGCGGTGATGGTGGTGGGCTCGGTCGTGGCCGACGGCTCGGCCCGGATCTTCGCCCTGGGGCTCGGGCACTCGGTCGCGTACGGGGTCGGGGTCGTGGTGCTGGCCCGGATGCTGGCCCGGCGCACCGGCACGTCGCTGGTGCCCGCGGCGTTGGGCCGGGTGGTGGCGGTGGCGACGGTGGTGGGCGTGGCGGCGTGGTTGGCAGGGCGCCAGCTCACGGCCGGCGGTGGGCGGATCACCGACCTGGCCGTCGTGGTCGGCGCGGGGCTGGTCGGCGCGGCCCTGGTGGTGGCGGGCGACGAGGTGCTCGGCGTGCGGCGGGCCCTCTCCACGCGCGCCGGCCAGCCGGCGACCGCGGGCGACGACCCCGCCGCCGTGGCCGAGCCCCCCACTGAGGTGGGGGCGTGAGGGGAGGGCACCGGTCCCTCCTGGCGGCGGGGGCGGCGGTCCTGGCCGTCCTGGCGACCGGCTGCGGCGGGCCCCCCGAGGAGGTCGGGGAGGTCACCACCGTCGACCGCGTGCTGGTGGTGTCGCTGCCGGGGCTCGACTGGGAGCGGGCCCGCGCCGAGGGCCTGCCCCACCTGTCCGCCTTCGTCGACCGGGCGGCGGTGGCCGACGTCGCCACCCGGATCGGGCGGCGCCCCACCGGGCCCGCCGACGCCTACCTGTCCATCGGCGCGGGGACGAGGGCCTTCGCCCCTCCGGCCGACACCGCGGTGGCGGTCGAGGCCGACGAGGCCTACGGGGGGGTCCCGGCCGCCGAGCTGGTGGCGCGACGCCTCGGCCCCGTGCGGTCGGGCATCGCCTACCTCGGCGTCGGCGCCGCGGTCGACGTCAACGAGGCGTCGTCCTACGGCGCCCGGGTCGGCCTCCTGGGCGACGAGCTCGACGCTGCCGGAGTGCGCCGGGCGGTGGTCGCCAACGCCGATGCCGTCGAGGCGCTCCCCGGCGACGAGGCGGCGCCCGAGGGGTCCTACGCCCGGGGGGCGGCGACCGCCCTGATGGGCTCGGACGGCGTGGTCCCCGGGGGTGCCGTCAGCCGGTCCCTCCTCCGTGCCGATCCCGACGCCGCCTTCGGCTGGCGGCTCGACCACGACCGCGCCCTCGCAGCCGTCGACCGGACCTGGGAGGGTGGCGGGCGCGCCGTCGTGCTGGTCGAGGCGTCCGACCTCGACCGGG
Source organism: Acidimicrobiales bacterium (assembly GCA_036279475.1). GTDB lineage: Bacteria > Actinomycetota > Acidimicrobiia > Acidimicrobiales > VFJN01 > ZC4RG19. The sequence continues at coordinate 14,640 of DASUJB010000016.1, read as the reverse complement.
TGGCCGCCTACGGGGGGAGGGCGTCGGCCCGGCAGCGCCGGGAGCTGGCCGACCAGGCTCTGGCCGACGCCGACGCCCTGCTCGGGAAGCTCGTCGCCCGCACCGATCCCCGGCGCGACGCCGTGCTGGTGCTGTCGCCCGTGGCACCGCCGGGCGCGCCGTCCCTTGGCGTCGCCGCCCTCCGGGCGCCAGGTGTGGGCGGCGGGTTGCTGGAGTCCGCCGGCACCCGTCGCGCCGGCTACGTGCAGCTGGCCGACGTCGCCCCCACGGTGCTCAGCCTGCTGGGCGAGGAGCCGCCCGACGACATGGAGGGGTGCGCCTTCCAGGTCGCCGACGGGCACGGCGACCGGACGGCGGCACTGGCCGACGCCGCCGACGCCGCCGCCTTCCGCGACGACACCATGCCGTTGGTCGTCACCGCCATCACCGTCGGCCTGGTGCTCCTGACCCTGGCGACGCTCGTGCGGGACCGCCTGCCCCCCGGCGGGCGCCGGGCGATCGCGCCGCTGGGCTACGGAGCGCTGGGCCTGGTGCCGGGTACGTTCCTGGTGGGCCGGGTCGGTGCCGTGCGGGCCGACCTCCCGGGCCAGGCCGCGGTCGTGGTGGCGGTGGGAGCGGTGGTGGCGGTGGCGTGCACCCTCGTCGACCGGCGTCGGCCCGGCTGGGGGGCCGTCGTGGCCTGCGGTGGCATCGTGGGCCTCGTCCTCGTCGACCTGCTGGCGGGTGCGCCGTTGCAGCTCAACACCACCTTCGGCTACTCGGTGGCGGTGGCGGGGCGGTTCACCGGGCTGGGCAACCTGGCCTTCGCCCTGTTCGGGTCGGCGGCCATCGTCCTGGCGTCGCTGCTGGCCGACCGGCTGGAGCGGCGGGGGCTGGCGGTGGCCGTGGGCCTCCTGGCGCTGGTGGTGGTGGTGGAGGGGATGCCCACGCTGGGAGCCGACGTCGGCGGCGTGGTGTCGATGGTGCCGGCGTTCGGGGTGACGGTCCTCGTGCTGGCCGGGCGCCGGCTCGGCTGGCGGGAGGTGGCGGTGCTGGCCCTGCTGACCGGGACGGTGCTCTTCGCCTTCGCGCTGGTGGACGCCGCCCGGCCCGAGGGGGTGCAGACCCACCTCGCCCGCCTGGCCAACCAGGTGCTCGACGGTCGCTGGGACATGCTCTCGAAGAACCTCGGCCGGCGGTGGCAGGCCAGCCTGGGCGGGGCCGAGCTGGCCGGGTGGATCACCGTCGGCGCGGCCATGGCGCTCGCCTGCCTGTACGCGGTGGCGGTGGCGGCCGGGCGCATGGGGCCCGGAGCCACCCGCCCGCTGCGCCACCGGCCCACCCGGGCGGCGGCGGCGGGGCTGGCCGTGCTCGGCACCGTCGGCCTGGTGGCCAACGACTCGTCGGTGGCGGTGCCGATGACCATGCTGATCGTGGTGGGCCCGGCCGGCGTGCTGCAGGCCGTGGCCCCCTCGGCCCGGGCGCGGCGGTCGCCCCCGCCCGCGCCGGAGGGTCGACCGGTGGGGGAGCACGCGCCTGCAGACGTGGTGGCGCCCGGGGCGGCGGGCCGGGCAGCGGGTGCCGGCACCCTGGGGGTGGCGGGGTGACCGTGGCAGGGCTCTTACACTCATCGGGTGCCGCGTCCCCCGAGCGTCCCGTGACCGCGCCGCGGCCGCGGGGCCGGCGTGCGGTGGTCACGGGGGTGGCGCTGCTGGTCGCCGTCGTCGCCGTCGTCGCCGTGGTGGCCGGCGCCGTACCGGGCGGCGCCTCGCCGGCGGGGACGGCGCCGTCGGACCGCTCCCCGGACGGACCCGCCCGGCGCGTCCTGTTGATCTCGGTGCCCGGCCTCACCTGGGACGAGGTGCGCGGGCACGACCTGCCTGCCCTCGACGCGCTGCTGGAGGGCTCGGCCATGGCCGACATGGCCCCGCGGGGGGTGTCGCCACGGGCGACCCCCGGCGCCGCGTACCTCACGATCTCGGCGGGGGCCCGGGCCACGTCCGATCCGCTGGTGGACGGGCAGCAGCTGGCGGTGGGCGAGCGGGTGGGGGAGTCCTCGGCCGGCGAGGTCTTCGAGCGGCGGACAGGCGCCAGGGCCGACGGCAGCCACGTGGCGCTGGGCTGGCCCGTGCTGGAGCGCGCCAACGCCGGCCAGCCGTACGACGCCGAGCTGGGCCTGCTCGCCGACACGCTGGCGGCGGCGGGCCTAGGGGCCGAGGCCGTCGGCAACGCCGACGGCACCGACACGGTGGACGCCTCCTACGAGCGGCAGGTGGGCCTGGCCGTCGCCACCGGGGACGGGGTGGTGCCGGCCGGCGAGCTGGACGCCGGGCTGCTGGCGCGCGATCCGCGCCGGCCCTTCGGCGTGCGCCTCGACCTGGACCGGGTGGAGGCGCGGTTCTCGGCGGCGTGGCGGGGGCCGGCCGGTCGCGACGGTGGCCTGGTGGTCGTCGAGGCGTCGGACCTGGCTCGCTCGATGCGGTACCGCGACCGGGTCGACGCCGCCCGCTACGCCGGCCTCCGGGCCCGGGCGCTGGCCGACACCGACGAGCTGGTGGCCCGCCTGCTCGACCACGTCGACCCCCGGCGCGACGCCGTGCTCCTGCTGGCGCCCTACAACCTGCCGGCCGACCGGGACCTCACGGCGTCGGCCCTGCGGGCCCCCGGCGCGGAGCCCGGCTACCTGCGATCGGCGTCGACGCAGCGTGCCGGCTTCCTGACCCTGGTCGACGTGGCCCCCACCGTCCTCGACCTGCTGGGGGTGGAGCGACCGGTGGAGATGGAGGGACGTCCCGCCGAGGTCGTGCCGTCGGACGACCCGCCGGCGGCCCGCGTCGACCGGCTGGTGGAGCTCAACGAGGCGTCGAGGTTCCGGGAGCAGCTCCTGTTCCCCACCACCCTGGCCGTCGTGGTCGTCCTGGGTCTGGTGGCGGCGGGGGCCGTCGTGGTGCTGGCCCGGGGGCACGCGCCCCGGGCCCGGCGGCTGGTCGCCTTCGGGGCCCTGGCCGACCTCGCCGTCCTGCCCCTGTCCTTCCTGGCCCGTGCCTTCCCCCTCGAGGACCTGGGGGCGGGCTTCTACTGGGCGTTCATCGTCGCCGGCGCCCTCGCCGTGGCCGCCGCCCTCACCGCCGTCAGGGCCCGCACCGGTCGCCACCCCCGCGTCGCCCTCGCCGCCGTGCTCGCCCTGGTCCTGGCGGTCCCCGTCGCCGACGTGATGACCGGTTCCCGGCTCAGCCTGAGCGCCGCCTTCGGGTACTCGCCCACCGGGAACTCCCGCCTGTACGGCATCAGCAACTACTCCTTCGGGCAGGTGGCGGCGGCCTCGTGCCTGCTGGCCTCGTTCCTGGCCGTCCGCTGGCCGGGCCGGCGGGGCCAGGCGGCGGCCGTCGGCCTGCTGGTGGGCGTGCTGGTGGTGATCGGCGTGCCGGTGTTCGGCTCGGACGTGGGCGGCATCATCGCCTTCACGCCCACGGTGCTGGTCTTCGCCGTCGAGGTGACCGGCTACCGCGTGCGGCTCCGCACTGTGGTCGCCGGCGTGGTGGGCACCGTGGCGGCCGTCGTCGGCTTCGGCCTCCTGGACCTGGCACGGCCGCCGGGCCAGCGCGCCCACCTGGGCCGGCTGCTCGAGCGGGTCGGCGACGAGGGCCTGGAGCCCCTGCTGTCGATCGTGGAGCGCAAGCTGGTGGCCAACCTCAACGTGACCACGAGCTCCCTGTGGGTGGCGGTCGTGCCCGCGGCGGTGGCGTTCGTGGTGTTCCTGTGGCGGTACCCCACCCGCCCGCTGGCGAGGCTGGCGGCGGAGGTCCCCACCCTCCGGGCCGGTGCCTGGGCCACGCTGGTGGCGGCGGTGCTGGGCAGCGCGGTGAACGACTCGGGGGCCATCGTCGGGGGGGTGACGTCCTTCGTCGTCGTCCTGGCCCTGGCGTGGCTGGCCGTGGAGCTCCTCCCCCCGGTCCTCCCGCCCGGGACGGTGTCGGGAGGGGGTGCCGAGCCGGCCGGTGTCGAAGAGCGGGCCGCGGTGGAGGGGTCCCGGGCCGTGCCCGGGTCGCCCGCCGGGCCCGGGGGACCTGCCGGTGCGGAGCGCCCCGTCGCGCCCGCGCCCGCCAGGGCCGGCGCCGGGATCGAGCCGGCATGAGGGGCGACCGTGCTCCGGGCGGGGTCCCGCCGGACGGCGACGGGCGGCGGGGCGGGCCGGTGGTGGCGGCCGGCGACCGGCAGGCGGCCGCGGCGGCTGGCGAGCCGACCGGCGGGCACGTCGCGCCGGGAGGACGGGGAGCGGCGAGCGGCCGAGGGGTCGAGGGCGAGGAGGCGGCGATGGTGGCACCGGGTTCGGGGGATCGTGAGGCGGGTGACGGGCGTGCGGCGACGGGAACCCCCGGCGAGGGGAGCGACCCTGGGGTGGGCGACGCCGGCGGGGGCGACGGGGTGCCCCGGGTCGCCCGGCTGGTGGTGGTGGCCCTCCTCGTCCTCCTGCTCGTCCCCGGCCTGGTCGGCTTCGACGCCTGGCCCCTCACGGGGTGGCGCCTGTTCAGCGCCAGCCGCCACGCCACGGTGACCCGCTGGGTCGTCGAGGCCACCGACGCCACGGGGGACACCCGGGTGGTGAGCCTCGAGGAGCTGCCGTTGCGCGACCGCCACGCGGAGTGGCAGATGGCCGAGCTCCCCGGCGCTCCGGCGCGCCAGCGGGAGGCCGTGTGCCGGGCGCTGGCCGGCGAGGTGCACGGCGTCGAGCCCACCGCCGTGGAGCTGACCATCGCCCGCGACCACGCCCGCCTGGTCGAGCGCGGCGGGACGTGGAGCACCGTCCACGACCTCGAGCCGTTCCACTCGTGCCCGGTGGGCGACGACCGGGGAGGCGACCGATGACCGTCGGGGAGGCCATCGGCCCCGCTCCCGAGGCCCCGGAGCCGGTCGGGCCGGGCGGCGGCGCCCGTCGGCCACGGTGGAGGGCCGTGCTGGACGACGCCCTGTGGGGCCCGGAGACGGCCCGGCGCCTGCTCGTCGTGCAGGTCGGCCTGGCCGCCCTCATCGGCGTGCGGGTGGCTGCCGGCTCGTACCGCCAGCTGGCGGGGACGCCGGCCGCCCTGTTCGACCCCGTACCCCTCCTGGGCCTCCTCCACGGCATGCCGCCCGCCGGGGTGTTCGTGGCCCTCCAGGTGGTGGGCACGCTGGCCGCGCTGGCCGCCGTCCTCCGGCGGTGGCCACGGGCGGCCTTCGCCGTCGCCTGGCTCTGCTACCTCGTGCTGGCCGGCCTGCGGGGCAGCCGGGGCAAGGTCCTCCACAACGACCTGCTGCTGCTGTGGGTGGCCGTGCCGTTCCTGTTCGCCCCGGCGGCGATCGACGCCGACGACCCGGTCCCCCGCCGCCGGTGGGGGTGGCCGGTGCGGACGGCCATCGTCGTCGTCGCCGTGGTCTACTTCCTCGCCGGCTACCACAAGCTGCGGCGGTCGGGGCCGTCGTGGGCGTACGGCGACAACATGCGCTACGTGTCGCTGTGGGGACCCACCATCGGCAGCCCGGGCTGGCCGGGGCTGGCCACCTGGGTGGGGGAGAACGTCTGGGTGTCGCGGGCGTCGGGAGTGTTCATCCTCGGGCTCGAGCTCACGTTCCCCGTGGTCGTGTTCTGGCGCCGGGCCCGGGTCCTCTACGCGCTGGGGGCCGTGTTCCTCCACGCCAGCACCTGGCTGTTGCTGGGCCTCGACTACTGGGCGTGGGCCGTCACCGTGCCACTGGTGCTGATCGACTGGCCGGACGTGGCCGCCCGGGCCCGGGCCCTCGCCGGCCGCCGCCGGGCGAGGGCCGACGCGGCCGTCCCGGCGGCCGGGTGACGGAGGCGACGTGGTGATCGTGGTCGCGGCGTTCGTCGCTGGGGCGCTGGTGGCCCTGGCCCTGTGGCGCCTGACGGCCACGGCCTTCGCCGCGCCCGCCTTCGAGCGGGAGAACTTCCGGCGCCGGCGGCTCCCCACCGCGGTCGGCGTGCTGGTGGCGGTGGTGGCGGTGCTGGTCGACGCGGGCGTGACGGTGGCCCGGGCGGCAGGAGCCGAGACGGACGTCGACGCCCTGGTGGGGCTGCGGGTGGTCACGGTGCTGGCCGTCGGCTTCGGCCTGCTCGGACTCCTCGACGACCTGGGTGGCGCGGGGCAGAGCGGCGGGTTCCGCGGGCACCTGCGGTCGCTGGCCGGAGGCCACCTCACCACCGGCGCCCTGAAGCTGTTCGGGGGAGCGGCGGTGGCCGTGGTGGCGCTGGGGCCCGCGGGCGGGGACGGGCTCGGCCGCCTCCTGGCCGACGGCGCCCTGGTGGCGCTGGCCGCCAACCTCGGCAACCTCTTCGACCGGGCTCCCGGCCGTACCACGAAGGTGGCGCTGGGGGCGCTGGTGCTGCTGGTGGTGGGGGCGGGCGCCGAGTCCGCGCTGGCGGGCGTGGCGTTGGTCGTGGGCGCCGGCGCCGGGCTGCTGCCCGCCGACCTGGGCGAGCGCCTCATGCTCGGCGACGCCGGCGCCAACGTGCTGGGGGCGGCCCTGGGGGTGGGCGTGGTCCTCGGGTGCTCGCCCACCACCCGCACCGTGGTGCTGGTGGTGGTGGCCCTCCTCAACGCGGCGAGCGAGCGGGTGTCGTTCAGCCGGGTCATCTCGTCGGTCGGGCCCCTCGAGGTGATCGACCGCTGGGGGCGGCAACCCTGACGGTGCCCCCTCGCACGGCGGGCCGGCCGGCTCGGCCCTCGGGCGGAGCAGCCAGGGGGGTGGCCGTCGCGGGGCCGGCCGGGTGTCGCCGGGTCCCTCCGGGCGCCGCCCCGGAGGCGGACCGATGTCACCGCGGCCGGTCCGCGGCCGGCGGCGGCGGCCGGGGTATCCTGTGGTCCCGTGACAAAACACATCTTCGTCACGGGCGGGGTCGCCAGCTCGCTGGGCAAGGGCATCTCGGCCTCGTCCCTCGGGCGGCTGCTCAAGTCCCGGGGCCTCCGGGTCACGATGCAGAAGCTCGACCCCTACATCAACGTCGACCCCGGCACGATGAACCCGTTCGAGCACGGCGAGGTGTTCGTCACCGACGACGGCGGGGAGACCGACCTCGACCTGGGCCACTACGAGCGGTTCGTCGACGAGTCGCTGTCGCGGGGCAGCAACGCCACCACCGGGTCGATCTACTCGACGGTGCTGGCCGCCGAGCGGCGGGGTGACTACCTGGGCAAGACGGTCCAGGTGATCCCCCACATCACCGACGAGATCAAGCGGCGCATCACCGGCCTGGCCGGCGACGACGTCGACGTGGTGATCACCGAGATCGGGGGCACCGTCGGCGACATCGAGATCCTTCCGTTCCTGGAGGCGGTCAGGCAGTTCCGGCTCGACATCGGCCGCCACAACGTCGCCTTCGTCCACGTGACGCTGGTGCCGTTCATCGGTCCGGCCGGTGAGCAGAAGACCAAGCCCACCCAGCACTCGGTGACCGAGCTGCGCAGCCGTGGCATCCAGCCCGACGTCATCGTCTGCCGCAGCGAGCGGCCGCTCAGCGACGCCCTCAAGGAGAAGATCTCCCGGCTGTGCGACGTGCCGCCCGAGGGGGTGGTCAACGCCGCCGACGCCGGCAACCTCTACGAGGTCCCCCTGGTGCTGCACGAGGAGGGCTTCGACACGGTCGTGTGCCGGCACCTCGGCCTCGACGGCGCCCGTCCCAACCTCACCGACTGGGAGGAGCTGGTCGAGGGCATCGAGTCGGCCACCCGTGCCGTGCGCATCGGGGTGATCGGCAAGTACGTCAGCCTGCCCGACGCCTACCTGTCGGTGGTCGAGGCCCTCAAGCACGGCGGGTTCCACCACGGTGCCCGGGTCGAGGTCGAGTGGATCGAGGCCGAGGAGACCGAGGGCCTCCTCGCCGAGGGGCGCCTGCGCCACCTCGACGGGGTGGTGATACCCGGCGGGTTCGGCGAGCGGGGGGTCGAGGGCAAGATCGCCGCTGCCGGCTACACCCGCGAGCACGGCATCCCCTGCCTGGGCCTGTGCCTCGGCATGCAGGTCATGACCATCGAGTACGCCCGGAACGAGCTGGGCCTCGTCGGGGCCAACTCCACCGAGTTCGACCCGGCCACGCCGCACCCCGTCATCGATCTCATGGACAGCCAGCGCGACGTCACCGAGAAGGGCGGCACCATGCGCCTCGGCGCCTACATCGCCGAGCTCCGCGAGGGATCGCAGGTGGCCCGGGCCTACGGCAAGGCCGTCGTGTCCGAGCGCCACCGGCACCGCTACGAGTTCAACCCCCGCTACCGGGCCCGGTTCGAGCAGTCGCCCCTGCTGTGCTCGGGGGCGTCGCCCGACGGCCGGCTGGTGGAGTTCATCGAGCTGCCCGGCCACCCGTTCTGGGTCGGCACCCAGGCCCACCCGGAGTTCAAGAGCCGTCCCACGCGGCCCGCCCCCCTGTTCCGGGAGCTGGTCGGGGCCGCCCTCGACCGCGCTGAGGGTCGTCGGCCCCACCTGTTCCCCCTCGACCAGCCCGAGCCGGTGGACGTGCTGCCATGACGCCCGACGACGTCGACCGCCCCGCCGGGCGGTTCCGTGTGGTGGCCGAGCGCACCGCGTGGGCCGGCGGGCGCGTGGCCGTGAGCATCCTCGAGGTGGAGGACCCCGACGGCGGGCGCCACGAGCGCCAGGTGGTGCGCCATCGGGGGGCCGTGGGGGTCGTCCCGCTCCACGGCGACGGGACGGTGACCCTGGTCCGCCAGTACCGCGCCGCGCTCGACACCGAGCTGTGGGAGATCCCGGCGGGCGTGCGGGACGTGGACGGCGAGCCCCCGGAGCAGACGGCCTGCCGGGAGCTGGCCGAGGAGGTGGGGCTGGCGGCGGCGTCGCTGACCCACCTGGTGACGTTCCACAACTCCCCCGGGTTCTCCGACGAGGCCGTGGTGGTGTACGTGGCCACGGGCCTCGCCGACGTACCCGACGACCGCCAGGGCGTCGAGGAGCAGCACATGCTGGTGAAGCGCATCCCCGTGGGCGAGGCCGTGGGGATGGTGGGCGACGGGCGCATCACCGACGCCAAGACCGTCATCGCCCTGCTGGCCCTGGAGCGGCGGGATCGGTCCGGCTGACACCTGCCCGGCCGCCCGGCCGGTGCCGGTTCGACCTCGGGGGCGGTTCCCGGCTGGAGCTCGGGGCCGGCTCCGGCTCGGGCACCGACGCCGGCCCGTCGAGCCGCGACTACCCGCAGCCGCAGGCGCCGCCGCAGCACCCGCCGCCGGAGCGCGCCGTCGCCGGGGCCGTGGCACGGCCCCCCACCGAGACCACCGACATCAGCTTGACCGTGTCGGCGTGGCCGTCGGGGCACGACGTCGGCTCGTCGGCGGCCGACAGGGGGCGGGCCACCTCGAAGGTGGCGCCACAGGTACGGCAGCGGAAGTCGTAGCGGGGCACGGCTGCTCCTCGGGGACGGGGACCTCGGGGACGGTGACCTCGGGGACGGGGACCTCGGGGACGGTGACCTCACCCTACTGGTGACCCGCTGGCCGTACGGTGGTCCCGTGGGACCGCCACCTCCCCCTCCCGCACCGGCGGCCGCGTCGCCGGCCGGCGGTGGGTCCGACCCCGGCGAGGACCCCGGGGCGCTCCCCCTCGACGTCGAGGAGTGGCTGTCGTGGCTGGCCAGCGAGAAGGGCCGGGCGCCGGCCACGCTGGCCGCCTACCGGCGGGAGGCCCGGCGCTGGTGGCGGTGGCTGCAGGACGCCGGGGTAGCGCTCGACGGCGCGTCCGAGGCGGACGTGGAGGCTTACGTCGCCCAACTGCGGTCGTCGGATCTGGCGGCGGCCACGGTGGCGCGGGCCGTGGTGGCGGTGCGGTCGTTGCACCGGTTCCTGGCCGAGGAGGGGCGGGCCGGGCGGGATCCCGGGGCCCGGGTGGAGGCGCCGCGCGTGCCGGCGGGCCTCCCCAAGGCCCTGGCCGAGGTGCAGGTGGGTGCCCTCCTGGGAGCGGTGGCCGGCGACGGCCCGGTGGCGCGGCGCGACCGGGCGATCCTCGAGGTGCTGTACGGCACCGGCGTGCGGATCTCCGAGCTGGTGGGGCTCCGCCTCGGGGACGTCGACCTCGAGGCGGCCCTGTTGAGGGCGTTCGGCAAGGGGTCGAGGGAGCGGGTGGTGCCCCTGGGGCGGCCGGCGGTGGCGGCGATGTCGGCCTGGCTGGCGCCCGGCGGGCGAGCGGCGCTGGTGCCCGGGCGCTGGGCCCGCCGGGGGGATGCCGACGCCGTGTTCCTCAACCAGCGCGGCGGGAGGCTCACCCGCCAGGGGGCGTGGCTGGTCGTCAAGCGGTGGGGCCGCTCGGTGGGCCTGGACGCCGAGCTGACCCCCCACGTGCTCCGGCACTCGTGCGCGACCCACATGCTCGACCACGGTGCCGACCTCCGGGCCGTCCAGGAGCTGCTGGGCCACGCCTCGCTCAGCACGACGCAGGTGTACACGAAGGTCTCGGCCGAGCGGCTCGTGGCCGCCTACCGGGCCGCCCACCCCCGGGCCCTGGGGGGCGGGCTCTGAGCCCGTCCCCTCCCCGGCGGGCGCCCGTGCCGGCTCCCTCGCCGCCGGGGCCCGCCGCTCCGGCGCCGGGTGGGCGTCGCCCGCCGCCGGCACCTTGCCCTCCGAGCGGCACCTTGAGCGGTCGTGGTGGCCGTCCCGGTGGTGACGGGTCCGGTACCCTGCGGGCGATGCCCGACCAGACCGTGTTGTCGGCGTTGCGGGGCCAGCTCGAGGGGGAGCGTGACCGCCTCGTCGCCCAGATCGCCACTCTCGAAGCGGGGACCGAGGCGTCGCCCGCCTACGACGAGAACTTCGCCGACTCCGGACAGGTGGCGGCCGAGCAGGGCGAGAACATGGCGCTGCTCAAGCAGCTCCACGACCAGCTCGACGAGGTGGAGCACGCGCTGGCCAAGTTCGACGACCGGAGGTACGGCCTGTGCGAGGCGTGCGGTCGGCCCATCGCCGATCCCCGGCTCGAGGCCATGCCCGCCACCCGCTTCTGCATCGAGCACGCCTGACCGTGGCCGGAGGCGACGGCCCGCGGGCCGGCACCGGGCCGGCCGCCCCCGAGGGAGGTGCCGCCGGGGTGTCGGTGCCGCCGCGGGGGAGCGCGCCAGGGATGGTGCCTCCGGTGCGCCACCTCTCCCACCTCGCCTCGCGCTTCTTCACGTCGCTGTGGCCGGCGGGGCCGGGACCGGCCGACGACCGCTGGGCGGTGGCCGCCCTGCTCCCCGGCGAGGTGGCGCTGTGGCGACGGATGGGCGGGGCGGACCGGCGCCACGCGGTCGGCGTGGCCCGGCGCACGGCGGCGACCCTGGGACCGGCGGCCACCCGCCCCGTGCTGGCGGCGGCACTGCTGCACGACGTGGGCAAGGTCGAGAGCGGGCTCGGGCCGCTGCGCCGGGCGCTGGCCACGGTGGCCGGCCTGGTGGCCGGCCGGGCCGCGGCCGACCGCTGGTGCTCACGCCCGGGTCCCCTGGGGCGCACCGGGCGGTACCTGTGCCACGACCGCCTCGGCGCCGAGATGCTGGGCGGCGCGGGGAGCGACCCGCTCACCGTGGCCTGGGCACGGGAGCACCACCTCGATCCGGGGCGGTGGTCGTTGACGCCGGTCGTGGCCACGGCGCTGAAGGCGGCCGACGACGACTGAGAGGCCGGGCACCGGGGGCCCGGCCATTGCCCTCGGCGCCCGGGGCCCCGGCCCGGGGCCCCGGCAGTCGCCGGCACGGGGGACGGCACCGGGAGCGCCGGCACCGGCGGTCACGGGGATGACGTGGCGGGCCGGCTACGGTGGGTCGGCGGCCGAGCGGGCGAGGAGCGATGGCGTCGACGTCGGGGAACCGCAGGCTGGTGCTGGTGGCCGTGCTCGGGGCCTTCGTCGCCGGGTGCTGGACGGGGATGGAGTCCGATCAGGGCGGCAGCGATCCCTGGTGCGTCGTCACCGTGGCCAGCGCTGCCCAGCGCCCCGGGTTCGTGCCGGGCCAGCTCGTGGAGCCTGCCGGGGCCGACTGCCTGGGGGGCGAGCCCCGGGTGTGCGGCACCTTCGACCGCTCGGGCGGCGACCGCCGCTTCGTGTCCGACTCGTGCGAGGGGGACTGACCGGCCCACGCGGGGAGCGGGTGCCCGGGCGAGCTGGCCGGGGGAGTCCCTCCCTCAGGGCACGCTGAGCCCCAGGCGGTCGCGCACCCGCGCCAGGGTGGCCGCCGCCGGCTTGCGGGCCTTCTCGGCCCCCAGGGCGAGGATGCGGCCCGTCTCGGCGGGGTCGGCGGCCAGCTCGGCGAAGCGCTGCTGCACCGGCCGGAGCATCTCGATCACCGCCTCGGCCGTGTCGGCCTTGAGGGGCCCGTAGCGCTCGTAGCGGCCGGCGAGCTCGGCGGGGTCCCCCCCGGTCGCCGCCGCCAGGATGGCGAGGAGGTTCGACACCCCCGGCTTCGCCGCCGGGTCGAAGCGCACGTCGGCTTCGCTGTCGGTGACCGCACGCCTGAACTTGCGGGCGATGACCTCGGGCTCGTCGAGGACGAGCACCGTCCCCTGGGGCGAGTCGACCGACTTGGACATCTTCCGCTCCGGCGACTGGAGGTCCATGACGCGGGCGCCCACGGGGGGGATGGCGTGGGTCGGCACCACGAACGTGTCGCCGTAGCGGGAGTTGAACCGCACGGCCAGGTCGCGGGTCAGCTCGACGTGCTGGCGCTGGTCGTCACCCACCGGGACCTGCTCGGTGTCGTACAGCAGGATGTCGGCCGCCTGGAGCGCCGGGTAGGTGAGCAGGCCGGCCGACACGAAGTCGGCCCGCTCCGACTTGTCCTTGAACTGGGTCATTCGCCGCAGCTCGCCGTAGGCGGCGGTGCACTCCATGATCCAGCCCAGCTCGGCATGCTCGGAGACGTGGCTCTGGGCGAAGAGCGTGACGACGCCGGGATCGAGGCCGGCGGCCACCAGGAGCTGGGCGAGCTCGAGGATCTTGGCCCGCAGCGCGGCCGGGTCCTTGGGGATGGTGAGGGCGTGGAGGTCGACGATGCAGTAGACGGCGTCGTCGTCGTGCTGGGTGGCGACCCAGCGCTGCACGGCACCGAGGTAGTTGCCCAGGTGGACGTCGCCGGTGGGCTGGATCCCGGAGAACACGCGCGCCATGGGCGGCGATGGTAGAGGGTGGTGCGGGGAGGCCGGCACCCGGTTCACTCGCCCCCGGTGGCGGCGCCCAGCCCGGCTCGCCTGCCTCCGGTCCCGGCGGGTCGCGCCTGCCCGCCCCCCGGGTCGGCCCGGGACGACAGCCCTGTGATTATCATCGTCGGCGATGCCCTACGCGGTGCAGACGCCGGTGTTCGAGGGGCCCTTCGACCTCCTGCTCCACCTCATCCTGTCCGAGGAGGTCGACCTCTACGAGGTCAGCCTGTCCCGCATCGTCGACCGCTACGTGGCCGAGGTCGAGCGCATGGAGCAGCTCGACCTGGACGTGGCCAGCGAGTTCCTGCTGATCGCGGCCACGCTCGTCGAGCTCAAGAGCCGTCGCCTCCTGCCCTCCAGCGACGAGACCGACCTGGACGACGAGCTCGCCCTGTGGGAGGAGCGGGACCTGCTGCTCCACCGCCTGGTCGAGTGCAAGACGTTCAAGGACGCCGCCGTCGTCCTGTCGGCGATGGAGGGCCGCGCCGCCCGCAGCGTCGGGCGCACCGTGGGGGTCGACGACCGCTACGTCGGCCTCATGCCCGACCTGCTGGCCGGGGTGACGGCCGAGGACCTACGGCTCGCCTACGTCCGGGCGGTGACGCCCAAGCCCCGGCCCCACGTCGACCTCGACCACGTGGCGCCGGTCCGGGCGTCGGTGGCCGACGCCCTGTCCGAGCTGCTGGACGAGTTGCCCCGGCTGGGGCGGACCACCTTCCGGGAGCTCACCGCCGACCTCGTGGAGCGGCTGGAGGTGGTGGTCCGGTTCCTGGCCGTGCTGGAGCTGTTCAAGCTGGACCTCGTCGACCTCGAGCAGGCCCGCACCTTCGGCGACATCGAGATCGCCTGGCGGGGAGGGGACGCCGGTGCCGTCCGCCTACCCGGGCGCCGGCTGGCAGGGGTCGACGTCTATGACGGCTGAGCGGGCGCCGGGTGCCGGACCGGGGCCTCAGGTCCGGGCGGCGGCGCGGCGGGCGGTCGAGGCCGTCGTGCTCGTCAGCGAGAGCCCCATCGACGTCCGCCTGATGGGCCAGCTGCTGGAGCTGCGCCCCGCCCTCGTCGAGGAGCTGTGCCGGGAGCTGGCCGACGAGTACGAGCAGCAGGGCCGGGGCTTCCAGCTCGCCCGGGTGGCCGGTGGCTGGCGGTTCCAGACCCATCCCGACCTCGCCCCCTACGTCGAGCGGTTCGTGCTCGAGGGGCAGACGGCCAAGCTCTCCGCCGCCGCGCTGGAGACCCTGGCCATCGTGGCCTACAAGCAACCCGTCTCCCGGGCGCAGGTGGCGTCGATCCGCGGCGTCAGCGTCGACGGCGTGATGCGCACCCTGGAGCAGCGGGGCTACGTGGCCGAGGTCGGACGGGACAGCGGGCCGGGCCAGGCGGTGATGTACGGCACCACCCGTACCTTCCTGGAGAGGGTGGGCCTCGACTCGCTGGCCGACCTGCCGCCGCTGGGCGACTTCGTGCCGGGCGCCGACGTGGTCGAGCAGCTTGAGCGGGG
>DASUJB010000015.1:0-27803 GCA_036279475.1 Acidimicrobiales bacterium | reverse complement strand
GGCCCGGCGGGGGCTCCCCCACCCGGCCCGTCCCCGCCCGGCGCGCCCTCGCTGCCCTCGCCCTCGCCGCCTGCACCACCGGGACGACCGACGACGCCGCCCGCGACCAGGCGGCCGGCGCGCCCGTCACCACGACGACCGCCACCACGACGACCGCCAGCCCTCGCCGGGGCCCCCTGGCCGGTGCCGTCCGCGAGCTGCCACCGGCGCCGGCCCGGCCACCCGTGCCCGTGGTCAAGCCGGCACCGACCGAGCTTGCTGTCGAGGCCATCGGCGTGCGGGCCGCGCCGGTGCGCCCGTGGGGGTCGAGGACGACGGCGGGATGGAGATCCCCGTCCCGTCCGAGGTCGGCTGGTACCGCTTCGGGGCACGGCCGGGCGGGCCCGGCTCCACCGTGCTCGCCGCCCACATCGCCTACGACGGCGTCGACGGGGTGTTCCGCCACCTCGACGACCTGGCGGTCGGCGACGCCGTGACGGTCACCTCCGCCGACGGCTCGACCCGCTCCTACCGGGTCACCGCGGTCGAGCGGCATCCCAAGGCCGACCTGCCGGCCGACGTCTTCTCACGCGCCGGCCCCGAGCGACTCGTCCTCGTCACCTGCGGGGGCGAGTTCGACGACCGGGCCCGCCGCTACGAGGACAACGTGGTCGCCTACGCCGGCCCGGCCTGACCCCCACCGGCGGCACCAGGGGCAACCGACCGGGGTTGGATCGGGCCGGCACGGGCGGCACCGTGCCGCCAGCGTGCACGAGGGTCAGGCGGCACGGGCGGCACCGTGTCAGTCACCCGGCGCCGGGTAGTCCCAGGCCGGTGCCAGGAGGTCCCGGCGCGAGACGACGCCGACCAGCCGACCGTCGTCCGCCACCACCGGTAGCCGCCGGTGCCCGGACTCGAGCAGCTTGCGGGCCGTGGTAGGGAGGTCGTCGTCGGGCGACGCCGTGACGACCGACCGGGTCATCAGCGTGGCGGCCGTCTCCTCGCCCCCGTCCGGGGCTCCGGTCGTGCCCTCGTCGCCGGCATGCTCGGCCTCGCGCCGCACGAGGTCGGCCTCGGTCACCACGCCGAGGAGGTGCCCGGAGGCGTCGGTCACCGGCGCGCCGCTCACCCCGTGCGCCAGCAGGAGGTCCACCACCTCGTCGTAGGTGGCCGTCGGTACCACCCGGACGACGTGGGTCGTCATCACGTCCCGCACGCGCCACCAGTCGGGGTGGTGGGCCAGGCGGGTCGGGCTCACCGTGCCACCTCCCCGCTCGCGTCCACACCCCGCCTCGCTGCCGTCGCACCCCGCGGTGAGGTCTCCTCCCCCGCCACCACCGGTGCGTCCAGGTCGAGCTGGGCGCCGGCGGGGACGACCATCACCGGGCCGCTCGCTCGCCGGGCCACGCCGGTGGCGACGCCACCCATGCCCGGGCGGTCGAGGCCCGTCCGGCGGCGGCTGCCGACGACGACGAGCACGTCACCCCCGGGCCCCGCCCGCTCGGCCAGGGCGCGTGCCGGGTGCCGGCCCCTCAGCACGACGACGCCGTCGCCCTCGTCGACCGTGCCCGGGGCCACGGGGCCGTCCGTGCCGGCCACTCGGACGAGCTCCACCGGCGTCCCCAACCGGCTGGCCAGCACAGATGCCGCCCGCCGGGCGGCAGCGGCGACGTCCGAGCCGTCGATCCCCACCACCATCCGCCGGGGGCGAGCACCCGGATGGCGGACGGACGGCCCCACCAGCACCACCGGCACCGGGGAGCGGTGCACGACGCCGGCGGCCACGCTGCCGAGCAGCGGCTCGGCCAGCCAGCCCCGGGCCCGCGTGGCCATGCACAGCAGGCTGGTCCCCGAGGCACGGGCGTCGGCCACGACCGCGTCCGCCGGGTCGCCGGCGAGGACGCGGGGCGGCACCGTCACCACGCCCGCCCGGGCCAGCTCCCGGTGGCGTGCCGCCAGGTAGGGCGACGGGTCGGGGATGCCCGGCACGGGCGCGGCCACGACCCCGATCGCACAGCCGGCGGCGGCGGCGAGCGCCACCGCGGTGGCGAGGGCGGGACCGGGAGGGCGACCGGGATCCACGGGCACGGTCACCAAGCCCCGGGCGTCCCGGCGGGGCGGCAGGTCGTCCTCGACGGGAGCGGGGTGGTCCACCGCCACGTGGTCGAGCAGCTCGTTGCGCGTGGCGAAGCGGAGCTCACACGACGGGCACTGGTAGACGGTCGGAGGTGCCATGACCACATGGTGCCTTCGAGATCGTCGAGCGGACAGGGCCCAAGGTCACCTGGAGCGAGGAGAGGCGGGAGCGTGGGCCGTGGCCCCCGACCCCTCCAACCCGGACTCGCCGCGCCGCGGGACGAACGGCCCTGGACCGCCCGGCCGAGCCGGCGGCACCCTGGAGCGATGGCCGACACCACACCGACGGGCCGCCGCGTCGGCGACCTCCAGCTCCGCGAGACGCTCGTCCTGCCGCCCGACACCACGCTGGCCGAGACGGCGCGTGCCTTCCGCCGCTGGGACACCTCGTCGGCCGTGGTGGGCGTCCCCGACGTCCCCGTCGCCATCGTCACCGAGCGCGACCTCACCCGAGCCCTGGCCGAGGACCGCTCGCCCGACGAGGCAGTGGTCGCGGTGGCGACCCAGGGCCCCCTCACGATCGACCGGTCGACCGAGCTGCTCGACGCCGCCGAGCTGATGCTCCGAGCCGAGCTCCGGCACCTGGTGGTGGCCGAGGGCAACCGCGTCGTGGGCGTCGTCTCCATGCGGGACGTCCTCGCCGCCCTGGCCACGTCGGTCACCGCCGAGACCGTGGTGGTCCGGCTCAGCGGCCTGGCCCTGGAGCGGTCGGCGGTCTGGCCCCGGTGAGCCCCGGGCCCGGCGATCGCTAGGAGCCCGACGTCCCCGTCCCGGGGATGCGCCGACCGCTGATCCGCTCCGGCACCAGCCGCATCCAGTAGGGCCGGTCGCCACCCGTCCACGGGTCCACGGGGAGGGTTCGCACGTGGTCCCGGGTCGCGGCGTCGAACGCGGTGACCTCCTCGAGCCGACCCGTCACCACGACGCTCCACCCGTGCCGGCTCTCGCGGTCGACGCTGTCGATCTCGAAGCACGCGGGGTGACGGGGACCGGCCGCCAACTTGGTGCCCGCAGCGGTGCGGAACACCACGCACTCGCCGTCGAAGACGTAGTTCACGGGGAAGATGGCGGGCGTGCCGCCGTCCACGATGGCGAGGCGGCCCACCACGTCCGCTCGCAGCAACGCCCGGCAGTCGTCGGGGGGGATGACCTCGAGCCCGGTGCGCGAGTCGAGCGTGGGGCGCACGGCGGTCACCCGCCGACGCCCGCCGGCCGACCGGCCGGCACGACCACGACCGTGGTGGACGCGTGACGGGCCACGTGCTCGGACACCGAGCCGAGCAACAGGCGGGCGAAGCCACCCCGGCCCCGGCGGCCGACCACCACGAGGTCCGCCCCCTTGGCCGCGTTGAGGAGGGTCGAGGCCGGTTCGCCGCACACGACCGTGCGCTCGACGGGCACGTCGGGAGCCACGGGCCGCGCCGCGGCGACCACCTCGTCGACCAGGCGCTCCGCCGCCGCCTCGATGGCGGACACGTCCTCGGGGACGGTGCCCAGCACCGGCCCGTACTCCACCATCGTCTCCCAGGCGTGGACGACCTCGACGCGGCCCTTGCGGCAGGCGGCGTCGGCCAGGGCCCAACGCAAGGCGGCGTCGGACGCCTCCGACCCGTCGACGCCCACCACGACCTGCCCGTCGCCCTCGGCCCTGTCGCCCTCGCCGTGGACGATGGCGATCGGTCCCGTGGCGTGGTGCAGGCACTGCTGGCTGACGGATCCCAGCAGCAGGCCGCGGAAGCCACCGAGCCCCCGCGCCCCCACCACCAGCAGGTCGGCATCCTCCGCGGTGGCGAGCAGGCCCCGGGAGGGCAGGTCGCACACGACCGTGCGGGTCACGCCGGCCGCCCGCTCGGCGCCCAGGGCCTCCGCCACCGCCGCCGCCAGGGCGTCGTCGGCCGAGCTGGCGTCGTAGTCGGGGTCGAAGCGTCGCGAGCCGTCGGCGTGGCGCTGGTTGAAGAGGTCCCACACCAGCACGGCGACCAGCTCGGCCCCCCGGGCCTCGGCCTCACGGGCCGCCCAGCGCAGTGCGGCCGCGCTGGTGACCGATCCGTCGACTCCCACGATGATCCTTGCCATGCCCCCACCATGCCCCGCGTCCACGGGTCCGGCTAGGGCCCAACGGCCCTGCCCCCGGCACGGGCGGAGGAGCACAATGGGACCAGGTCACGAGAGAGGGGAGGTGGCGACGATGCGACGCCAGACCAGCTCCGGGCCCGGGGTCGTGGAGTGGTCGCTGCCCGACGACGAGGTCGGCGAGGTGTGGCTCAGCGTCGACCTGCGCGAGGAGGGCCTCGACCCCGACGAGGTGGCCGCCACCTGGTGCCCCGTCTGCGAGGCCACCACGAGGATGCGCCCGGTGGTGACCTCGGGAGGGCGCAGGGTCGACCTGTGCGACGAGTGCGGCCTGCTCCTCGAGGTCGACCGGCACCTCGGCCGCGTGCTCGCCCACCGGGTGTCCTGCCGTCCCCCGGCGGCCCTGCCGGTCGGCGGGCGGCACCCGCCTCCGGTGCGCCCGGCCCGCCGCCACCTCAGCGCTGGCGGTGGGCCCGCCGGTCCGCCAGCCTGGCCGCGTAGACGGCGGCCTCGGTCCGCCGGTGCATCCCCAGCTTCATCAGGAGGTTCGAGACGTAGTTCTTGACGGTCTTCTCGGCGAGGTAGAGGCGTTCGCCGATCTCACGGTTGGTGAGGCCCTCGGCCAGCAGATCGAGGATGCGGCGCTCCTGGTCGGTGAGGTGGGCACCCTCGGCCTCGTCCTCCGGGGGTCGCCGGACCCGCTCTATGACGGCGGCGGTCGTGGCGGCGTCGAGGAGGGAGCGGCCGGCGGCCACCTCGCGCACCCCGGCCAGGAGCTCGTTGCCACGGACCTGCTTGAGGACGTAGCCGCTGGCACCGGCCATGACCGCGTCGAGCAGCGCCTCGTCGTCGGGGAACGAGGTGAGCATGAGGCAGCGGACCTCGGGATGGCGCGACCTGATCTCCCGGCACACCGCCACGCCGTCCCCGTCGGGCAGGCGCACGTCGAGCACGGCCACGTGCGGTCGCAGGGGCGGGATGCGGGCCAGGGCCTCCTCTGCCGTGCCGCCCTCCCCCACCACCTCGATGTCGCCGGCGGCCTCCAGCAGCTCGCGCACGCCCCGCCGCACGATCTCGTGGTCGTCCAGCAGGAACACCCGGATCGGCTCCGGCGCGGGACCGACCCGCGCTCCGACGTGCTCGTCTGCCACACGCCCATCCTGCCATCACCCCCGCGGATCGTCTGCCCCGTCGCCCCCGCCCTGCCAGTCCAGGGGCACGCACCACCGCAGGACCAGGCCTCGCCCCTTGGGCCCGGGGCCCAGCTCCAGCGAGCCCCCCAGGCGCTGGGCCCTCTCGGCCATGTTCGGCAGCCCTCGCCCCCCCGACCCCAGCGCGGGGAAGGGCCCCGGGGCACCGGAGGCGCCCTGGAAGCCGGCCGCGCCCACGCCGTCATCCGCCACCGTGGCGCACAACCGCCGGTCGCCCACCGCCACCTCCAGCTCGGCGTGGCGGGCCCGGGCGTGACGGGCCACGTTGGAGAGCGCCTCCCGCACCACGTTGACCAGGTCCTCGGCCAGCCGCTCGTCCACCGCGGCGTCCACCGGCCCCTCGAAGCGCACGGCCGGATCGAAGCCGAGGGCGGCGCGCAGCTCGGCCGCCACCTCCAGCACGGCCCGACGCACGCTGCGGTCGCCCTCGGGCATGGGCTGCAGCCCGAAGATCACGGAACGGATGTGGCGGACGGTGAGGTCGAGGTCGTCGATCGCCTGGTCGATCCGCTCGACCGCCTCCGGACGCTCCGCCAGGCGGGCCGCGCCCTGGAGGAGGAGGCCGGTGGCGAACAGGCGCTGGATCACGGTGTCGTGCAGGTCACGGGCGATGCGCTCGCGATCGGCCAGCACCAGCGCCTGCTGCGCCCGCTCGTGGAGGCGGGCGTTCTCGATGGCGACGCCGGCGGCCGCGGCCAGCCCCACCACGAGCTCCTCGTCGACCGCGGTGAAGGGCCGGCCGCCGCTCTTCTCCGTGAGGTACAGGTTCCCGAACGCCTCGCCACCCACCCACACCGGCACCCCCAGGAAGGAGCGCATCGCCGGATGGTCGGGCGGGAACCCCTGGCTGTCGGGGTGGGCCGTGAGGTCGGTCAGGCGCAGGGGCTGCCGATCGGTGATCAAGCGGCCGAGGACCCCGCGGCCCCGCGGGGGGTGGGCGATGGCCGCCATGTCCTCGTCGTCCATGCCGACGGTGATGAACTCCGCCAACCGCGTCCGCGTCCGGTCGAGCACGCCCAGGGCGCCGTAGCGGGCGTCCACCAGGTCGGCTCCCACCTCGACGATGCGGCGCAAGACCAGCGGCAGGGTGGGCTCCGAACCGATGGCCACGACGGCGGAGAGGAGGCGGCGGAGCTGCTCGGCACCCGCGACCTCGGACATCGGTCGGAGTGTAGGACCCGAGGTCAGGTGACCGGATCGGCACGCCCGCCGCCGACCGGGGGTCGTATCCGCCGGCCGCTGACCCGGTCGAGGGGGATGGCCACCAGGTGCTCGTCGGCGGCGGCGTCCCAGCGACGCAACCGGGCCAGCTCCGCCGGACCGGCGGGCAGGCCCGCCCCCTCCGGCCAGCTGCCGGCCACGCCCGTCACGACCACGCTCCAGCCACTGTTGCTGGCGTCGTCGAACTCGTCGACCTCGAAGGCGACCACGGCGTCGCGGGTGGCGACGTCGAGCCTCGTCCCCAGGCCCGTGCGGAACAGGACGTGCCCCTGCGCCACCAGGTACTCGACGGGCAGGATGGTGGGGAGGGCACGCGACGAGATCCCGATGCGCCCCACCGAGCGGGTGCGGAGGAGGCGGACGCACTCGTCGGTGTCGAGCACCTCGAGGCCGTTGCGGTCAACCTCCACGCCCGCCTCCCTCCTCGGCGGGCCCGGGGCTCCCCCCGGGGCCCGTCAACACCTGCCCGACGGCCTTCTCCACCACCTCGTCGGGGGCGCCCGTGGTGAGCACCGTCGCCGCCTCCGGCCACGGGTCGGCCGCCGCCGCCAGCGCGGCCGCCACCTCGGGGGTGGCGTCCGAGGCGTCGACGGCACCCTCCCCGGCCGACGCCGTCGTGCCGCTCCGGGCGGCGGCACGACGGGCGAGGCGCTGCCGGATGCGCTCGGCGGCCACCGGGGCCGGCGCCTCGCAGCGCAGCTCCACCAGGTCGGCCGCCGCGGTACCCGCCAGGGCCCGCGCCGCGGCCCGGCGGCCGGCCGACGTGAACGACGCGTCGAGCACCACGCTCTCGCCCAGCCCCAGGGCCACGGCCGCCCGGCGCAGCATCTCGGCGTAGACGGCGGCGGTCACGTCCGGGCGGTACAGGCCCTCCCCGACGCCCGCCGGCACGGGGACGTCGGGCCGCAGCCCGGCCTGCTGCTTGCGGATCTCGTCGCTGTGCAGGCACACCGCGCCCAGGCGGTCCGCCACGGCTCGGGCCACCGTGGTCTTGCCCGTCCCCGGCAGCCCGCCGACGACCACCAGCCGCACCGTGCCCGCCGCCAGGTGCGCTCGGGACATGGCCAGCAACCCGTGGGCCTCGGCCCGGGCACCCGCCCCGCCCTGGGCGGCCCGGATGGCCGCCACCTTGGCCCGCACCTGGGCCCGGTAGGCCACGTGGTGGTGGGCCAGGGACGCCGGCCAGGAGTCGCCGGCGTGCTCGCGGTAGAGGGTCAGGAACCGCTCCCCGAGGTCCGGGCGGCCCAACCGCTCCAGGTCCATGGCCAGGAAGGCCACGTCGGCGAGTGCGTCATCCAGGCGCAGGCGGACGTCGAAGTCGAGGCAGTCGAGCACCCGCGGGGCATCGTCGAGGCAGAAGACGTCGTCGGCCAGCAGGTCGCCGTGGCCGTCGCACGCCCGGCCCTGGGCGATGCGGGCCGCGAACAGCGGCTCCCGTCCCTCCAGGTAGCGGTGGGCGCGCCGGTCGACGTCGCCCACCGCTCCGGGATCGAGGCAGGAGCCGGCCAGCTCGAGCATCTCGGCCGTGTTCGCGGCCCACCGGGCCGCCAGCGCGTCGCGCCCTGCCGCGGCGTCGGCGGCGGGGCTGCGCTCGGCGGCGGCGTGGAAGGCCGCCAGCCGGTGCGCCAGCCGCCACAGCTGGACGTCGACGTCCTCGCCCGCCCGGACCAGGGCGGTGAGGCGGCGATCGGCAGGCAACCTGCGCATGACGACGAGGTGGTCGCACGGCTGCCCGTCCTCGCCCACGACGTCGGCCACGCCCAGGTAGACGTCGGGGGCGAGGCGCCGGTTGAGGGCGACCTCCCGGTGGCACGCCGCCTCCCGGTCGACGCGCCGCCTGAAGTCGAGGAAGCCCAGGTCGACGGGCTTCTTCACCTTGTAGGCCCGGTCGCCGAGGAAGACCACGACGGCGGAGTGGGTCTCGACGAGGGCAGCGGGCGCCGCGGTGCCCGTGGGTGGCGGGGGCGTACCGGGGGCGGAGCCCGCCCCGGCTGGTGCGTCGGCCGTCACCCGGCCCCGCCACCGGGCACGGAGGTGCGGGCGGGTGCCGCCCACAAGCGCCGGCCGGTCACCTCGAAGGGGACGATCCGCACCCAGTGCTCCTTGGGGCCGAGCTCCCAGTAGCGCAGGTCGAGCTGGGCGAACCGCTCCAGGGAGGCCTGGTCGGCCACCTCGGTGCCCGTGCCCTTGAGCAGGACGCTCCAGCCGGTCTCGGTGGCGGGGTCGACGGCATCGACCTGGAAGCACACCGCCGGGCTGCGGTGGAGGGCGTGCAGCTTGCCACCGGGGTCGGTCCGGAAGACGATCGAGTGGCCGTCCACCACGTGGTTCACCGGGTAGATCTCGGGCCCGCCGTCGTGCAGGACACCCACGCGGCCCACCGGCGTCGACGCCATGAGCTGCCAGCACACGGCCGGCGACAGGTGCTCGATCCACGTCCTCCGGTCGGTGCCGGGCATGCCAGCCTCCTCGCCGCTCGCCTCGCTGCCGCTCGCTGAGGCCATCGTCGGCCCGGCACGGGGCGCCCGGCAGGGTCGAAGGTCCCGATCAGGCCACCAGCACCGCGGCGCCCGTCAGCCGGTCGCCCGCCAGGTCGGCCAGGGCCCTGTCGGCCGCGGCCAGCGGGTAGGCGGTCGTCGTCACCTGCAACCCGAGGCGGGCCGCCAGGGCCAGGAACTCCTCGCCGTCGGCGCGCGTGTTGGCCGTGACGCTGCGGACCTGGCGCTCCCGGAACAGGTGGCGCTCGTAGTCGAGGGCCGGGATGTCGCTCAGGTGGATGCCGGCCACGGCCAGGGTGCCGCCCCGGTCCAGGGCGGCGAGCGCCGGCAGCACCAGGTCGCCGGCCGGCGCGAACAGGATGGCGGCGTCCAGCGGCTCCGGCGGCTCGGCGTCGGCCGGCCCGGCCGAGTGGGCCCCGAGCGCCAGGGCGTGGCGGCGGGCCGCCTCGGACCGGGTCATCACGTGCACGACCGCTCCCTGGGCCAGCGCCACCTGCGCCGCCAGGTGGGCCGACGCCCCGAACCCGTACACCCCGAGGCGCCCACCCGGGGGCAGCTCGGCCCGGCGCAGCGCCCGGTAGCCGATGATGCCGGCGCACAGGAGGGGGGCGGCGTGCTCGTCGTCGAAGGCGTCCGGCAGCCGGTAGGCGTAAGCCTCGGGCACCACGGCCCACTCGGCGTA
Source organism: Acidimicrobiales bacterium (assembly GCA_036279475.1). Classification (GTDB taxonomy): domain Bacteria; phylum Actinomycetota; class Acidimicrobiia; order Acidimicrobiales; family VFJN01; genus ZC4RG19. The sequence goes on along the minus strand of DASUJB010000015.1, from coordinate 18,003 downwards.
GCCGCCGTCGGCGTCCCAGCCGGTGAACGTGGGGGCGACGCACAGGTTCTCGGCCCCGCGCCGGCACCACCGGCACCGGCCGCAGGTGCCCCGCAGCCAGGCGATCCCGGCCCGGTCGCCCGGTGCGAAGCGCGTGGTGCCCGGTCCACGGGCGTCGACGATGCCCACGACCTCGTGGCCCGGGACCGTGCGGGGTCGGTGGGGGGCCAGGTCGCCCTCGGCCAGGTGGAGGTCGGTCCGGCACACGCCGCACGCCGACACCCGCACGCGGACCTCCCCGGGCCCCGGCTCGGGCACGGGCCGATCGACCAGCCGCAGGGGGCCGTCGGCGACCGGTCCCGGAGCCTCGACCACCCATGCCTGCACGCGACGACCGTACCGCCACCGCGGTCCGCGTCGGCGCGACCGGCGGGTGCTTGAATCGGGCGGTGCCCATGGACGACACGGCCGCCGCCGGCCACGTCGAGCGGACCTGGGACGACGACGTCCTCCCCGTGCTGCGCGACTACATCCGGATCCCCAACGTCTCGGTCGCCTACGACGCCGGCTGGCGGGAGGCCGGCCACATGGAGCGGGCCACCGGCCTGCTGGAGGACTGGTGCCGCCGCCAGGCCGCCGAGCGGCTCGACGGCGCCCGGGTCGAGGTGCAGCAGGTCGAGGGGCGCACGCCACTGCTGCTGGTGGACGTGCCCCCCACCGGCGACGGCCCCCGGGACGACACCGTCCTGCTGTACGGCCACCTCGACAAGCAGCCGCCCCTCGCCGGGTGGCGCCCGGGCCTGGGGCCCTGGGAGCCGGTCCTCGACGGCGACCGCCTCTACGGCCGCGGCGGTGCCGACGACGGCTACTCCACCTTCGCCGCCCTCACCGCCCTGGGAGCGGTGCGGGCCGCGGGTGGTGCCCACGGCCGCTGCCTGGTGCTGATCGAGGCCAGCGAGGAGTCGGGCAGCCCCGACCTCTCCGCCCACCTCGCCCTGCTGGGCGACCGGCTGGGCCAGCCGTCCCTGGTGGTGGCCCTCGACTCCTGGTGCGGCGACTGGGACCGCCTGTGGGTCACCACCTCGCTCCGAGGCCTGGTGGACCTCACCCTCCGGGTGCAGGTGCTGACCGAGGGGGTTCACTCCGGGTCGGCAGGGGGCGTGGTGCCGTCCAGCTTCCGGATCCTGCGCACGCTGCTCAGCCGGGTCGAGGACGAGCGCACCGGCGAGCTGCTGGTGCGCGAGCTGCACGCCGACGTCCCCGAGCAGCGCCTGCGGCAGATCACGGCCACCGCGCCCGACCTCGACGACTTCGCCGCTCGCTTCCCCCTCGCGGGCGACACGCGCCCCGAGCGGGCCAGCACCGAGGCGCAGCTCGTGGCCCGGACCTGGCAACCCGCCCTGGAGGTCGTGGGCGTGGGCGGCGCACCGCCACCGGGCGAGGCCGGGAACGTGCTGCGCCCCTGGACCGCCGCCAAGCTCTCGCTGCGGCTGCCACCCACCGCCGACCCGGTGGCGGCGGCCGACGCCGTCGCCCGGCGCCTCACCACCGACCCTCCCTACCAGGCGGAGGTGACGGTCGAGCGGGGCGCCGCCGAGCCGGGCTGGCACGCGCCGCCCGACGCACCGTGGCTGACGGCCGCCCTCGACGGCGCATCCCGGGCCGCCTTCGGGGCGCCGGCGCGTGCCCTGGGCGAGGGGGGCACGATCCCGTTCATGGGCCTGCTGGGCCGCCGGTTCCCGGAAGCCCAGTTCGTCATCACCGGCGTCCTGGGCCCGGGCTCCAACGCCCATGGACCCAACGAGTTCCTCCACGTGCCGACGGCGCGCAGGGTGACCCTCGCCACCGCGCACCTCCTCGACTCCCACGCCCGGCGACCACGCTGATCGACCGGGGCCGGGGGCCGGGCCGGCCGGTCAACCTCCCAGCCGGTGACCGACCGGCGAGCCCTCCGCGAGGTCCGCCGAACGTCCGGCGTCCTGGACCTCGACGCTGCACGTGTGGAAGGCCCCGAGCGTCGCACCGGAGCTCGCCGGACCGATGCTCGGGGCCAACCACCTCTGGCCGACGGCCGGGCTGCTGTGCCGGCGTGCCGGTTCTGGTGCCAAACCCCGCCGGTGGACCCGTGCGGAGCCGGAACGCTGTCAGCAGGTGCGACCCCGCATCAGCCGTCCCGTCGGCGGTCGGCCGTTCCCCAGACCGCTGCCTCCTCGAACCTCGGCTCGGGCACGTCCCGGGCTCCGGTCGTCGGCGACCTTGCCGTCGTGGGTTGGACGTGGAGCATCTTGCGGGCGGTAAAACTGCAGGTCAAGGGGCACCTGGCAAATCCCCAGGGCTGTCCCCAGACTTTCTCGGTTCGTCCCCAGGAGCCGACGGGTTGCCCACACCCCTCGCCCGGGTTGCCCACAGGGCCCGGACCGGGTGGCGGTGCGGAGGGATGGCGACCACTAGGTTGGCGCCATGGCCGGAGGAGGACACGGCACCAGGGCGGTGATGGCGGCGCTGCTGGCCAACGCCGGCATCGCCCTGGCCAAGTTCGTCGGGTTCCTGGTCACGGGCTCGGGTTCGATGCTGGCCGAGAGCGTGCACTCGGTGGCCGACTGCGGCAACCAGGCCCTGCTGCTGCTGGGAGGTCGCCGGGCCCGCCGGCTCCCCACCCCCGACCACCCGTTCGGCTACGGCCGCGAGCGGTACTTCTGGGCCTTCGTGGTGGCCATCATCCTGTTCAGCGTGGGCGGGATGTTCGCCACCTACGAGGGCATCGAGAAGATTCGCCACCCCCACGAGCTCGACTCGGTGACCGTCGCCGTCGCCATCCTCGTCGCCGCCCTGGTCCTCGAGGCCTCGTCGCTCCGCACCGCCGTCGTCGAGGCCCGCAAGGTCAAGGACGCGGGCGTCGGTTGGTGGTCCTTCGTCCGCCGCTCGAAGTCCCCCGAGCTCCCCGTGGTCCTGCTCGAGGACCTCGCCGCGCTGACGGGCCTGGTGGTGGCCCTCGTCGCCGTCACGGTGGCCCACCTCGACGGCGATCCCCTGTGGGACGGCGTGGGCACCCTCACCATCGGCGTGCTCCTGCTCGTCGTGGCCGTGGTCCTCGGCGTCGAGATGAAGGGACTGCTCATCGGCGAGGCCGCCTCGCCCGGCGACGTGCAGAGGATCGCGGCGGCCATCGAGGTGGAGCCCAGCGTTCGGCGCCTCATCCACATGCGCACGCAGCACCTGGGGCCCGAGGAGCTCCTGGTCGGCGCCAAGGTGGAGCTGGTGCCCGACCTCTCGGTCCGCGAGGCGGCCGAGGCGGTCGACCGCATCGAGACCAGCGTGCGGCGGGCCGTGCCCATCGCCCGGGTCATGTACCTCGAGCCGGACGTGTTCCGCACCGGCATCCCCCCCGCCGGCGAGGGGCCGGCCCACCTCGAGGCGGCCACCCCCGAGCCGGGCTGAGCCACCGGCCCGGGCGGAGCCCGGTGGCGGTCGGCACGGTGACCTCAGATCCTGACCGCTGAGGTCGGGTTTGTGGGCTCCCCGGCTAGGCTCGGTCGGGTTGGCGGGCGGGCCGTCCGACCGCCGTCACGAGCGAACCCCGGAGGACATGAGATGGCGCTGCGACTGGGCGACGACGCTCCGAACTTCACCGCCGAGACCACCGAGGGGCCCATCGACTTCTACGAGTGGAAGGGCGACAGCTGGGCGGTCCTGTTCTCGCACCCCAACGACTTCACGCCCGTGTGCACGACCGAGCTCGGTCGGGTGGCCCGGCTCAAGCCCGAGTTCGACCGGCGCGACGTCAAGGTGATCGGCCTGTCCGTCGACAGCGTCGCCGACCACCGCGACTGGGCGCAGGACATCGAGGACGTCACCGGTGCCCGCCTCAACTTCCCCCTCATCGGCGACCCCGACAGGAAGGTGGCCGACCTCTACGACATGATCCACCCGGCGGCCGACAGCACGGCCACGGTGCGCTCCGTCTTCGTCATCGGTCCCGACAACAAGATCAAGCTCCAGCTCACCTACCCGGCCTCGACGGGCCGCAACTTCGACGAGATCCTGCGCGTCATCGACTCGCTGCAGCTGACGGCCGGGCACAAGGTGGCCACCCCCGCCGACTGGAAGCAGGGCGAGGACGTCATCATCGTGCCCGCCGTCTCCGACGAGGAGGCCAGGGAGCAGTTCCCCGGTGGCTGGGACGCCCGCAAGCCCTACCTGCGCATGGTCGGCCAGCCCCGCTGACCGGCCGCGCCGTGCCCCGGGGGGCGGCCGCCCCCTCCGTGGAGCATGGTGGCACCCGTGGCCTTCGACCTCGACGCCCTGCCCGTCGCCCTGACTGCGTTCACCACCGAACGGCACCTGGCGACCCTCACCACGCTGCGCCCCGACGGGGCCCCCCACGTCACACCGGTGGGCTACACATGGGACGCCGACGCCCGGCTGGTGCGCGTCATCACCTTCGCCGGGGCTCGCAAGGCGCGCAACCTGTCGGCCGGGGGACCGGGCGCCCGGGCGGTGGTGTGCCAGGTCGACGGCGGCCGGTGGGTGGCCTTCGAGGGCCCGACGGCCGTGACCGACGAGCCGGGGCACGTGGCCGAGGCGGTGCGGCGGTACGCCGCCCGCTACCGGTGGCCGGCCGAGCGACCGGACCGGGTGGCGCTCGAGATGGCGGTGGACCGCGTCACGGGCCGACTCTGACGGGGCCCTCCCCCGCCGACTCCAGCGCCGGCGCCCCGCCCCGCGCTGGCGCGCCCCTCCGGCCGGGTCGCACGCGCCGGCCGCACCTCGGCCCCGGCACCACAAGCCCCCCGCCCGGCACCACAAGCCCCGGCCCGGCACCACAAGCCCCCGCCGGAGGCGCACCCCGCCCCCGGCGTCACGGTGTCGCCGATCCGCTCCGGACCGTGGGTGCCGTACCGTCGCCGGCAGGCAGGGACGTGGTCGGCGCCGGGGTCGTCGTGGTGGTGGCGTCCGGGCCGGTCGTGGTGCCGGACGGTTCGGTGGTGGAGGTCGGCTCGCTGGTGGTGGGCGACGATCCGTCGGGCTCGTCGCCGCCGTCGGGCGCGTCCTGCCGGTCCGGCTCGGCGGTGGGTGCCGTCGTGGTGGGCGAGCGGTCGACGGTGGTGGAGGTGGGCGCAGGGTCGCCGCCGTCGTCGGAGATCAGCGATCCGATCGACGTCCGCCCGCCGTGGGAACCGCCCGCCAGCGGTCCGTCGTTGACGACCTCGGCCACGGTCACGATGCCCAGGCTGCCGGCCAGCACCACGGCCAGCCCCCCGGCCAGGCTCCACCGGCGGCGGGCCAGCGCTCCCGGCCACCACCTCGGGGCACGGCCCCCCGCCTGTCCCCCCGCTGCCGACGGGACGTCCCCGTCGCCCTCGGGGCGGTCGTGCCCGTGCCCGGCGACGGGCACGGCCGGCGACGGGCGCGAGTGCCGGAGGCTGGCCGCCTGCCGCACCTGCACGTTGCGCAGGCGGGCCCGGGTGCGGCGGATGCCCACCCCGTAGGCGGCGCTGCCCACGGTGGCCACCACGCTGACCACGGCGGCGCCCACGACCGTGCCAGCCACGCCGAAGAACGAGGCCACGACCGCGGCCGAGACGGAGGCCAGCACGCTGGCGGCGACCTGCGTCCCGCTCACCTCGAGGTGATCGTCGGCGCCGTCCGGCCCTGGAGGGCCACCGCCGGCCTGCGCCGGCTGCCCGGTGTCGGGCACCGCCGGTCCCCCGCCCCCGTTGCCGCGCCCGTCCGGCGGGGCAACGGGCGTGGAGCGCGGGGCGGGACCGGAGCCGGGGGTGGCGCCGGTGGTTGTGGTGGTGCCCGGCGGGGGCTCGGAGCCCTGGCCGGGGGCGGAGGTCGGCGCAGGGCCGGCGCCCGGGGTGGCGCCGGCGGTGGTGGTGCCCGGCGCGGGATCGGCGGCGGTACCCGGGGAGCGGGGGGGATCGAAGGGTCTGGTCATGGGCGACGACGTGCAGGCTCGGGGGTCGACGGGTCGGGCCCGCGTCGTCGCACCCGGCTGCTGCACCGACCCAGCGCGACCGCCGCGGCCCGCTCCCCTGCCTACGGCATCGCGCCCCCCGCCGCCAACGCGCCGAGCGGTGGCATCGGTCACGAGGCGCAGCCCCACCACCCACAGCCTCCCCACGCGGCTCAGGACGCCCGGCCCCGCCCCGGTACGCGAAGAGGACCCTCGCGTACGAGGGCCCTCTTCCAGGAGCCAGGGGGGCGGGGCGGGCGGGCGGACAGGCACCCCGCCCCCTGCTGGCGTACGAGGAGATTACCCGGGGGCCACGGCCGGCAAACCCCGGCCGGAGAACATTCTTTCTTGGAACGCACCGTGGCTCTGCACCACGCTGGGAGGTCGACGACGCCCGGCGAGCCACCGGCCACCAGTAGGCTTGGCTCCGTGGCCGAGTACCAGACACCCGAGTTCCACCCCGCGTTCGAGGAGTACTGCGAGGCGATCTGGGAGCTCCAAGAGGACGACGTCGACGTCATCCAGGCTCGCATCGCCGAGCGCTTGGCCGTCTCGCGGCCCGCGGTGTCGGAGATGGTCAAGCGCATGCAGGCCGAGGGCTTCGTCGTCCTCCACGGCACCACCATCACCCTCACCGCCGACGGGCTGCTCCTGGCGGAGCAGGTGGTGCGGCGCCACCGCCTGGCCGAGCGCCTCCTCACCGACATCCTCGGGCTCTCCTGGGCCGAGGCCCACCTCGAGGCGGGCAAGTGGGAGCACGTCATCTCCGAGCCGGTCGAGCGGGCGATCAACCGGTTGCTGCGCAACCCCACCACCTGCCCGCACGGCAACCCCATCCCCGGGTCGAGCTACGCGCCCCCCGACGTCGTGGTCCTGCGTGACGTCCCGGTGCACGGTCCCTTCACCGTCGCCCGGATCCCCGAGGAGCTCGAGTTCACCCCCGGGCTCCTCCAGTACCTGGAGGCAGGAGCCGTGCAACCAGGTCACGACGGCGTGGTCACCGCCGTCTCGCCCGACGGGACGATGACGGTGGAGATCGACGGGAGGTTCGTCGGCATCGGGGCGTTCGCCGCCCAGCGGATCCTCGTGCGGTCCGGGCGCATGACGGCCGCCGCCGTCTGAGCCATACCCCGGCGGCCCGGCCCGGGGGACGGGCCCGGTACCATCGCCGGATGGACCTGGCCGAGCGAGCGGGCTCGACCCGCCGGCACCCCTGGGAGACGGAGCGGGCGAGCTTCCTCCGCCGGCTGATCGACCACCACCTCGACGGCCGCACCCCGAGGCGGGTGCTCGACGTGGGGGCGGGCGACGGCTGGTTCGCCGAGGAGCTGCAGGGCGAGACGGCGACCGGCTCGCAGGTCGTCTGCTGGGACGTCAACTACGCCGGTGCCGACCTCCGCACCGACCTGCCTGCCGGCGTGGCGAGGACCGTCGAGGAGCCGGGCGGGTCCTTCGACCTCGTCCTGCTCCTCGACGTCCTCGAGCACGTCGAGGACGACGCCCGGTTCCTGGACGGCTCCGTGCTGCCCCACCTGGCCCCTGACGGCCTGCTCGTGGTGACCGTGCCGGCCTACCAGCGCCTGTACTCCTCCCACGACCGGGCCCTCGGCCACCATCGGCGGTACTCCCCGGCCCGGCTGCGAGCCCTGCTCGAGCCGCGCGTCGACGTCGTGGCCCGGGGCGGGCTCTTCGCTGCGCTCCTCCCGGTGCGCGCCGCCCAGCTGGCCCGCGAGCGCGTGGCGGGCGCCCCCGACCGTCACGGCATCGGCGGCTGGACCGGAGGGCCGGGGCTGACGCGGGCCCTGTCCACGGCCCTGGGGGCCGATGCCCGGGCCGGTGCCTGGCTCGCCCGCCGAGGGCTGGCCGTCCCCGGCCTGTCCACCTGGGCGGTGTGCCGGCCCCTCGCCGTCGGCTCCCCCGGCTCACGGCCGTGACGGGGTCGTGCACGGTCGTCGTCCCGTGCTTCGACGAGGAGGCCCGCCTCGACCCGACGGTCCTCGACGCCTTGGCGGTCGCCGCCCACGCCACCGTGCTCGGGGTCGACGACGGCTCCACCGACGGGACGGCGGCCATCCTGGAGAAGCTGGCGGCCCGACATCCGGACCGACACCGCGCCCTCCTGCTCGGCACCAACCGCGGGAAGGGCGAGGCCGTGCGGGCCGGGCTGCTCGACGCCGTGGCCGGCGGAGCGGAGGTGGTCGCCTACTGCGACGCCGACTTCGCCACCCCTCCCGGCGAGGTCGGCCGCCTCGTCGAGGTCGTCCGCTCCGCGGGGGCGGACGTGGCGCTGGGCAGCCGGGTGGCCCTGCTGGGCTCGCACATCGAGCGCTCCCTGGTGCGCCACTACACGGGTCGCGTCTTCGCCACCGCCGGCAGCCTGCTGCTGGGCGTGCCGGTGTACGACACGCAGTGCGGCGCCAAGGCGTTCCGCGTGACCGACCGGCTGCGCCGGGCGCTGGCCGATCCGTTCGTGAGCCGGTGGGCGTTCGACGTCGAGCTGATCGGCCGCCTGCTGGGGCCGGACCTCGACACCGCGGGGTTCGTCGAGGTGCCGTTGCGGGCGTGGCGCGAGTCGGACGGTTCCAAGATGACGGCGCGGGCCGCGCTCCGGGCCGGGGCCGACCTGGTGCGCATCGGCCGGCGCCTGCGGGCCGGGCGACGAGCGGCACCGGCCGGGCTCGCCGCCCGGCTCGCGCCCCCGGCTCCCCTTTCCGCTCCCCCCCGGCTCCCGGCCGGGACGGACGCTCAGGCGGCGTCGAGCGGCTCGACGAAGAGCGCCACCGGCCCCCACGGGCTGTCCTCGACGTAGGCGACGCGCTCGGCACCGTCGGGCACCACACGGGCACCCGGCCCCACCACCTCCCACAGCCGCAGGCGAGCCGAGCCGTCGTCACGGCGCCCCTCCCCGAGCTGGCGGACGTCCACCTCGTCCCCCACCAGGAAGGGGATGCCGCGGTCCTGCAGCTCGGCGAAGACGAGGCCGCTGAACGGCTCGGCGAACACCAGCTCGGAGTCCCACAGCACCGGGCCGCGCCCCTCCAGCGCGCCGAGCTGGCCCACCAGGTCGACCGCCGCCCCCTGGGAGGCGGACAGCGAGCTGGGGCCGCTGGCCATCGAGCGGTGGGTCGGCAGCGTGGCCGCCGCCACCACGAAGGTGGCCGCCACGGCGCCACCGAGCGCGACCCGCGCCGCCCGGCCCCGGAGGCCCACGAGCACGGCGGTGAGGAGGGCGGCGGTCACGAACGCCGCCAGCGGCCACAGCCAGCGCATCTGGTGCACGGCGATGCCGATGACGTTGACCGGGGACGTGGAGAGGGCCACGTCCCCGACGACCACGGCGACGGCGGCGGCGCCGGCGAAGGTGGCCAGGTCGGGGCGGCCTCGGCGACCGGCCGCCACGGCCACGACCACGAGCACCGCCACCAGGGCGGCGACGGTGGCGAGGGCGGCGGCCGTGCCCATCACCCCGCCCAGGGCGGCCTCCGGTGCCGTCGGCGGCACCGCCCGGTCGAACCCGGAGCGGCTGAACCACGGTGCGCCCACGGTGATCTCGGCCACCAGCTGCAGCCCCCGGGACCACCCGATGGCCGGAGCGTCGCCGGACCCGGCGGCGCCGAGGATGCGGCTGAGGTTGCCCTCCCCCCGCCCGGTGACCTGCTCCACCAGCGGCTGGACCCACAGCAGGACGGCCAGGACGGCGGCCAGCACCACCGGCCGGCGCCAGGGCACCGGTCCACCCCGACGCCGCACCGCCAGCACTCCGGCGACCCCGGCGCCCAGGCCCAGGCCACCGACCAGCGGCGCGTAGCTGACATGGGTCTGCACCAGGACCGTGCCCACCCCGACGGCCCAGGGGACCATGCCGGGCTCGCCCCGGGCCAGGACGGCCAGGACCACCAGCAGGAGGACGAAGGGGAGCATGAGGGCGTGGGGCTGCCAGAGGGCGAACAGCAGCTCGCTGCCCATGACGAACTGGAGGCCGGCCAGGGCCACGGCGACCGCCACCATCGACTGGGTCCCGCACAGGCGCCGGGCGAGCAGGACGGCGGCGGTGCACGCCACGACGTTCAGCACCATGACGCCGACGGCCACGCCCACCCACGGGCCCAGGACCTTGACCCACGGGGCCACCAGGTCGAAGTAGGCGGGCCCGGGGTTGTTGAAGTCCTTGCCCACCACCACCGACGCCGACGTCCACGACCCGAGCAGCGGGTTGTGGACCGTGCCGACGTCGCGCACGCGGACGGCGAGGATGCCGTCGTCGCCGATGGGCTGCCAGCCGCGGGCGAGGGCGCGTGCCGTCGCCACCACGATGGGCAGGTCGACCGCCGCCACCAGCAGTGCCGCCAGGGCGCGCCCCTGGCGTGGGGCCCGGTCCCGCCCGGCGAGGGGCGCCGCCGGGGCCACGGCGTCGCCCTCGTGCACGTCCGTCGTCACGAAGGCGGCACAGTACAGGGCGCCGAGGTGCCGACCCACCCCCCGGCCCGGGACCGTGGCGGCCGCCCGGAGGCCCGGGGGTAAGCTCGCCGGCCATGGCTGGGGGACGGCTGTTCGACGACGCGGCCGCGCGGCGCGGCTGGGTGGACTTCCGCCTGGGCTACCAGCCGGCCTTCGACGGCCTCCGGGGCGTCGGCGTGACGTCCATCCTCCTGTTCCACTGCGTCATCGCCTACGAGAACGCCTCGCAGTCCTGGCTCCTCCCCGGGGCCTACCTGTGGCTGGAGATGTTCTTCGTGCAGAGCGGGTTCCTCATCACCTCGCTGCTGCTCGACGAGTGGTACCGCACCGGCGAGATCCGGCTCCGCAACTTCTACGCCCGCCGGGCCCTGCGGCTGCTGCCCGCCATGCTGGCGGCGGTGCTGGCCATCGTGGTCGCCCTGGGGACCTTCTCGCCCTACGGGGAGAGCCCCGGCGCCTGGCAGGAGGTGCGGGGGACGCTCTTCTACTACCAGAACTGGCTGGCCGCCTACGGGACCACCAAGTTCCCCTTCTACCTCAGCCACACGTGGTCGCTGTCGATCGAGGAGCAGTTCTACCTGGTGGCGCCCGTCGCCATCTTCCTGCTTGTGAGCTGGCAGCGGTCGCTCCGGCGGGTGATCCCCTTCCTCCTGGCCGGGGCGGTGGCCTCGGCGGTGTGGATGGGGGTGCTGGCCTCCCGCGTCGACGACCCCCTCCTCCTGCGCCGCGCCTACCACGGCACCGACACCCGAGCCCAGGCGCTGCTGGTGGGGGTGGCGCTGGCCTTCGCCGTCCACGCCGGGCTGTGGCCGCGGGACGACCGCCGTCACGGCCGCGTCGCCCGGGTGTGGGGCCTGGCGGGCTTCGCCGTGCTGGTGGCCATGACCCTCACCGTGAACCTGCGCACCACCGGCTGGTACTACGGCGGCTTCCTGCTGTGCAGCGCCTCGGTGGCGGGCGTGCTCAGCGAGCTGGTCCGCCATCCCCGGGGCGGCCTGGCCCGGGCCCTGTCGTGGAAGCCGCTCGAGGTGACGGGGGAGATGGCCTACGGGCTGTACCTCTGGCACTGGCCCACCATCATCGTGATCAACCAGTACACCGACTGGCCGGAGCTGCCCACCGCGGCCGTGCAGGTGGTGGCGTCCTTCGTGGTGGCACTGCTCTCCTACCACCTCTTGGAGGCGCCCATCCTCGACCGGTGGGCCCCCCGGTTCGCCCGCACGACGCCCGATCGCCTCGCCGCCCACCGCCGCCGCCTCGGGGGCCGGGACGGCGCCCCCGCACCCGGCGACCTCGTGCCGGCGACACCCTCGGGGGGCACCCCGGCCACCGCCCCACCACCGCTCACCGGTCCCGGAAGCTGACCCAGGGCCCGGCGGCACGCCGAGCCGGGCACGCACGAGCGCGTCGGGCCCCTCGCCGAGCCAGCCAGCTCAGGCCAGGGCGTCGGGCAGGGGCCGGGCGTGCACGACGGCCAGGCGCTTGGTGGCGCGGGTGAGGGCGACGTAGAGGGCCCGCATCCCCTGGGCCTCCTCGTCCACGATGGCGGCCGGCTCCACCACCACCGCGGCGTCGAGCTCGAGCCCCTTCACCAACCCCACGGGCACCAGGGTCACCCGGGCCTCCAGGCCGTTGCGGGCGGCGCGACCGAACTCGACGCCGACCGCCTCCAGCGCGGTGGCCACGTCGTCCACCAGGGTGGAGGGCGTGATGACGGCCACGCTGCCGGGGTCGACGGCATCGCGCTCCTCGGCCGCCACCCGGGCCACCCGGTCGGCCAGCTCGGCGGGCTCGGCCGCCACCAGGCGCGGCGGGTCACCCGACTGGCGCACCGCTGCCGGGGGCTCGAGGGCGAGGGCCGCCTGGCGCAGCACCTTGGCCGCCAGGTCCATCATCGGCCCGGGGATGCGGTAGCCGATGGTGAGCTCGGCGCGCTGGCCGGGGCGCTTGTGGGGTAGGTGCTCGAGGATCTCGTCCCAGTCCCGATGGGCCCACACGCCCGTGGCCTGGGCGATGTCGCCCACGACGGTCATCGAGCCGTTGAGCGACCGGCGCTCCAGCATCCGGAGCTGCATGGGCGACAGGTCCTGCGCCTCGTCGACCACGATGTGCCCGTACGTGCGGATCTCGTCGCGGTCGGCGCCGTCCGAGCTGCGGCGCCGCCGGTGGCGGGGGCCGAGCAGGGCACGGGCCTCGTCCAGCAGGGGCACGTCGTCGTGCGTCCACACGACCTCGGCGACGTCGGGCCCCCGGGGGCGCGTCAGGGCGGCCCGCTCGTCGGCCGTGAGCCGGCGGCCGGCAGCCAGGTCGACCAGCGCCCGCGACCCGAACAGGTCGTGCAGCAGCTCGGCAGGGGTGAGGACCGGCCACATCCGCTCGAGCGCCTCGCGCACCTCCGGGGCCAGGCGCAGGCGCTCGCGGACCTCGTCGGGGGTGGCCGGCGTGCGGCTCACGTCGGCCAGGGCGGCGAAGAGCTCGCGCTCGACGAAGCGGCGTCCCGCGTTGTGCAACCGGAACCGGCGGCGGGCGTCGGCCACGATCTCGGCGGTCCGGGCCGCCGGCAGCACCAGCGTCTGGACCCCGTAGGGCACCCGGAGGTCGGAGCGGAGCCCGCGCTCGCGGTCTCGCACGGCCTTGGCCAGCACGCCGGCCATGCGCGAGTCGCCCTTGACCCGCGCCGTGGTCCCTCCGTCGCGGCCCCGCACGCGCACGTCGTCGACGAGGTCGGCCAGCACGGCGAGCTCGACGCCCGCCTCGCCCAGGCTGGGCAGCACCCGCTCGATGTAGCCCAGGAACAGGCGGTTGGGCCCCACCACCAGGACGCCCTGCCCCTCGAGGGGGAAGCGGTAGGTGTACAGGAGGTACGCGGCCCGGTGCAGGGCCACCACCGTCTTGCCGGTGCCGGGACCTCCCTGCACGACCAGGACGCCCGGGAGCGGCGATCGTATGACCTCGTCCTGCTCGCCCTGGATGGTGGCGACGATGTCGCCGAGGTGGCCGGTGCGCGACTCCTCCAGCGCGGCGATGAGGGAGCTCTGGCCCCGGACGCGGGTGCCGTCGTCGCTGATGCTCAGCTCGCCACCCAGCAGGCCGGCGCCCTCGCCGAACAGCTCGTCCTCGATGCCCAGCAGCTTCCGGCCCCGGGTGGCGAAGTGGCGGCGCCGGACCAACCCCATGGGCGTCCGGCCCGTGGCCCGGTAGAACGGCTCGGCCACCGGCGCCCGCCAGTCGACCACCAACGGCTCCTGGGTCTCGTCGGCCACGGCGATGCGACCGATGTAGAACGTCTCGCCGCCCGCGGCACGGGACTGGTCGATGCGACCGAACACGAGGCTGGCATCCCCCAGGTCGAGGTAATCGAGGCGCGCCGCGATGTTCTCCTCGATCATCTCGCGCTCCCAGCGGGCCTGCTCGGTACCGCCCTTGCCCACCTCCACCATGGACCGCAGCCGTGTGGCCGTGCGGCGAGCCGCGTCGAGCGAGTCGTAGGCCTGCTCGATGTACGCCTGCTCGGCAGCCAGGTCAGGGTGGGTGGCCACGCACTCTCCGCTGGTCGAGGGACGGACCATGCTACCGGCAAGCTCGGCGGCGGGCGCCGCCACCCCTCCCGGTCGCTTCGGGGCCCGGTGCCACCCCCGGGTAACGTGACGCCGATGCCGCCCGCCGCCGCGCCGCCGTTCCTGCTGGCGTGCCAGAACCGACCGGCGCCCCGGGTGCCGGTCTGGTTCATGCGCCAGGCCGGGCGGTCGCTCCCCGAGTACCGCGCCATCCGGGGGTCCGGCAGCATCCTCGACGCCGTCCGCCACCCGGACCTGGCCACCGAGCTCACCCTCCAGCCGGTGCGCCGCTACGGCGTCGACGCCGCCATCCTCTTCAGCGACATCGTCGTGCCGGTGGCGGCGATGGGCGTGGGCGTGGCCGTCCGACCCGGCGTCGGACCGGTGGTCGAGAACCCGTTCCGGGACGAGCGCGACCTCGACCGCCTCCGCCCGCTCGATCCCGACGCCGACTGCCCCTACGTCCAGCAGGCGGTGCGGAACCTGGTCGGCGAGCTGGGCGACGTGCCGCTCATCGGCTTCGCCGGCGCGCCGTTCACCGTGGCCAGCTACCTGGTCGAGGGTGGCCCGTCCCGCACCCTGGGCCGCACCAAGGCCCTGATGCTCGGCCGGCCGGACCTGTGGCGCACCCTGCTGGACCGGCTCGCCGACGTGGCGGCCGCCTCCCTGCGGGCCCAGGTCGAGGCCGGTGCCCGGGCCGTGCAGGTCTTCGACTCGTGGGCGGGCACGCTGAGCCCCAGCCACTACGAGCGGCACGTGCTCGCCGCCAGCTCGCGGGTGTTCGCCAGCATCGCCGACCTCGGGGTGCCGGCCATCCACTTCGGCGTGGGGACCGGCGAGCTCCTGGGCCTGCTGGCCAAGGCGGGCGCGTCGGTGGTGGGCGTCGACTGGCGAGTGCCCCTGGACGAGGCCCGGACCCGCATCGGACCCGACCTGGCCGTGCAGGGCAACCTCGACCCCGCCGTCTGCCTGGCCCCGTGGCCGGTCGTCGAGGCCGCCGCCAGCGAGGTGCTGGCCGCCAACGGCGGCCGCCCCGGCCACGTGTTCAACCTCGGGCACGGGGTGCTGCCGGACACCGACCCCGGCGTGCTCGCCCGCTTGGTCGAGCACGTCCACGGGTGGAGGCCGCCGACGTGACCGCCGGGCTCGTGGTCATGGCCTACGGCACGCCCTCCTCGCCTCGCCAGGTCGAGGCCTACTACACGCACATCCGGCGGGGACGGCCGCCGTCGGCCGCGCAGCTCGCCGAGCTGGAGGCGCGCTACGCCGCCATCGGCGGCGTGTCGCCACTGGCCCGGCGGACGCAGGCCCAGGTGCGGGCCATCGCTGCCGCCCTGGCGGCCGATGACCCCGGCGGCTGGCGGGTCGCCCTCGGCAACAAGCACGCGGCCCCCTTCGTCGAGGACGCGGTGACCGACCTGGCCAGGGGCGACGGGCCCGCCGGCGCCGTCGACCGCCTGGTGGGCCTGGTCCTCGCCCCCCACTTCTCCCGGGGCTCGGTGGGCGAGTACCACGAGCGGGCCGCCACCGCCGCCACCGCCCACGGCCTGCCCTACACGGGCGTCCGCTCGTGGTGGGAGCTCCCCGCCTGGGTCGAGGCCCAGGCGGCCCGGGTCCGGGCGGCGCGGGCCGCGCTGCCGGCCCGGACCACCGTGCTCTTCACCGCCCACTCCCTCCCCGAGCGCGTCCTGGCCGACGATCCGTACGTCGACGAGCTGGCGGCCTCGGCGGCGGCCGTGGCCGCCAGCGCCGGGCTCGGGGCCGAGGTCGCCCCGGGCGAGGCGGTACCCGGAGGCTGGTCGCTGGCATGGCAGTCGGCCGGCCGCACGCCGGAGGCCTGGCGGGGGCCCGACGTCCTCGACGTCATCCGGGCGCTGGGCACCGGCACCGACGCCGAGGGCGTGCTGGTGTGCCCGCAGGGCTTCGCCTCCGACCACCTGGAGGTGCTCCACGACCTCGACGTCGACGCCCGCCGGGTGGCGCGCGAGGCGGGGCTGGCCTTCGCTCGCACGGCGTCGGTCAACGACGAGCCGGCGGTCATGGCCGCCCTGGCCGGGGTGGTGCGGAGGTCGTGAGCGACCGGGTCGACGTCGCCGTCGTCGGGGCGGGCATCAGCGGGCTGGCCGCCGCCTGGGAGGCCCGGCGCCGGGGCGCCCGGGTGGTGGTGCTCGAGGCCGCGCCGTCCCCCGGGGGCAAGCTCCGCACCTCCCCCTTCGCCGGGGTCGCCCTCGACGAGGCGGCCGACGCCGTGCTCGCCCGCGAGCCCGACGCCGTCGACCTGCTCGCCGAGCTGGGCATGGCTGGCGACCTGGTCTCCCCGGCCACCGGGGCCGCCCACGTGTACCTCGACGGTGCCCTCCGCAAGGTGCCGCCCCAGCAGCTCTTGGGCGTTCCCACCGACCTCGACGCCGTGGCGGCCGCCGGCCTGCTGAGCCCGGAGGGGCTGGCCCGGGCCCGGGCCGACCTGACGGCGGCCGACGACCGCCCCTCCCCCGGCAGCGACGAGGCGGTGGGGGCGCTGGTGCGGCGCCGGCTGGGCGGCGAGGTGCTCGAGCGCCTGGTGGGACCCCTGGTGGGCAGCATCTACGCCGGGGACTGCGACGCCCTGTCGCTGCAGGTGAGCGCGGCCCAGCTGGCCGCGGCTCGCGACCTCGACCCCGCCGACCCGAGCCTCGTGCGGGCGGCGGCAGCCCTGCGGGCCCGGGCGACGGGCACGGGTCGGCCCACCTTCGTGGCCCCGGCCGGTGGCATGGCCGCGCTGGTCGGCGCCCTGGCCGACGCCCTCGGCGACGACCTCCGCCCCGGGAGCCCCGTGCGGGCCCTGACCACCGACGGCGGGCGATGGCGGCTCGACCCTGCCGGCGTGGTGGCCGACGCCGTCGTGGTGGCGACCCCCGCCTTCGTGACCGGCCCCCTGCTCGCCCCCCACGCCCCGGCGGTGGCCGACGCGATCGGCGACGTCGAGCACGCGTCGGTGGCGCTGGTGGCCCTCGCCGTCCCGTCCGCCGGCGTCGGCCACCCGCTGGACGGCTCCGGCTTCCTCGTGCCCCAGGGGGCCGGCCTGCTGCTGACGGCCTGCTCGTGGGTCGACTCCAAGTGGCCCCACCTGGCGGTCGACCGTGACGTCACCCTGCTGCGGGCATCGGTGGGCCGTGCCGGTGACGACCGGCCGGCGGCGCTCGACGACACGGAGCTGGTCGCCGCGGTGCTGGCGGACCTGGCCACCACCATGGGGTTGCGGGCCTCGCCCCTCGAGGTCAGGGTGTCGCGCTGGCCCTGCTCGTTCCCCCAGCCCCGCCCGGGCCACCGGGACCGGGTGGCTGGGATCGAGGCGGCGCTGGCCGACGTGGCACCCCGCGTGCGGCTGGCCGGGGCGTGGATGCAGGGGGTGGGCGTGCCGGCCTGCGTCCGCAGCGGCCGGCGGGCCGCGGCCCGCGCCTCGGAAGCCGTCGCCGGCTAGGGCGGCGGAGAGCGCGGACCCGCCGGGGCACGGCCCCGCCTGGGTCGGCACCTCGGGGGCGCGCGATCATCCCTCCCAGCATGCGCACGCACCGGGCCGTCCCCGCCCTCTCGTGCCTCGGCACCGGGGTCCTCCTGGCCGCCGCCCTCCCGCCCTGGGGCTGGTGGCCGCTGGCGCTCGTGGGGCTGGTCGCCGTCGACCGGCTGGTCGCCGACCGGCCCCGCTGGTCACGCCTGCGCCGCGGCGCCACCATCGGCCTCGGGCTCTACGTGCCGTCCCTGGCGTGGATGCTGGACATGACCGTGCCGGGGTACGTGATCGCCGCCGTGGCCTACGCCGCGCTGCTGGGCGCGGCGCTCGCCGTGGTCCCGGCCACGGCTCCGGGGCGGTGGCTGGCCCTGCCCGGCGCCGTCGCCCTCACCGAGCTCCTGCGCTGGTCGTGGCCGTTCGGGGGCGTGCCGCTGTCCAGCCTGGCCGTCGGCCAGGTGGCCGGCCCGCTGGCACCCGTGCTCCGGGTCGGGGGGGCGCTGCTGCTGGTCGAGGTCACCGTCGTGGCCGGTGCCGCCGCGGCCGCGCTCCTGGCCCGCCGG
>DASUJB010000014.1:0-6239 GCA_036279475.1 Acidimicrobiales bacterium | reverse complement strand
TCGGAGCGGGAGCTGGACGCCGTGCTGGAGGAGCTGGCCCGTGAGGAGGCGGCGCGAGCGGCCACCCGCCGTCACCCGGTGGCGGCCGAAGCCGCCCCGGGCGTGGGGGTCGGGTCCGGCGATGCGCCCGGGCCGACGGGTGGGGAGGGAGCGGGGCCCGCCGTGGGTCCGGGGGAGGTTGCCCCGGCGGGGGTCGGGCCCGGGGAGACGACCGCTCCGGCGGTGGGACGGCGGGACCGATCCGCCGGCCCCCGTGCCACGGGGGCACCGGAGCCCGGTGGTGCCGCCTCCGGAACCCTCACCACGGCCACCGCCGGTGCCACCCGCGCGACCGGCGCTGCCGGAGCGACCGGTCCGACGGGTGCTGCGGGCTCGACCGGTGGCCACCTCGCCACCGCGCCGGCTGCGGCAACCCCGCCCCCGGTCACCCCACGCCCGCCGGCTGCGCCGTCCGGCCGGCCCCAGACCGACGCCGAGCGGTGGGGCGTCCGGCTCCCCCGCACGTCCCGCAAGGGGAGCCGCGAGCGCCCTGCGGTGGCGGTGGCGGTGGCGGGGCCGGATCCGGCGCCCGCGCCTGCCGCGACCTGTCCGCCGGCCAGCGGCCCGGCCCCCGCCCCACCCGAGGACGAGACCGGTCCGTACGTCGACGAGCTGTTCGCCCGCATCCGGGCCGAGCGCGAGGACGGGGTCCCACCCGACCAGGCCGAGCCACACGAGGGCCTGGCCGCCCCGGACCAGCCGACGGCCACCGGGGACGCGCCGCCTGGCGCGAGCGCCGCCGGGCCGGTCCCCGGGACCTCGACTCCCGTGGCGAGCGCGGCCGGGTCGCTCCCAGGCGTGGCCGACCCCGGCGAGGGCGGTCCCGCTCCCGAGGTGGGCCGTGGCGGGCGGGCGCCGGCCGCCGGGGGCGAGGGCGCGGCCTCCGGTGGGGAGGCGGGGGGCGATGCTCCGCCAGGTCCGGGAGGGGACGCCGGGCCGGCGTCCGGTGCCACCGTCGAGGACCAGGTGGGCACGGGGGCCGAGGAGCGCCCGGCCTCGGGCCGCGGGGTGCAGGGCGACGGTCCCGCTGCCGGCGACGATCCGGTGGGGGAGGAGGGTGGTCCCGGTTCCGGTGACCGCCCGGCCACCGCCGGCCCGGATCCCGAGACGGGGGACCGGCGAGCGAGGAGCGCCGTCCCTCCCACCGGGGACGGGTCGGCGCCGGGCGGCGGCGACCAGGCCGGGGAGGGCGACGCTCGTGCCACCCACGCCGCCGGCGGCGACGAGGCCGGTGCCGTCGATCCGGTCACGTCGGCGTTGCGGTCTCGCGACGAGGTGCTCGTCCCCCTCGAGCGGGACCTGGCCCGGCGGCTCAAGCGCATCCTGGCCGACGAGCAGAACGAGGTGCTCGACCGCCTGCGCCGGGGGGGCGACGTCCAGCTCTCCGACGTCCTGCCCGACGCCGACGAGCACGCTGCCCGCTACGCCGGGGCTGCCGGTCCCGTCCTCGGCGTGGCGGCCAGCCACGGTCGGTCCACGGTGGGTGGCGAGAGAGAGGTGCCCTGCGACGTGTTGGCGGAGGAGCTGGGTCGGTCGCTGACCGGTCCGCTGCGAGGCCGGGTCCAGCGGTCCCTCGACGAGTCCGACGGCGACCTCGACGAGGTGACCGAGCGCTTGCGCGCCTTGTACCGGGAGTGGAAGGGCCAGCGCATCGCCGGCGCCGTGCGCCACTACTCCGTCGCCGCCTACTCGGCGGGCGTGGCGGGTGCCCTGGCCCCGGGCACCGCCCAGCGGTGGCTGGTGGACCCGTCCTGCGCCAGCTGCCCCGACTGCGACGACAACGCCCTCGCCGGCGAGGTGCCCGGTGGTCAGGCCTTCCCGACGGGGGACGTCGCGCCCCCGGCCCACCCGGACTGCCGGTGCCTCGTCGTGCCGGCCACCGCCCTGGCGGTCGCCTGAACGGCGCCCCCGGCTCACGGCCGCCGACGCCCGGTGCCCGCGGCCCCCGCCATCCGGGCCCGAGGGCACGTCGATAGGCTCGGCGGCCATGCGAGCACCCGACGATCTCCCCCGCCGCCCCCGTCGGGGGACCACGCGGCGCCGTCGGGGGCGGACGTTCGTCATCGTCGGTGCGGTGGGGCTGGTGGTGCTGCTCACCTCCCTGCGCGGCATCGCCCGCTTCTACACCGACTACCTCTGGTACGACTCCCTCGACCAGGCGGACGTGTGGCGGACCGTGCTCGGTACCCGGGTCGCCCTGGCGACCGTGTTCGTCGGCGCTTTCTTCGCCCTGGCGTGGGGCAACCTGACGATGGCCGACCGGCTGGCACCCCCCTACCGGGTGGCCGGCCCCGAGGACGAGCTGCTCGAGCGGTACCACGACCTCGTCGCCCCCCGTGCCAGGTGGATCCGGGTGGTCGTGGCCGCCGTGCTGGCCCTCGTCGCCGGCTCGGGCGTGTCCTCGGAGTGGAACTCCTGGGTGCTGTTCCGCAACGGCGGCGACTTCGGCTCGTCGGACCGCCAGTTCGGGGTGGACGCCGGGTTCTACGTCTTCCGGCTGCCGTTCCTGTCCTTCCTGGTGGATTGGCTGTTCGCCTCGCTGCTGATCGTGCTGATCGTCACGATCGTGGCCCACTACCTCAACGGTGGCATCCGGGTGCAGCCCCCGTCGCCCCGGGTCACCCCCCAGGTCAAGGCGCACGTCTCGGTGCTGCTGGCGGCGCTGGCCCTGGTCAAGGCGGTCGACTACTGGCTCCAGCGCTACGAGCTCACCGTGTCGAGCCGGGGCGTGGTCGACGGGGCCACCTACACCGACGTGAAGGCCCAGCTCCCGGCCCTCAACCTCCTGGTGCTCATCTCGGTGGCGGCGGCCGTCCTGCTGGTGGCCAACATCTTCCGCCGGGGCTGGGCGCTCCCCATGCTGGCCGTCGGCCTGTGGGTGTTCGTGGCGGTCGTGGCGGGCGGGATCTACCCCCAGGTCGTGCAGAGCTTCCAGGTGCGCCCCAACGAGTCGGCCAAGGAGCGCCCCTACATCGAGCGCAACATCGACGCCACCCTCGACGCCCTCGACCTGGGGCAGGTCGAGGTCAGGCGCTTCACGCCCGACACCGACACGTCCGCCGTCGACCTGTCGGGCGCCGGGCCCACCGTGCGGAACATCCGGCTGTGGGACCCTGCCGCCAGCCTGTCGGGCCAGACGTTCGAGCAGCTCCAACGGATCCGGAACTACTACAGCATCGACGACATCGACGTCGACCGGTACCCGGTGGGCGGCGAGCTCACCCAGGTCAACATCGGTCCTCGCTCGATCAACCCCGACGGCGTGCCCGGCGACTCGTGGGAGGCACGGCACCTGGCCTACACCCACGGCTACGGGGTCGTCCTCGCCCCGTCCAACGCCACGGTGAGCAGCGAGCCGGACTTCCTGGTGGGCAACATCCCGCCCGAGATCGCCCGACCACTGTCCGAGTCCGGCTTCGAGCTCACCCAGCCCCGGATGTACTTCGGCGAGGACCTCGACGGCTACGTGGTCGTCGGCACCGATCGCCCCGAGATCGACTTCCAGGGCAAGGACAACGAGACCCAGACGACGCGCTACAAGGGCGACGACGGCGTGGCCGTGGACTCCGTGGTGCGACGGGCGGCCTTCGCCCTCCGCTTCGGCGACCTGAACCCGCTCATCTCCGACTTCATGACCGACGAGTCGAGGGTGGTGTTCCGGCGGGACGTCGTCGACCGGGTCCAGGCGCTGGCGCCGTTCCTCGATGCCGACGCCGACCCCTACCCCGTCGTGGTCGGCGGGAAGGTCACGTGGATGGTCGACCTGTACACGACGACCGACCGCTACCCCTACGCCCAGCAGGCCGACACCGACCAGCTGGCCAGCGGCAGCGGCCTCGACCACGACTTCAACTACGTGCGCAACTCGGTGAAGGCCACGGTCGACGCCTACGACGGGACGGTCCGGCTGTACGTGGTCGACGACGACGACCCCATCATCCAGGCCTACGTCGACGCCTTCCCCGACCTGTTCACCGACGGCGACCGGATGCCCGAGGCGGTGCGGGGCCACGTCCGCTACCCCGAGGACCTGTTCCGCGTCCAGACGGCCGCCTACGGTCGGTACCACCTGCGCGACCCCGACGCCTTCTTCGACCAGGACGACGCCTGGCGGGTGGCCCGCGACCCGGGGACGGCCGGTGCCGACCCGGTCACCCAGGTCACCGACGAGCAGGGCCAGCTCACCGGCGAGCAGCGGGCGCCCCGCATCGCTCCCTACTACCAGCTGCTCCAGCTACCCCGTGAGGACTCGGGCGCACCGTCCTCGCGGCCGGAGATGGTGATGATGCGCCCGTTCGTCCCCTACAGCGAGGACGACAGCAACCAGCTGCTCACCGCGTTCATGGCGGCCCGCATGGACGGCGACAACTACGGCCAGCTCGTCGTCTACGAGCTGTCGGCCCAGGAGCTCCCCCCCGGGCCGGGCATCGCTGCCGCCAGCATCAGCGCCGACGAGGACGTGTCGGTGCTGCGGAACCGGCTGGGCACCGGTGGGTCGGAGGTGCGCTTCGGCAACCTGCTGCTCGTGCCCATCGGCAACGCCCTGCTCTACGTCCAGCCGTTCTACGTCGTCGGCGAGGGTCGTGACCTGCCGCTGTTGCAGCAGGTCATCGTGACCTACGGCGACGAGGTCGTCATCGAGCAGACCCTCAGCGGCGCCTTGACGTCCCTGTTCGGCCAGCAGGCCGTGACCCGGGAGCAACCTGACGAACCCGGTCCCGAGGGCGGGGCGACCCCTCCGAGCACCGGCCAGGGCGGCGCGGGGCCCGAGGCTCCCGCCGGGGCCGCGGAGCAGGCCGGCCAGCTCCTGGAGGAGGCCAACCGCCTGTTCGCCCAGGCCGACGAGGCCCTCCGGAGCGGCGACCTCGCCACCTACGAGGACCGCGTGGGCGAGGCCCGGGCCCGGGTCGCGGACGCCGTCGAGGTCCTCGGGGCCGACGATGCCGGCGAGAGCTCCGGCGACGACGGCACCACGACCACCGAGGGGACCACGGGGACGTGACGCCGATCGGCCGACCCCCCGTGAGGCCCGGTCGGCGTCGTTCCGTCGTCGACCGCCCGAGTTGGAGGTGGGCGGTACGGCCGCTAGAGTGCTGATCCCACAACGACGCGGGGTGGAGCAGTCTGGTAGCTCGTCGGGCTCATAACCCGAAGGTCGCAGGTTCAAATCCTGCCCCCGCCACCAACGAAGATGCAGGTCAGAGCCGGTGCGAGAGCACCGGCTCTTCTGCTGTACGGGCAACTTGTCAAACGCTCGTCAAACACACAGTTGACAGATGTTTGACACCAACGCCCTCCAGGCTTACGGTCATCCCGTGGTCGCCGCCTCGAACCCAGATCCGGCGTTTGCCGACTGGGCGCGCCGGGTTGCTGTGGCTGTCACCTCTGCTGATGGCGCGCAACTACGGCAGCTACGTACCGAACTGGTGCGGCTGCACAAGGACGCGGCGGCCGGCCAGGAACGAGGGATCTGCGAGGGCCTGCTCAGCGTCGTCGATGCAGCCAAGGACATGGTGGGCGGGCGTGGTCTGGCTCCGCAGTCGGCACCGCTCGAACCCGGTTCACTCGCGGCCCGCCTGCTGCTCGAGATCGATGGCGGCGTTCGAGGGGCCAACGCCGACCTCGCGGATCGCCTCGACACTGATCAGTGGCAGGTCAGCCGTGCGGGGCGACGCCTCCGGGACCTGGCGCTCGCGACGAGGGTGCGTTCGGGGCGATTGAACGGCTGGTCCCTGACCAAGGCGGGTGAGCGGGAGGCGTCACGCCTCCGTGGAGCGCAGGCGTAGGGCGTGCTCCGCCCGGAGGCGGATGCCGACGTGGTCGTCCTCGGTCACGAAGACCTCGGCTGCGTACCACCCCGCAGGCAGCGGCAGCTGGTGGCGCCAGCCCTCGACATGCTGGTGCTTCTTGTCCAAGGCAATCACGCCGGCTTCGTCCAGACGCAGCCGACCAAGTGCGGTCCAGGCGCCTTCTCGCGCCGCCTCCAGATCTGCGACGTCGTTCGTGAACTCCATGCGGACGGCGACTGCTTGTCCGGCGATGCTGCCGACTTCGATCGGGGGACTGCCGCGCGTTGAGGTGACAAGTTGGGTTAGGCGCGGGTTAGGCGGCCAGGGTGGCCGTTGGGATGTTGATCATCTCGTATTCGATCGGTGTGAGTCGGCCGAGGGCGGCCTGTCGGCGGCGGCGGTGGTAGGTGC
>DASUJB010000013.1:0-5850 GCA_036279475.1 Acidimicrobiales bacterium | reverse complement strand
CGCTAGCGGTGGCGGGGGCACGTCCCCGCCGGCGGGGGATCCGGCGGGGTCCGGCATGGAGGTCGCACCGCGGTCAGGTCAGCTCGACCCCCGACGCCGGCGCCAGGGCGTGGAGGGCGACCGCCGCCGCCGTGGCCACGTTCAGGGAGTCGACGCCCGGTGCCAGCGGGATCCGGACGCGCCGCGTGGAGGCGGCCAGCGCCCCGGCACTGAGGCCGGCACCCTCGGATCCCACCACCAGGGCCAGCCGGGCGGTGCGGCCGGCACCGCCACCGGCGGTCACCGGCCCACGAAGCCCGCTGGCCGCCTCCCGCGCCAAGTCGTCGAGCGCCTGCTCGCCGGTGGGCGCGAGGGCGACCACGTCGAAGCCACGCCGGGCGAGGTCGGCCAGCCCCTGCGGCCAACGGGGCTCCCGGGTCCACGGCACCCGCAGCACGTGGCCCACCGACACCCGGACGCTACGGCGGTACAACGGGTCGGCGGTGGTGGGATCGAGCAGCACGGCACCGGCACCGAAGGCAGCGGCGTTGCGGAAGAGGGCGCCCACGTTCTCGTGGTCGACGAGCCCCTCGGCCACCACGACGAGGCGGGCGGTGGCCGTGAGCGCGCCGGGCTCGGGTAGGGGCAGGCGGTCGGCGGCGGCGAGGACGCCCCGGTGGACGTCGAACCCCGCCACCGCGGCCACGTCGGCCTCGGGCCGGACGACCAGTGGCGCCCGGCCGTCGACGAGCGCGGCCACGCGGGCCGCCCGGCGCTCGCTGGCCAGCACCGATCGCACCGGGTAGGGCGAGCCGAGCAACGCCTCCAGGGCCAGCAGGCCCTCGACCACGAAGTAGCCGCCCCGACGCTCGACCCGGCGCCGGGTGACGGGGTCGTTCAGGCGTCGGTAGTCGTCGAGCGGGTCGGCGGGCGGCGGCACACCGGCCATCGTGCCCGCTGGCGCTCGGTCCGGTGCCACCGGGCCGTGTGGGGCGTCCGGACGGTGGTCGGGCCCGGGCAGGGTCGGCTCGGACGGGGTCGGATGGGGACGGGACGGCGTCGTGTCACCGTCGGACGGTCGACAGCCCGTGGTTGGACGGTGGCGGAGCGGGGTACACCCCGCGGCCTATGCGACGTGTCGTGTGCCTTGAGCTGGGACCGGTCGACCGCCTGGAGGTCGAGGACGGGCCCGACCTGCTCCCCGCGCCCCACCAGGTGGTCATCGACGTCAAGGCCGCGGGCGTCAACTTCGTGGATGCCCTGGTCGTACAGGGCCGCTATCAGGTGACCCCGCCCCTTCCCTTCGGCCCCGGGAGCGAGGTGGCGGGGGACGTGGCCGCGGTGGGCGACGAGGTCGAGGGCGTGGCCGTCGGCGACCGGGTCCTGGCCCCGGTCGGGTTGGGCGGCTACGCCGAGCAGGTGGTGGTGGCGGCCGAGTCGCTGCTGCCCCTGGGGGACGGCATCGGGTACCGGCGGGCCGCCGCCATGCTCCAGTCGTACTCGACCGCGCTCTTCGCGATGACCCGCCGGGTGGAGGTGGCCCGGGACGAGGGGCTGCTGGTCCTCGGGGCCGGTGGCGGGGTGGGCCTGGCGTCGGTGGACGTGGGGCGTGCCCTCGGGCTGCGCGTCATCGCCGCCGCCTCCAGCGACGAGAAGCTGGCCGCCGCCCGCGCCGCCGGGGCCGAGCACACCGTCCGCTACGACGTCGAGGACCTGAAGGAGCGGACCCGGGAGCTGTCCAACGGCGGTGTGGACCTCGTGGTCGACCCCGTGGGTGGGTCCCAAGCCGAGCCGGCGCTGCGGGCCATGACCGTCAACGGACGGTACCTGGTCGTCGGCTTCGCCAGCGGCGAGGTCCCCCGCCTGCCGGCCAACCTGGTGCTGCTCAACAACCGGGCGCTGGTGGGGGTGGACTGGGGGGCGTGGGCCATGCACAACCCCGAGGGGAACAGGGCCCTGACCAGGGAGCTGATGGACGCCGTCAACGCCGGCCAGCTCAACCCCCCGGAGCCGGCGGCGTACCCCCTGGCCGACGCGGCCGCCGCCCTCGACGACCTCCAGCGGCGCCGGGTGACCGGGAAGCTCGTGCTGGTGCCCTGAGCCCTCCGCTCAGCGCGGCGGGAGCTCGGCGCCGTCGGGGAGCAGCTCTCGCACCAGGTCCTCGACGGCATCGACCAGGTCGCCGTCGTCCTCGGGACGGGCGGCAGGGCTGCCGGGGTCGGGTGGGGAGACACCGGCCCCGGCAGCTGGCTGCCGGGGACCATCGTGCTGCTGCACCGCGGCACCGTACGCGGGCGGGCCCGGGGTGTCGTCCGTAGCCGCTACGTATCGTCGGATCGGCGATCGCCGGTGCCGGGTCATCCCGGCGCGTCGTCGAGGTCCAGGACGGCCCCCAGCTGGTGGCGACCGTCCACCATCAGCTTGCGGTAGATCCGTGACAGGTGGGTGTCGACGGTCCGCACCGAGACGTGCAGCACGGCGGCGATCTCGGGGCTGGTGCGCCCCTGTGCGGCCAGGACGGCCACCTCCTGCTCCCGCCTCGTCAGGGGCTCGCCCCGCCGCCCGGGCGGCGCCAGGGCGGGCGAGCGGGGGCTCCCGCTCTGCTCGAGCAGGGCGGAGGCTCGCCGGTGGGCGTCGGCGGCCGACATGCCCTTCCCCTCCCTCTCCAGCAGGTTGGCACCCGCTCGGAGCGCCTCCGCCGCCAGGAGGTCGGCCCCCAGCGCCTCGAGGTCGCGGCCCACGGCCACCAGGCCGGCAGCGTCCTGGTCGACGGCGGCACCGGCGTGGCGCGCGGCCAGCGGGGCGAAGGGCCCGTCGACCACCCGGGCCAGGCGGTCCAGCGCGTCGCGAGCCTCCCCGGCGTGGCCCAGGCGGACCGCCGAGTGCAGCGCCTCCACGGCCAGGGGAGCGGCCATCTGCTCCATGGCGGCGCCCAGGGCCAGGCAGCGGTGGGCGGCGTCGGATCGCTCGCCCCGGGCGGCGGCGATCCACGCCCGGGAGAGCTCGATGTAGGGCACGATGCGGGCCCCCCGCTGGGGATCGAGCGCGAAGGCGGCGTCAGCGGCGGCGATGGCCTCGTCGGCGCTCGCCAGGTTGCCGGCGAACACCGCCGCCCGGGCCCGCATCGCCTCGGCCAACGGGCGCTGGGCGAACCAGTCCACCTCGGCGAGCGCCCGCACGGACCGGTCGAGGTGGACCAGGGCGGGCACCGCCCGTCCCCGGGCCAGCAGGGCGCCGCCCCGGAAGCCGGACACGATGCCCTGGAGCGACGGCGGGGGGTGGTCGACCCGCAACCCGAGGCCGTCGGCCGTGTACGCGTCGAGGGCGTGGGCGTCGCCGTTCCACCACAGGACCTGGAACCGGGCCATGGCCAGCTGCACCTCGCCGTAGGGCACCTGCCGCCGCAGGCGGCGGGCCGCCTCGGCCAGCTCGGCGTCGAAGAGGGCCAGGGCGTCGGTGAGGCGACCCTGCGCCCCCCACACGGTCACCACCACCGGGGTGGCACGGACGCGGGCCGACTCGGGGGCGCGGGGGTCCGCCAGCACGCCCTCCGCCAGGCTGGCGGCGTCGGCGTAGCGGAGGGAGAACAGTGCCATCTGGGCGGCCACCGACCGGCAGTCGGCCTGCTCGGCGGGGTGCCCCGCCAGCTCGGCCTGGGCGGCGGTCACCACCGCGATGGCATCGGTGGACCGGTCGAGCGCCAGGAACAGGTTGCTGGCCCGCTCGATGGCCACCCTGGCCACGTCGACGGGCGAGCTGGGGGACAACCGATCGAGGACCCCCTGGGCAGCCTCCGCCCGCCCCTGCCCCGCCAGCGCCTCTGCCAGCACGAGGCCGGGCTCGGTGCGGTCGCCTCCTCCGGCGGCCAGCGCCAGGCGCTCGGCCAGCGCGTGGTCGAGGCGGGCCAGGGCCTCGCGGGCCAGGGTGAGCAGGAGGCCGGGATCGGCCGGCCGGCCCGACTCGAGCTGCCAGGTGGCGAGGCGCAGCCGGTCGAACCCCTCGATGTCGGCGACGGCGCCTACCAGGTCGTGCAGCACGGCTCGCCGGCGGAGCCGGCTGAGCCCGGCGACGAGGACCTCGCGGTACAGGGGGTGGACGAGCTGGACGACGTCGATCCCGCCGGCGTCGACCACCTCGACCAGGCCCCGGGCGTCGAGGTCCTCGAGGTGGCCGGAGCCGACCAGGCGCTCGGCGGCGACCAGCGGGACCTGCTCGCCCACGGCCACGACCTCGAGGGCGGCCCGCCGCTCGGGGGGGAGCAACCGCAGGCGCTCGTCCACGAGGTCGGCGAGGCGGGCCTGGCCTCCCACACCCGACCCGATGATCGGCCGGTTGGTGGGCCGCGCCCGGCGCTCGTCGGCCACGGTGACGAGCTCGCGGACGAAGAGGGCGTTGCCCCTGCTGAGGTACCAGATCTGGTCGACCAGCGACGCGCTGACCGTGGCGCCCAGGACGGTACCCACGAGCTCCTCGGTGGCCGCCCGGTCGAGGGGGCCGAGGTCGATCCGCTCGACCAGGTCGTCCTTCCACAGGCCGACCAGCCCCGCGGGGAGGTCCGCCCCCGTGCGGACGCTCATCGCCACCCGGACGTCGGACTGCGTGAGCGCCAAGTGGAGCAGCGCCACCGATGTCTGGTCGAGGTGGTGGGCGTCGTCCACCGCCAGCACGAAGCGGTCGTGGCCGGCGTCCCGGCGCAGCCGGGCCAGCGCCGCGTGCAGCAGGTCGCCGGGGGGGAGGGCGGCGTCGTCGGGCGTGAGCACGTGGGCGAAGGACCCGAGGGGGATGTCGCGGGCCGCCTCCGTGGCTCGGACCCACCCGACCGTGACCCCCGCGGTCCGTAGGCGGTCGACGGCATCGGTGAGCAGGCGCGTCTTGCCCACACCCGCCTCGCCGAAGAGCGCCACCCCGCCGGGGGCGCTGCCGGTCAACAGGCGGTCGATCTCCTCCAGCTCGTGCGATCGTCCCACGAGTGGCCACCAGGCGACCACGACCCAGATGCTACTGCGCGCAAATACGTAGCTCCTACGGATGGGGAGCCGCCGCGTCGTCCGTACGGTGTCGGTGCACGCCGCGCCGGGGTCACCCGACGCGGCGGCCGGTCGAGGCTTCCGGCGGGGGAAGGCTCGGCCGGCGAATCTCCCGGGCGTGGGCCGGAGCGGCAACGGTTTGCCAGCACCATCTGCCGCACCGGCCCCCCGGGAACCACACCGGCAAGGTGGTCGCCATGGCGGGGCGGCCACCGCCGGGCGCGCGGGCCGCTACCGTGCTGCGGCCCCCACCCCCCGGGCCTCGACGTGCTCCGGTCCCGAACGTGCGTGCCTCCCCCAGCCCCGTGCCCACCCCGCCCACCCCACCGGCGGCCGCCGGCCCTGCCGCCGTGCTGTGGGACATGGACGGGACGCTGGTCGACACCGAGCCGTGCTGGGTCCGGGCCGAGTCCGCCCTCGTCGCCGCCCACGGCGGCACGTGGAGCGAGGCCGACGCCCGCGCCGTCGTGGGTGCCGACCTGCTGGACGCGGCGGCGTACGTCCGCCGCGTGGGAGGGGTGGACATGGACCCCGTGGAGATCGTCCGGCGCATGGTCGACGAGGTGGCCGACGAGGTGTCGGATTCGCCGCCCTGGCAACCGGGCGCCCGGGAGCTGCTGGGGGCGCTGGCCGAGGCCGGCGTGCCGTGCGCCCTGGTCACCATGTCGTGGCGGCGCCTGGTGCAGGTGGTGGTGGGGCACCTGCCGGCCGGCACCTTCGCGGCGGTGGTGGCCGGCGACGAGGTGGAGCGGGGCAAGCCCCACCCCGACCCCTACCTCCTCGCTGCCGCCCGCCTCGGCGTCGACCCGGCCCGGTGCGTGGCCATCGAGGACTCGCCCGCCGG
>DASUJB010000012.1:0-8153 GCA_036279475.1 Acidimicrobiales bacterium | reverse complement strand
ACCTCGAAGCCCGACGCGTAGATGATGCAGTCGACCTCGTACTCCTTGCCCGCGACGACGACGGCGTTCGAAGTGATGCGCTCGACGCCCTTGCCGTCGGTGTCGACGAGGTGCGCGCCCGGCTCGTTGAACGACTGCAGGTACTCGTCGTGGAAGCACGGCCGCTTGCACAGCTGGCGGTACCAGGCCTTGAGGCCCTCGGCCGTGGCCCGGTCCTCGACCAGGCGGTCGACGCGGGACCGGATCTCCTCCATCTTCGTGTGGTCGGCCAGCTCGAAGGCGGTCGTCACCGTGTCGACGCTCAGCTCCTGGCCATGCGACACCGCCTCCAGGACCGCGGTCCGGACGCGGCGGCTGATGTCGGTCCAGCCGTCCATGACGAGGTCGTCCTCGTCGGCGCCGATGCCCCCCATCGTGTGGGCCGTGAAGTTCTCCAGCCACCGCTTCTGCCAACCGGGGGTGGCGACCCCGGCGAACCAGTCGGGATCGATCGGCTGGTTGCCCCGTGCGTCGACCGAGGACGGCGTGCGCTGGAAGACCAGCAGCTCCCCGGCAGCGGCGGCCAGGTGGGGCACGCACTGGACGGCGCTGGCCCCGGTACCGACCACAGCCACGCGCTTGTCAGCGAGGCGGTCCATGGGTGCGCCCCCCGGATCGCCCCCCGTGTACCCGTAGTCCCACCGGCTGGTGTGGAACCAGTGCCCCCGGAACGACTCGATCCCCGGGACGTCGGGCAGCTTGGCGACGTGCAGCGGCCCGGTGCCCATGCCGACGAACCGGGAGCTGAACTCGTCGCCGCGGTCGGTCCGCACCCTCCACGCCGCCGCACCCTCGTCCCACTCGAGGCCCGTCACCTCGGTGTGGAACAGGGCGTCGTCGTACAGGCCGAACTGCCGGCCGATGCGCCGGCAGTGCTCGAGGATCTCGGGGGCGTGGGCGTACTTCTCGGTGGGCATGTGCCCCGTCTCCTCCAGCAACGGCATGTAGACGAAGCTGGCGGTGTCGCACTGGGCGCCGGGGTAGCGGTTCCAGTACCAGGTGCCCCCGAAGTCGCCGGCCTTGTCGACGAGGCGCACGCCGTCGATCCCCGCCCGCCGGAGGGCGGCCCCGGTGACGAGCCCGGCGAAGCCGCCACCGACGAAGGTGAAGGTGACGTGGTCGTGGCGGGGGGCACGGGGCGTCACCGGCAGGTACGGGTCGGCGATGCCGTCGCCGACGAGGCGGCGGTACTGGGCGATGCCCTCGGGTCGCAGGCGCTTCTCCCGCTCCTCCCGGTACCTCCGCTCGAGCGCCTCCCGGTCGAAGATCACCCCGGTGCTCCCGGTGCGCTGGGGATCGGCGATGGCCATGGCGCTCGTCCTCTCGGGTCCGCTCAGATGTGGTCGGTCGACATCGTCGGTCGTGGGCTCCCGCCGTCGATGATCGCGGTCATCCGCGCCTCGACGGCGGGGGTCATCTCGGGATGGGTCATCACGTAGAAGGTGCCCCTGGCCACGGCGTCGGCCACGAGCGCGGCGACCTCGGCGGGAGGCATCCCGTCGGCCAGCACCTGACGGAGGGCGTCGGCGGGGAGGCCGGCCCCGGGGCCCCCGGCGCCCTCGGCGGGAGGCCGGCCCCCCGGCCGGTTTCGGGCCGAGTCGTGGATGTTGGTCGCCACCCACCCGGGGCACAGCACCGAGACGCCGACGGCGGCGTCGGCCAGCCGGAGCTCGTGGTACAGCGCCTCGCTGATGGCGACCACCGCGAACTTGCTGGCGCTGTAGGGGGCCATGAAGGGGGCCGAGACGTGACCGGCGAGCGACGCCGTGTTCACGATGTGCCCGGGCTGGCCGTGGGCGAGCATGGCGGGCAGGAAGGCCCGGAGCCCGTGGATCACGCCCCACAGGTTCACCCCGAGCACCCAGCTCCAGTCCTCCGAGCGGAGCTGGGCGATGGGCCCACCGGCGCCGACGCCGGCGTTGTTGCACAGCACGTGGACGGGGCCGTAGGAGCGGTCGGCCTCGGCGGCGAGCCGGTCGACGGCATCGCCGTCGGCCACGTCGGTCACCACGGCACGGACGTCCGCCCCGCCGGCCCGGAGCTCCTCGGCCGCCTCCTGGAGCGCCGGGGCCTCGATGTCGGCCATGACGACGCGCGCACCGTCGGTGGCGAAGCGCCGCGCCAGCGCCAGGCCGATGCCGCTGGCGGCACCGGTGACGACGGCCGTCCGGCCGCCCAGGTCCACGACCGTCACGGGCCGGGCGGGGACGGGACGGGGTCGGCCAGCTCGTGGAACCGGGCCAGGAGGTCCCGGCCCCTCGGGCGCTCGGCGATGGCGCGCTCCACCTCGGCCACGGTGGCCGCCCGGTTCTGGTCCTCCAGCAGGCCCAGGGAGTCCTCCAGCGAGGCGTCCCACATGCGGCCGATGACGTCGGTCCCGGGGTACCGCCGGCCCGAGTCGCCGATGAACGTGCGGTCGCGCATCTCGGTGAGCGATGTCCGCAGGTACTCGACGTGCGGCGCCTCGTCCTGGCGGATGAAGGACACCAACCGTGCTGCCTCCCCCTCCCCGGCCACCAGGTCGCGGTCGGCCAGCAGCTCCTCGGCCCACGCGAACACGTGGTACGCCTTGATCTCGACGAACAGGACCTTGAGCATGGTGGCGACCAGTAGCTCCAGGCCGAGGTCGATGTCCTCGAACATGCGGCGGTCGAGGAAGCGCCTCTGGGCAGCCACCGGGTCGGCGCCGGACGCGACCGGGATGCCCATCCTCTGCATCATCAGGTCGGTCTCGTCCTCGGTGACCGGGTCCTCGAAGGCGATGTCGCGGACCGCGTACCACATGCGGTCGTGACCGGCCTGGTCCCCCCAGCCCGCCTCGTCACGGGCGTGCGCCTCCACCAGGCCCTTCGACAGGTGGGCGGTGGCCGTGCCAGCGATGTCCTCGTCGAAGTAGCGCTGCATGTCGGCCGGTGCCAGGAACCGGATCATGGACCCGAACCCCTCGACGGTGCCGATGCGGGTGAGCGTGGCCACGATCGGCTCGCGGATGCCGCTCTCGATCAGGAAGCGGGCCTGGGCGACGTTGGGGTAGTTGGCCGGCCACGCCTCCACCGGGGCGTGCAGGAGCTCGGTGCCGAAGGCCTGCCGGTGCTGGCGCTGCCAGGCCTCCAGGGCCGGGCCCCGGACCTTGGTCCGGGGCGAGGCGTAGGTGCCGTCGGCGAGGAACCCGCCGTGGCACCGGACGCCCCCGGCGAACAGCGGCTCGGCCACCTCGTGGGACGCCAACAGCTCGTCGGCGCCGAGGTCGATCACGTCGGACATGCCCCCTCCTCCACACGTCCGTGCCCGCCGACCCGACGGGCACGCGACCAGCGTACACGCCTGACTACAGCAGAGGAAGGCGCGTCGGGCGTGGTCACGGCACCGCGGCCAGGCGCTCCCGTCGAGGGTCAGGCGCTCCCGTCGAGCAGCGCCGCCATCGCCGAGAACCACTCCCGCGGGACGTCGTCCCCCGCCTCCGTCGCCGCCTGGATGAAGTCGCGCAGCAGTAGCCACCCGAAGGAGAAGGCGAAGGCCATGGCGACGACGTCGCGGGCCGGGAGCGGGGCGTCGCTAGGGAGCGCGTCACCCAGCGTCTCGACGAAGCGGTGGGCGCCGGACAGGTCGGACCCGAGGACGTCGGCGAGCTCGCCGTCGAGCATGGCCCGGGTGAGGACCCGCCAGTAGTCACGGCTCTCCTCGAGGCTGTGGAACGCGGCGAGGGCGCTGGCCACCGTCGCCTCCCGGAACGGGTGGGTGGCGGCGAGCCTCTCGGCCAGGTGGTCGTGGACCGCCCGGACGAGCTGCCGCTTCGACCCGAAGTGCCGGTGGATGAGGCCGTGGTTGACCCCGGCCGCGGCGGCGATCTCGCGGATCGACGTGGCCGCGGGACCCTTCCGGCTGAACAGGGCCGTCGCCGCCTCGAGGATCGCCCGGCGGACCTCGCACTCGCCGCGGGGCCGTCGCGCCGTGGTCGCGGTCACCCTGCCACACTACGGCACGTCGGGGCGGCCCACGCCCGACTCCCGCCCCGGCCCGTCGGGGCGGCCGATCCGCCGGGGCTCCGGTCGCCCACGTCCTGCCGCCCGCCGTGGGGGTAGCGTGCGGGCGGTGCGAGCCAGGGTCGTGGAGGTCGGCACCGGGCACGCCGGGGTGCTCGACTGGGGCGGGTCCGGCCCCCCGCTGGTGCTGCTGCACCCCAACGGGTTCTGCGCCGGCCTGTACGAGCCCGTGGCTCGACGGCTGGTGGACCGCGCCCGGGTGATCGGGATCGACCTGCCCGGGCACGGGATGTCCAGCACGCCCCCGGCGCGGGAGTCCTACGAGTTCCCGGCCATGGCTCGCTACGTCCTCGCCGTGCTCGACCGGCTGGGCATCGACCGGGCCGCGGTGGTGGGCGGTTCGCTGGGGGGCGCCGTGGCGGTGCTCGCCGGCGCCATGGAGCCGGGCCGCTGGCACCGTGCCCTGCTCGCCGAGCCGGTGGCGTACCCCGCTCCGCCGGAGGCGGCCGCCTCCCCCAACCCGATGGCCGCCGTGGCCCGGCGGCGACGGCGGCGGTTCCCGGACCGGTCGGCGATGGTGGCGGCGCTGGCCCGCCGGGAGCCACTGTCCCAGCTCGCCCCCGAGGCCCTCGACGCCTACGCCCGCTGGGGCACCGTCGAGGTCGACGGCGAGGTGGCGCTGGCCTGCGATCCCGAGGTGGAGGCCACGATCTTCGAGATCTCGGGCGAACCCCAGGGCGCCCGGAGCGCGTGGGAGTGCCTGCCCCGGCTGTCCTGCCCGACCACCGTGGTGGCCGGACGGTCCAGCTTCCTCCCGGACGTCTTCGCCGAGCAGGCCGCCCGCGCCGGTGCCGGGCTGGTGGTGGTGCCCGGCGGTCACTTCGTCCTCCACGAGGACACCGACCGGGGTGCCCGGCTGATCGCCCGCTACGCCCTGGCCCCCGCCGGCCCCGCGCCCCGCTGACCGGGGCAGCCCCTCCCCCGGCGGGGGCGGCCCACCCGCCACGGGACGGGAGACGGCTGGCGTGCCATGTCCTCCCTCGCTACGGTCCCCACCGCCTGCGACCTGGGGGGCCACCATGGACTTCGAGCTGCCACCCGACGACGATCCCCGCCGCGCCTCGGTCCGTGCCTGGCTGGCGGAGCACCCGAGCCCCAGCGGACGCCAGCTGGCGGA
Organism: Acidimicrobiales bacterium; assembly: GCA_036279475.1. Classification (GTDB taxonomy): domain Bacteria; phylum Actinomycetota; class Acidimicrobiia; order Acidimicrobiales; family VFJN01; genus ZC4RG19. The sequence continues at coordinate 2,954 of DASUJB010000012.1, read as the reverse complement.
GGCCGGCTACGTGGTCCCCCACTGGCCGCCACCGTGGGGACTCGACGCCGACCCCGTCCACCAGCTCCTCGTCGACGAGGAGCTGCGGCGGGCAGGGGTCCGGCGGCCGGTGAACCCCATCGGCATCGGCTGGGCCGGTCCCACCCTCCTCCACGCCGGCACGCCCGAGCAGAAGGACCGCTACCTGGTGCCGCTCCTGGCCGGGGAGGAGATGTGGTGCCAGCTGTTCTCGGAGCCCCAGGCCGGCTCCGACCTGGCCAACCTCGGCACCCGGGCCGTCCGGGACGGCGACGAGTACGTGGTGAACGGCCAGAAGATCTGGACCTCGCTGGCCCAGTTCGCCCGGTACGGGATCCTCATCGCCCGCACCGACCCGGATGCCCCCAAGCACGACGGCATCTCCTACCTGGTGTGCCCCATGGACGCCGAGGGCATCGAGATCCGCCCCATCATCGAGATGACCGGCAGCCACACCTTCAACGAGGTCTTCTTCACCGACGTCCGCATCCCCGCCGCCAACCTCGTCGGTGCCGAGAACGACGGCTGGCGACTGGCCAAGGTGACCCTCGGCAACGAGCGGGTCTCGCTGTCGTCTGGCGGAGCGCTGTGGGGCATGGGACCCACGGCCGAGGACCTACTGGAGGTGGTGCGCCGCCACGGGCGCCTCGACGACGCCGTCCTCCGGCAGCGGGCCGCCGCCCTCCACATCGAGTCGGAGCTGCTCCGGCTCATCCGGTTGCGCACGGTGACCGCGGCCATCAAGGGGCAGCAGCCGGGGCCGGAGGCGTCCATCCGCAAGGTGCTCTCGGACGAGCACGGGCAGCACATCATGGAGCTGGCCAAGGACCTCGCCGGCTCGTACGGCCTGCTGGCCGACGTCGGCCCCTTCGGCGGGCCGGCCGAGCTGTGGAGCCACGGCTACCTCTTCGCCCCGGCCCTCACCATCGGCGGCGGCACCGGCAGCGTGCAGCGCAACATCATCGCCGAGCGTGTCCTGGGCCTGCCCCACGACGTCGACGTCGAGGAGGACCTGTCGTGGTCCGCTGCCCGGCGCCGCTCCCCGTCCGCCATCGACAGGAAGGTCACAACCCATGCCTGAGCCGCACCTCCTCGTCGAGATCGAGGACGGGGTCGCCGTCCTCACCATGAACCGCCCGGAGAAGCGCAACGCGCTCAGCCCGGAGATGGTCGTCCGCATGGCCTCCGCCTGGCACGCGGTACGCGACGACCCCGCCATCCGCGTCGCCGTGCTCACCGGCACCGGCGACCGCGCCTTCTGCTCCGGTGCCGACCTGGGCCGGCTGATCCCCCTGATGACACGGCAGCGACCGGCCGAGGACGAGTGGGACGAGAAGCTGCTCTCGGACCCGTCGGCCTTCGCCGACGGGCTCCTGCGGGGCTTCGTGCTGGACAAGCCGGTGGTGGCGGCCGTCAACGGTGACGCCCTGGCCGGCGGGACCGAGCTGGTCCTGGCCACCGACCTCCGGGTGGCGGCCGACGGCGCCACGCTGGGGCTCACCGAGGTGGCCCGCGGCCTCATCCCCGGGGCCGGTGGGGTCAGCCGACTGCCGCAGCAGGTCCCGTACTGCAAGGCCATGGAGATCCTCCTCCTGGGCGAGCCCGTGCCCGTGGAGGAGGCGTGGCGCATCGGGCTGGTCAACCAGGTCCTCCCCCGGCCGGAGGTCCTCCCCCGGGCGCGGGCGCTGGCCGAGCGGATCGCCGCCAACGGCCCCCTGGCCGTGCAGGCCGTCAAGCAGGCCGTCCGGCGGTCCAACGGCCTGCCCCTCGGCGAGGCGCTGGCCATCGAGACCGAGGTCGGGGGTCCCGTCTTCGGCTCGAAGGACGCCGTCGAGGGACCGCTCGCCTTCATGGAGAAGCGCCAGCCGCACTTCACCGGCACCTGAGCCAGCGCTCACCGCCGGTCGCCCGGGCGGTCCGGTGACGACCTCGGTCCCCGGCCGCCCCCGGCGTCGTGAGACAGACCCTGTGTTACGTTGCATCGGGCCCTGCGCCCGTCCCATTCCGAGTCCGGGGAGCGTCATCCGTGCCACACCCGCTTCGAGGCGCCGCCGCCATCGTCGGCGCCACCGATGCCGTCTCGCCGAGCGGGTCACTCGACCGCTCGGTCGAGGAACTCGAGGTCGACATGATCGGCGACGCGCTGGACGACGCCGGCCTCACCGTCGCCGACGTCGACACCGTCATGTCCAACAACGGGATGATGGCGTCGCTCGACCTCGCCGAGCGCCTGGGCGTGCGAGGCCGCTTCACCGACTCCACGATGACCGGCGGGTCGAGCTTCGAGGTCCTGGTCGAGCACGCGGCCGCCGCCATCGCCATGGGGCTCAGCGACGTGGCCGTGATCGTGTACGCGGCGACGCCCCGCAGCGGCAAGAACCCGTTCGCCGGCGGTGGCCCCGGCGGGGGGAGCCAGTCGGCGTCGTTCCAGTGGGACCTCCCCTACGGCTTCGGCCTACCGGCCAGCAGCTACAGCCTGGCGGCCCGCCGCCACATGCACGAGTACGGGACCACCAGCGAGCAGCTGGCGCAGATCGCCGTGTCGTTCCGCCAGTGGGCGACCATGAACCCCAACGCCTACCACCGGACCCCCATCACCGTGGACGACGTGCTGGCCTCGCCCATGATCGCCGAGCCGCTCCACAAGCTCGACTGCTGCCTCGTCACCGACGGGGCGGGGGCGGTGGTCCTCACCTCGGCCGAGCGGGCCCGCGACCTGGCCAAGCCACCGGTCCTCGTCCTGGGAGCCGGCACCAAGCACACCCACGGGATGTCGATCAGCCAGATGGGCGACCTGACCACCACCGGGGCGGCGACGTCGGGCCCGCAGGCCATGGAGATGGCGGGCGTCGCCCCGGGGGACATCGACGTCGTCGAGCTGTACGACAGCTTCACCATCACGGCCCTCCTCACGCTCGAGGACCTGGGCTTCTGCA
>DASUJB010000011.1:0-3814 GCA_036279475.1 Acidimicrobiales bacterium | reverse complement strand
GTCAACAGCAGGAGGTCGACCTGGTGCGGGACGGTTGGACCTACATCTTCCAGGACAACGAGACCTGCCGCGCGAAGACCCCCGAGGAGGCCGCCGAAATCCGCCAGCTGGCGGACTTCCGCAAGATGGAGGAGATTCGCGCGCGGGTGGACGCCATCGTCAAGGATCCGGTGACGGCCGAGGCGCTCAAGCCCTACTACAACCAGATGTGCAAGCGGCCCTGCTTCCACGACGAGTACCTGCAGGCGTTCAACCGACCGTCGGTGCGCCTCGTGCACACCGACGGTCGGGGCGTGGAGGCCATCACCGAGCGGGGCGTGGTGGCCCAGGGGGTCGAGCACGAGGTCGACTGCATCGTGTGGGCCACCGGGTTCGAGGTGGGCACGGAGTTCACCTCCCGAGCCGGCTACGACCCGGTGGGGCGGGGCGGCCGGCGGCTGTCGGAGCGCTGGAGCGACGGCATGCGGACGATGCACGGCATCCACGTGCACGGCTTCCCCAACATGTTCATGGTCCAGCTCACCCAGGGCTCGAACCACATCGCCAACGTGCCGCACAACCTCTGGGAGTCCGGGGAGACGATCGCCGCCATCGTGGCGCACGCCGCCGGGCACGGCTTCGAGGAGGTCGAGGTCACCGCCGAGGCCGAGGAGGCCTGGTTGCAGGTCCTGCTGGGTGGCAGCCCGCTGGCCGGGCTGCTCGGCGAGGCCGGCGACGACGGCGATCGCGTCGGGGAGGCCGGCGACGACGGCAGCGACGGCGGGAGCGGTGCCGACGACGCGTCGCCCCGCCGGGGCGGCCTCGGGGTCCTCGGCTCGCAGGCCTGCACGCCCGGCTACTACAACAACGAGGGTCAGCCGCCCACCCGGGAGCAGCGCTACAACTTCCTCGGGTACCCGGCCGGACCGCTGGCCTTCTTCCGCTTCATCCAGCAGTGGCGGAGCTCGGGTCGCTTCGACGGCTTGGCGTTCCGCCGCTGAGCGGCCGGACCTCGCCGATCCCTCGTCCTGCCGACGTTAGTTGGTTGTGCCAACCAACGGACTGCTAGGGTGGCGCCGATGTCCACGAGGCTGCACTCCGGCGACGGCCGCCCCCGTGCCGACGGCGACCGGCTCGGCCGGCTGGAGCGCGCCCTGGCCGTGGCGTTCCGGTGGGGGAACCTGCCGGCGACCCAGCGTCGGGTCCTCGGTCGTGCCGGCATCGAGCTCGAGCCGGCCAGCTACGCCATCCTGGCCCGGATCGACGACCTCGCTCGACCGCCCCAGCTCAAGGAGCTGGCGGCCTCCCTCGGGGTCGAGCCGTCGACCGCCAGCCGGCAGGTGGCTCGGCTGGTCGACGGTGGCTACGTCGAGCGCGAAGCCGACCCCAGCGACGGTCGCTGCGCACGACTCCGGCTCACCCCCACCGGGGCCGAGGTGCTCGAGAGGGCCCGGCTCATCAGGGTGGCCGCCGTCGAGCGGGTCTTCGCCGACTGGGACCCCGCCGACGTCGACGCCCTGGCCCGGGGCCTCGAGCGCCTGGTGTCCACCCTCATCCACTACGTGAACCTCGAACCAACGGAAGAACGATGACCGAAACGAACACGCTCGCCGCCGAGCCGGTGGCCGCTCCGCCCCCGGAGGCCGGGCAGCAGCTCACCCACCGCCAGATCGTCACGGTGCTCGTCGGGCTCATGCTCGGCATGTTCGTGGCGGCGCTGAGCCAGACGGTGGTGGCGACGGCGCTGCCCACCATCGTCGGCGACCTCGGCGGGCAGGACCAGCTCTCGTGGGTCGTGTCGGCGGCCCTGCTGGCCTCGACGGCCTCGACGCCCCTGTGGGGCAAGCTGAGCGACCTCTACGGCCGCAAGCTGCTGTTCCAGATCGCCATCTGCGTCTTCCTGGCCGGCTCGGTGCTGGCCGGCCTGTCCCAGAACATGGGGGAGCTCATCGGCTTCCGCGGGCTCCAGGGCCTGGGCATGGGTGGCCTGATGGCGCTGTCCCAGGCCATCATCGGGGACATCGTCCCGCCCCGGGAGCGGGGTCGGTACCAGGGCTACATCGGGTCCGTGTTCGCGGTGTCGAGCGTGGCCGGCCCCCTGATCGGCGGCTTCCTCGTCGACTCCCTGTCGTGGCGCTGGACGTTCTACGTGGGCGTCCCCATCGGCTTCGCCGCCCTGATCGTGACCAACCGGGTCCTGAGGGTGGAGTTCACCCGGCACAAGCACAAGGTCGACTACCTCGGTGCCGCCCTCATCTTCGCCGGGGTGAGCGCCCTCCTTCTCGTCGCCTCGCTGGGGGGCAAGGAGTTCGACTGGGCCTCGACCCAGACGGCGATCCTCTCCGGCCTCGGCGTCGTGCTGCTGCTGGGAGCCGTGCTCCAGGAGCGTCGGGCGGCCGAGCCCATCCTCCCGCCCCGCCTCTTCCGGGACCGCGTCTTCAACGTCGCCGGCGTCGTCGGCTTCGTGGTCGGCGTGGCCATGTTCGGGGCCATCATCTACCTGCCCCAGTACCTCCAGATCGTCAAGGGCCACACCCCGACGGTCTCGGGCCTGATGAGCATCCCCATGATGGTCGGTGTGATGACCACCTCCATCGGCTCGGGGCGGATCATCACCCGGACCGGCCGGTACAAGGCGTTCCCCGTGATCGGCATGGTGATCCTCGCCGGCGGCCTGTTCCTCTTCTCCCTGCTCGACGCTGACACCGGCTACCCCCAGACCGCCGGCTCCATGCTGGTGCTGGGCTGCGGGATGGGCATGACCATGCAGGTCCTCATCCTGGCCGTGCAGAACTCGGTGTCCCACCGTGACATGGGCGTGGCCACGTCGGCCGCCACCTTCTTCCGGTCGATGGGCGGCGCCGTCGGTGTGGCCATCTTCGGCGCGGTCCTCTCCAACCGCCTGGGGACCAACATCCAGGACCTGATGGTCGAGCGGCGGGTCCGCCCGCCCCGGCGGGAGCTGGGCGAGCTGCTCGGCACCCCCGAGCAGATCCACCACCTGCCGAGGCCGCTGCGGGAGGTCATCGTCGACGGCTTCGCGATGTCGCTCCAGACCACCTTCCGGGTGGCCATCCCCATCGCCCTGCTGGGCTTCCTGCTCGTGCTGCTCCTGCCCGAGAGGTCCCTCCGGGCCACGACCGGTCGTGGTGCCGGTGCCGCCGCCACGCCGGAGGAAGAGCTGAGCGTCACCTTCGAGACCAGCTTCGACACCGCCGAGACCTCGGTCCCCGACCTCACCGACGGCGACCGACCCAACGGCCACCGGCCCCCCGACGGCGCCGCCCCCACGTCCGGGCCGGGAGCCGTCCCCGTCGCCGGGAACGGCAGCGGGAACGGCTCGGCGCCGCCACGGCCCCAGGAGTTGCTGAGCTGCGTGCGGGTTCGGGAGCTGGGCCACCTGGTGCTCTACGTGCGCGACATCGAGCGGTCACGGCGCTTCTACGCCGACGTCCTCGGTTGGCACGAGCTGACCGGGGACGCGCCGGCCGGCACCCCGGCCGCGGCGTTCAGCAGCGGGCGCACGCACCACGAGCTGCTCCTGATCCAGGTCGGCCCCCACGCCGCGCCCATCCCCGACGGCCCGAGGGTGGGGATGTACCACTTCGGCGTCAACGTGGGGGAGACGGACGACGACCTCCGGGCCGTCGTGACCCACCTCATCACCCACGACGTCCCCATCCTGGGGGCGAGCGACCACACCGTCACCCACTCGATCTACGTGGCCGACCCCGACGGCAACGAGATCGAGCTCTACGTCGACGCCATCTCGTCGGACTGCTGGCGCGCCAACCCGTCGCTGCTCTTCAGCCCCATCCGGCCCCTCGACCTCTGA
>DASUJB010000010.1:0-5229 GCA_036279475.1 Acidimicrobiales bacterium | reverse complement strand
GCCGGACCGGTGACGTGACGGCAGGGTGACCGGTGCCCGGACCGGGTGGGCTCTGGCGGCAGGGTGACGGTGCCTCGACGGCAGGGTGACCGACGGGGCTCGCGCCCGGACCCGGTGGCCCTCGACGGCAGGGTGATCCGGCCGGACCTCTGGCGGCGATCCGGTGGTGGCCATCCGGCCGGGCCCTGGCGAGGCCCGGCCGGATCGCTCGACGGGGTGGGCGGCCGTCAGGCCCCGGGATCGCCGTCAGGCCGGGGATCGCTCGGCGAGGGCGGCGGGGTGCCGTCGCCGGGCGCCGGCGGCGGCGGCGGCGGGTAGCTGCTCGGCGGGGGCGGAGGGGGGTAGCCGCCGGGCGGCGGGGACGCCGCGGACGGCGGTGGCGTGCCGCCCAGGCTGCCGCCGGCAGCGCCCGAGGACCTCTCCTCCTGCCAGTCGAGGAACCCGCCCACGGCGAGCCCCAGGGCGGCGAGGGCGGCGAGGAAGAGGCCGAAGGCCCGGTCGACGTCGACGCCGAATGCCTCGGCACCGTCGACGTCCTCGCCGACGAGCAGCTTGAGGACGACGATGGCCGCGGCGACCACCCCGGCGACGAACAGGGCCTGGCCCCAGCTGACGGGGAGGTCCGGGAGGCCGTTGCCGGGCGAGAGGGCGCGGACGGCGACGACCGCGATCATGGCCAGCCCCAGCAGGACGGGGATGCCGGCCCAGAAGAACCCGACGTCCCACCCGTTGCCGCTGGCCGACACGTCCCCGAGGAGCCCGTTGCCCTCGAAGCTGACCGTGAACCAGTCGAGGAACGAGGCGACCAGGAGCACGAGCCCGCTGGCCACGATCACCCGGTCCCCCGTCGTGAGCTTGCTGACGTCCATGTGGATCCATTCGCCCCTGTCGGGAATCGTGTCGTGACGGCGATGACGGCAAGCGCGCCCGCCGGGCGCTGCCGTCGAGCTCGACCGCTAGCATCGGTCCGATGCCCCCAGCTCGTCTCGCTGTGCTCGCGTCGGGCAGCGGCACCCTACTCCAGGCCATGCTGGAGGACGGGTTGGTGCCGGCCGTCGTGGTCGCCGACCGGCCCTGTCGGGCGTTGGCGGTGGCCACCGGGCACGGTGTGCCGGCCGAGCTGGTGGAGCGCACCGAGTGGGGCCCGGCGTTCGACCGGACCGCCTACGGCGAGCGGCTGGTCGGGGTGCTGCAGGCCCACGGCGTCGACCTGGTCGCCATGGCCGGCTTCGGGACCGTCGTGCCCGACCTGCCGGCCGCCTTCCCCGGGCGCGTCCTCAACACCCACCCGGCGCTGCTCCCCGCGTTCAAGGGCTGGCACGCGGTGCGGGCGGCCCTGGCCGCCGGGGCCGAGGTCACCGGCGCCACGGTGCACCTGGCCACGGCCGACGTCGACGAGGGACCGATCCTGGCCCAGGAGGTCGTGCCGGTGCTGCCGGGCGACACCGAGGACACCCTGCACGAGCGCATCAAGCAGGTCGAGCGCCGGCTGTACCCGGCGACCATCCGTCGCTTCATCGAGGAGAACCTCTCAACATGAGGGCACTGCTGTCGGTCTACGACAAGTCCGGCATCGTCGACCTCGCACGCGAGCTGTCCGACCTCGGGTTCGACCTGGTCTCCTCGGGCGGCACGGCAGCGGCCCTGCGGGAGGGTGGCGTCGCGGTCATCGACGTGGCCGAGATCACCGGCGTCGCCCCCATCCTCGGGCACCGGGTGGTCACCCTGCACCCCCGGGTGCACGGCGGCATCCTCGCCGACCCCGCCGACCCCGGTCACCAGGCTGACATGCGGGAGCACGGGATCGAGCCGTTCGACCTCGTCGTGGTCAACCTCTATCCGTTCGGTGCCGACGTCGGCGACTTCGCCCACGGCGGGACGGGCCCGGAGGACCTCATCGACATCGGCGGACCCGCGCTCGTCCGGGCGGCCGCCAAGAACCACGCCTCGGTGGCCGTGCTGACCGATCCCTCCGACTACCCGGCCGTGCTGGAGGAGCTGCGAACCGACGGGAGGGTCGGCCCCACCACCCGACAGCGGTTGGCCGGCAAGGCCTTCGCCCTCACCGCCACCTACGACGCTGCGGTGGCCGCCTGGTTCGACGGGACGGCCACGGCGGCGCCGGCGGCCGAGGGTCGGCCGCACCTGCCGTCGAGCGTCCACCTGGCCTACCGGCGCGAGCCGCTCGAGCTCCGCTACGGCGAGAACCCCCACCAGCAGGCGGCGCTGTACCGGGCGGCCGGCGGGACCGGCGTCGCCCCCGGGGGAGCGCAGCCCTGGTGGTCCACCATGACCCAGCACGGCGGCCTCGCCCTCAGCTACCTCAACCTGTACGACGCCGATGCCGCCTGGCTGCTGGTCCACGACCTGGCCGGCCGCTTCGGCCGCCCGGCGGCCGTCGTGGTCAAGCACGCCAACCCGTGCGGTGCCGCCGTGGCCGACCGCCTGGCCGACGCCTATCAGCGAGCGTACGAGTGCGACGAGCGCTCGGCGTTCGGGGGCATCGTGGCCGTCAGCGGCGAGGTCGACGGGGCCACCGTCGAGCGGATGGTGGCCGCGGCCCAGGCCGACGTCGTGATCGCCCCCGCGTACTCGCCGGGGACGGTCGAGGCCTTGGCGGCGAAGCGGAAGAACACCCGCGTCCTGGAGGCCGCCCCGCCTACCGCCGACGCCTGGCACCTGCGACCGATCAGCGGGGGCCTGCTGGTGCAGGAACCCCACCGGTTCGCGTCCGAGCCCCACGAGTGGCGGGTGGTGACCCGGCGCCGGCCCAGCGACGGGGAGCTGGCCGACGCCGAGCTGGCATGGCGGGTGTGCGGCTGGGTGCGGTCGAACGCCATCGTGCTGGCCCGGGACGGCGCGGCGTGGGGCATCGGCGCCGGCCAGCAGAACCGCGTCGAGTCGGGCGAGCTGGCGGCGGCCAAGGCCGCGGGGCGGGCGGCGGGCGGGGCCTGTGCCAGCGACGCCTTCTACCCCTTCCCCGACGGCGTCGAGGCGGCCGCCGCTGCCGGCGTGGCCGTCGTCGTCCAGCCCGGTGGGTCCGTGCGGGACGCGGCCGTCATCTCCCGCGCCGACGAGCTGGGCGTGGCCATGCTGTTCACGGGCGAGCGCCACTTCCTCCACTGAGCGGTGGCGCCCACCGAGGTCGTGGCGGGGAGGGCCTGGGGGCGCCGGGCGGTGCCGGGGGCCACCGCCTCGACCCGCGACGGCCACGACGGGGGCCCACCGGCCAGGGCCACGACGGGCCCGGGCCCGTCGCCGGGGGCGGCCGGGCGGCGCGGCACAATGGGAGGGTGACCGCGCAGCTGCTCGCCGGTGGGCCCGTGGCCGATGCCGTCCTCGAGGACGTGGCGGCCCGCGTCGCCACCCTGTCCGGGCGGGGTCGGTCGGTCGGGCTCGGCACCATCCTCGTCGGCGACGACGCCGCCTCGGCCGGCTACGTCCGCAAGAAGCACGAGGCGTGCCGGCAGGTGGGGATCGTCAGCCACCACCTCGACGTGCCCGGTGACGGGACCCAGGCCGACCTGCTGGCCGCGGTCGAGCGGTTCAACGACGATCCGGCCGTCGACGCCTACCTCCTCCAGTACCCGGTGCCGCCCCAGTTCGACTTCAACGCCGCCCTGGGGGCCGTGCTGCCCCACAAGGACGGTGACGGCCTCCACCCCTTCAACCTCGGCAAGCTCGTCCTGCAGGAGGACGGGCCCGTGCCGGCCACCCCGGCCGGCATCCGGGCGATGCTCTCCCACTACGGCATCGACGTGGCCGGCCGGCACGTGGTGATCGTCGGGCGGGGACCGACGCTGGGCCGGCCCCTGTCGCTGCTCCTGAGCCTCAAGCAGGCTGGTGCCAACGCCGCCGTCACCGTCGTCCACACCGGCGTGGCCGACATGGGCGCCTACACCCGGTCCGCCGACGTGGTCGTGGCGGCCGTCGGCCGGCCCTCGGTCGTCACGCCGGACATGGTCCGCCCGGGCGCGGTGGTGGTGAGCGGCGGGGTGAGCTGGGCGGGTCGCCGCCTCCTGCCCGACGTCGACGAGTCGGTGGGCGAGGTGGCGTCGTGGATCACGCCCCGGCTGGGCGGCGTGGGCCCCACCACCGTGGCCATGCTGCTGCGCAACACCGTCGAGGCGGCCGAGCGGGCGTGGAAGGGCGTGGGCGGGTAACCTCGTCGGACCTCGGGCCGACATGGGTGGTGCCGGATGCACTCGGCCTGGTGACGACACGGACGACCGTGGCGACGCCTGGCGTCGCTGTCATCGAGGAGCAGACCCATGACCACCACCGCACCGCCGGGGCGAAAGGTCTCCGACCTGCTCGCCGCCGGCCCGACGCTGAGCTTCGAGTTCTTCCCTCCCAGGACCGACGAGGCCGAGCGCCAGCTCGAGAAGGTGATCCAGGAGCTGGCCCCGCTGCGCCCGTCGTTCGTCTCGGTGACCTACGGCGCCGGCGGCTCGACCCGCGACCGCACGCGCGACCTCGTCGTCCGGGTCGACGGCAGCCAGCCGTTCCCCGCCATGCCCCACCTGACCTGCGCGGGCCACACTCGAGGGCAGGTCACCGAGCTGCTCGACGAGTACGCGGCGGCCGGCATCCACAACATCCTGGCCCTGGCCGGCGACCCGCCGGCCGACGGGAGCGAGCCGGGCGGTGACTTCACCTACGCCACCGAGCTGGTCGAGCTGGTGCGCGGCCACCCCGGCGACTTCTCGGTGGGCGTCGCCGCCCACCCCGAGCTCCACCCCCGCTCGCACGGCGACCGGGCCGCCGACCGCCGCCACTTGGCGGCCAAGCTGGCGTTGGCCGACTTCGGCATCACCCAGTTCTTCTTCGACGCCGGCGACTACCTGCGGATGGTCGACGAGCTGGCCGACCTGGGCTGCACCACCCCGGTGCTGCCGGGCATCATGCCGCCGGGCGCCTCGTCGCTGGCCGGCCTGGAGCGCATGGCCGCCATGAACGGCTCGGTGATCCCCCCGGCGCTGCTCGAACGGCTCGGGGCGCTGGCCGACGACCCCGCCGCCCTGCGCGACGACATCGAGCGGCGCCTGAACGCGGTGCGGTCGCCGTTCCGCACGGCGGAGCGGTTCGGCGTCGAGGAGATCATCGACCCGCGCGACACGCGGCCGATCCTGTGCGACTGGGCCGAACGCGCGCACGAGCTGGTCGCGCACGAGGCGGGCGACGGGCCGAAGCGGCGCGGCCTCAGGCCCTAGCGGGCGCGCACTTCGC
>DASUJB010000009.1:0-5063 GCA_036279475.1 Acidimicrobiales bacterium | reverse complement strand
ATCAACCAGCGCAGGGCCCCGGGGATGGCGCCCTCCTCGATGAGGGCGCCATCCCCGGGGCGGGGCACGCCGGTCAGGTCGACGGCGCCGGTGATAGTGGGTCCGACGGCACCGGCTGCCGTGACCGGCCGCCGGCCGAGGCCGATGCCCCGCAGGGGGCGGCCACGGACGTCGTAGGCGAACGCCAGCACGTCGCCGTTGCCGGTGAAGCGATCGCCCAGGCGGGGCGAGGTGGTGAGGCCGGCGATCCGGGAGCGCAGGAGGACCTCGGTGGAGCCCAGGGCGCCGGCCGCCAGCACCACCACGTCGGCGAAGACGAACGAGGAGGGGGCGTCGAAGCCGTCGCGCCCCCCGGCGGCGACGTCGAACGACACGCGCCACCGGGCGTCGGCGCCGTCGGGCGCCCGCTCGACGCGGTCGACGCCAGCCTCGCAGAAGACGTGGGCGCCGAAGGCCACCGCGTCGGGGAGGTAGTTCTCGACGAGGGTGTTCTTGGCCCGGTGGTTGCACCCCGTCACGCAGTCGCCGCACTGGACGCACGCGCGCTGCTCGACGCCGGCGGCGTTGGGGCCGTCGGCGAACGTGACGTTGATGGGTGGCCGGACGACGGGCACGCCGATGGCCTCCGCCGCCGTGCGCAGGACGGTGAGCTTGCTCGGCTCGTCGAGGTGGGCGGGGAAGGGCGTCGAGCCCAGCATCCGCTCGGCCCGGTCGAAGTGGGGCCCCAGCTCGACCGGCCCCACCTGGGATCCCCGCAGGGCTGTGGGCCACCGCTCGTCGTCGTACACCCAGGCCGGCGGGCGCAGGGCCACGCCGGCGTTGACGAGGGAGGTGCCCCCGAGCCCGCAGCCCACCAGGACGCTGAGGTCCTCGCCGGGCCGGAGGTCGAACAACCCGTCGTCGCGCCCCCACCGCCGGGAGCCCCGCCGGACCTGGAGCTGGCCCGCCGCCGACGCCAGGGTGGCGGGGAACTCCCCGGCCACGATCTCGCGGCCCCGCTCGAGGACGCACACCGACCGGCCGGCCCGCGCCAGGCGGGAGGCGGCGATGGCACCGCCGTAGCCCGAGCCGACCACGACGACGTCGTAGCGAGCGGCCATGTCGGCGTGCGACCGTGCCAGGCGCGGTGAGGGGAGCGTCGGATGCTCTCGTGCGCCAGCCATTCCCCACCCTCGTCCTCGCTGCCGTGCCGGGCGCCCAGGGGGGCGCTCGGCGGTGCCTCCACTACCTCGCGCAAGTGGGCCGACCCCGCCGCAGGCCGGCCCACCGCCGGCGCGACCGGGAACGTCCCGTCCGCCGAGGACAATCCGCCTCGATCCGTCGACAGCAGGACATCCCCGGTTGCGCCGTGAGGGCATGTTGCCCCCTCCCCCGCAAAGCGTCCGCAAAGCGCCGCAACCCCACGGGCAGTGGCGGACACCGCGCTGCTGGTATGGGATTTCGTCGGGGTGGCAGACTGCGGCGGGGCCGGTGCCGGTGGTGCCGGGGCGGAGGGACGTCAGGTCCGAGGAGGCAGGGTGCGGCTCGAGATCACCCTGGCGGGAGACGTCGCCGTCGGCCGCCGTGGAGGTACCCGCCAGCCGGTGCCGGGAGCGGCACGGGTGGTGCTGGCCGCCCTCGTCCTGGAGCGGGCCACCGGCGTGGAGCGCGAGGCGCTGGCCGGCATCGTGTGGCCCGAGGAGATGCCGAACACCTGGGCCTCGGCGCTCCGCACCCACGTGAGCCGGGCCCGGGCCGCCCTGGCCCGGGCGGGCGGGCTGTCGGGCGAGGTGGTGGCGGCCACCGAGGACGGCTACCAGCTGCTCCTGCCCCGGGGCGTCGACCTCGTCGTGGACGTCGAGCAGGCGGACGCCGCGCTCGACGCCGCCCGCCGGGCGCTCACCGGCGACCCGGCCACCGCGGCCCGGCTCGCCCGTGAGGCGGCCGACATCGCCGTGGCGCCGTTCCTGCGGGGTCACGGTGGCGACTGGGCCGACGACGTGCGCCGGCGCCTGGAGGACACGGCGGTGGCGGCCTTGCTGATCGCCGCCGAGGCGGCCGAGGCCGGGCACGACGGGGCGGCGGCAGTGGCGGCCGCCACCGAGGCGGTGCGGCGGGCACCCCTGCGCGAGGACGCGCACCGGGCCCTCATCGGCGCCCTCGACGCCTCCGGCAACCGCGCCGAGGCGCTCCGCGCCTACCAGCGCCTGCGACGGCTGCTAGCCGACGAGCTGGGGGTCGACCCGTCCCCCGAGACCCAGGCCGCCTACGTCTCCCTCCTGGGCTCCGCCCCCCCGACCTGGCCCCGGCGCCAGGGGCCGACGGCCGGCCCGGCGGCGGAGCGGGGACCGGCTCGGGCGCCGCTGCCCTTCGTGGGCCGGGTCCAGGAGATGCAAGCCCTGGTCGAGGCCTGGGAGCAGGCGGCCGAGGGGGGCCGGCAGGTCGTGGTCGTCTCGGGCGAGTCCGGCATCGGCAAGTCGCGCCTGGCCGGCGAGGCGGCCGGACGGGTGGCCGAGGCCGGCGGCCTGGTGCTGTTCGGCCGCAGCGACGAGGCGGCGATCGTGCCCTACCAGCCGATCGTCGAGGCGCTCGACGGGCTGGTGGCCGCCACCCCCACCGACGAGCTGCCCGACCTGGGGCCGGGGGCGGCGGAGCTGGCCGCCCTCCTCCCCGCCCTCGGTCGCCTGCCCGATGGGGGCGCCACGCCCTCGGCCAGGGCGCCGGCGGGGACCAGCACCTCGGGTCCGGCGGAGCCGGCTGCCGGCGATCGGGGCCGGCTCTTCGGCGCGGTGACCGACCTGCTGGCCGCGGTGGCCGACGAGCGCCCGGTGCTGCTGATCCTCGACGACCTCCAGTGGGCCGACGACGACACGCTGCTCCTGGTCCGGCACCTCCTCCGGCGGGCCGGGGACGCACCCATCCTGGTGGTGGCCATCACGCGGGACCACGACCTCGAACCCGGCCACACGCTGGGCGAGGTCGTCCAGGCCCTCGACCGGGACGGGTGGGTGCGGCGCCTGGAGCTGGGAGGCCTGCCCGAGGGCGACGTCGCCGCCCTCCTCGGCCACCTCCGCGGCGGGGGCGACCACCGTGAGGCTGCCCGTCGGCTGGCGGCCGAGACGGCTGGCAACCCCCTGCTGGTCACCGAGATGGCGCGTGCCGGTGCTCCCGCCGCCGGGGGCGACCCCATCCCCCCGAGCGTCCACGAGCTGGTGGCGTCCCGCGTGTCCCGGCTCGAGCCACCGGTGGCCGACCTGCTCCGAGCCGCGGCCGTGGCTGGCACCCGGTTCGACCTCGAGCTGGCGGGCGCGGCCGCCGGCCTCGACGAGGACGCCCTGCTGGACGCGGCCGACGCCGCGCTGGCGTCCGGCCTCGTCGTCGAGGAGAGCGCCGACCGGTACCGCTTCACCCACGACATCGTGCGGCGCACGCTCGACGCCCAGCTCAGCGGCGTGCGCCGGCGTGTCCTCCACCGGCGCACCGCCGACGCCCTCGAGCACCGGAGGGCCCACGAGCTCGACCACCACGCCGCCACGCTGGCCCACCACGCCGCGGCGGGGGCGCGCACGAGTGGCGACCTGCGGGCCGTGCGCTGGTCCCGGCGAGCGGCCGACCAGGCGGCGCAGCGCCTGGCCCTCACCGAGGCCGTCCGCCTCCGCCGCCAGGCCCTGCGGCACGTCCCCCCCGAGGACGAGGGCCTGCTCGCCGAGGTCACCGTCGAGCTCGGCCTGGCCGAGCTGCGCGCCGAGGACCCTGGTGCCGTCGACACCCTGGCGCGGGGGGCCGAGCTGGCCCGGCGCCACGGGTCGGGGGCAGCGCTCGCCGACGCCGCCCTCGCCCTGGCGGACGCGGCGGGAGCGGACGGGGCCCGGCGGCGGCTGGCCCGCGCCCTCGTCGACACGGCCCTCGAGCCGGGCGGTCCTCCCGCGGCGCCCGGCGGCGGGCCCGCCACCCGGGCCGGCGACGGCATGGCCCGCCGGGCCCGGCTGCTCGTCCGCCACCTCCGGCTGGGAGGCGACCTCGGCCCCCGTGGCGCCGGCGGCCACGTGGAGGCGATGCTGGTCGCCCTGCACGAGGCGCTCCTGCTCCACGGCGAGCCCGGCGAGGCCGACGACCGGGTCCGCCTCGCCGGCGAGATCGCCGAGCTGGCCGACGCCATCGGGGACCGGCGCTACCGCCTCGTCGCCGCCCACCACCAGGCCATGGTGGCCGCCGAGGCGGGTGACGAGCCGGCGCTGGCCGGAGCCCTGACGACCCTGCAGGACGGCGCCCGGCGAGGTGACCCGTTCGCGGCGGCGGTGACAGCGCAGCGGAGGGTGGCGCGCCTGGTGGCCGAGGGCCGGATCGGCGAGGCGGGCCCTGCCCTCGACCTGGCGGGCGCCGCCGTCACCGCCGCCCGCCGGAGCGCCCCCGACCACCCGGGCGTGGCGCTCCTGGACGACCCGTCGGCCATCGCCGACCGCCACCGGCCGGTGCTCGACTGGCTGGCCGGCACCGACCCCCTCCCCTCGGCGGTGCCGGCGACCGCCCCTGACGCCGACCGGTCGCACCGCCTGGCCGTGGCGGCGATGGCCGCCGTGGCCCACGGCGGAGACGCCGAGGTGGCAGCAGCCCGGGCCGCCCTGGCGGTGGACGCCGACCGCACCTGCGGCGCCGGCTACCTCAGCTACGCCGGCGCCGCCACGTTCCACCTCGGTCGGCTGGCCGCCCGGCTCGGCGAGACGGGCGAGGCCGAGCGCCACCTCCAGGCCGCCCTGCGCCGCCACTCGGCCACCCGGGCCCGTGCCTGGGTGGCGCTGACCCAACGGGCGCTGGCCGGCGTGCTGGCCATCCGGGGCCGTCCGTCCGATCGCGACTGGATCGAGGCGCTGCGGGCCGAGGCCCTCCACGTCACGTCGGCTCTGGGCCTGCGAGCCGACTGACGCTGCCGGGGCAGGACCTCAGGTCCGGGGGCCGCCGAAGGGATCCTCGACGACCGGTCGCCCCGCGGCCCCGGCCTCGTCACCCTCGCCGGCCAGCTCGGCGCCGAGCAGGCCGGCGTAGCCCTGCTCCTCCAGCTCGAGGGGGAGCTCCGGCCCTCCCGA
>DASUJB010000008.1:0-11423 GCA_036279475.1 Acidimicrobiales bacterium | reverse complement strand
GGGGCCGCCCTCCGCTTCCGCGTCCCCGACGAGGGCAGGACCGGCTTCGAGGACCTCGTCCGGGGCAGGGTGACCTTCGACAACACCGCCCTCGAGGACTTCGTGCTGCTGCGCTCCTCCGGGATGCCCACGTTCCTCCTGGCCAACGCCGTCGACGACGCCGACATGGGCATCACCCACGTCGTCCGGGGCGAGGAGCACGTCAACGGCACGCCGAAGTACCTGCTCCTCGGCGACGCCCTGGGCCTCGACCACCACCCCGTCTTCGCCCACCTGCCCGTCCTGGTGAACGAGCAGCGCAAGAAGCTGTCGAAGCGGCGGGACTCGGTCTCGGTGGCCGAGTTCCGGGCCGCCGGCTACCTGCCCGAGGCCATGGTCAACTACCTGGCCCTGCTGGGGTGGGGCCCCAGGGACGGCGTGGAGATCCGCCCGCTGGAGGAGATCGTGGAGCTGTTCCGGCTGGAGGACGTCACCCCGTCGCCCGCCTTCTTCGACGTGCGCAAGCTCCAGCACGTCAACGCCGAGTACATCCGTGGCCTCGACGCCGGCGAGCTCGTCGCCCGGGCACGACCGTTCTTCGCCCACGGCTCCGCCACGGAGGCCGTGCTGCGACCGATCGCGGGGCTGGTGCGCGACCGGGTGCGGCTCCTCACCGAGGTCGAGCCGATGGTCGACTTCCTGCGGGACGACGACGTCGCCGTCGACGAGGCCTCGTGGCAGAAGCACGTGGCCAAGGACCCGGTCCGGGCGGCGGCCATGCTGGACGCCGCCATCGAGCGGCTGGCCACGTGCCCGTGGCAGGCATCCGGCATCGAGGCGGCTCTCCTGGAGGCGGCGGCGGCCGCCGGGTTCGTCACCGCCGAGGGACGACCGCAGATGTCCCGGGCCCAGGGTCCGGTGCGGGTGGCCGTCACCGGCCGGGCGGTGGGCCCGCCGCTCTACGAGTCCCTCGCGGTGCTGGGGCGGGAGCGCACGCTCGACCGCCTGCGGTCGGCTCGCTCCCGACTGTGACGATCGCCGTGGGGCCGGCCGGGTCGAGGGTCCCGTCGCGTCGCCGAGCGTCGGCCGGGCGCTGGGCCGCCCGGGTGGTGGTGGTCGTGCTGGGCGTGGCCGCCGCCTACCTCGCGGTCACGTTCGTGCAGGTGGTCGCGGCCAGCCGCCGCGACGACGCTGCCCACGCCGACGCCATCGTCGTGCTCGGCGCCGCCCAGTACGACTGCCGCCCCTCGCCGGTGTTCGAGCACCGGCTCGACCACGCCCGGGCGTTGCGGGAGCGGGGCGTGGCGAGGACGGTGGTCGTCACCGGGGGCAAGCGCGACGGCGACCGGTGCACCGAGGCCCAGGCCGGCGCCGACCACCTGCGGGCCGGGGGGGTACCCGACCGCGACCTGCTCCTCGAGGTCCAGGGGCGCAACTCGTGGGAGTCGCTGGCGGCCGCGGCCCGCATCCTGCGCCAGCGGGGGATGGTCGACGTGGTGCTGGTGACCGACGGCTACCACGCCCTGCGGGTGCGGGCCATCGCCGACGAGCTGGGGCTCCGACCGTCGGTGTCGCCCAGCCGGGACGGCGGCTCGGCGCCCGACTACGTCCGCGAGGCCGTGGCCGTGGCCGTGGGCCGGATCGTCGGCTTCGGCCGGCTCGTGGACCTCGACGCCCAGGTCGAGCAGTCCTCGCCCCCGGAAGGTGGGGGACGGTCGCCCGTGGTGCGTGGCACCGCCGGCGGAGGGCGGTGAAGGACGTGCGGAGCAAAGGTCGCCACGGGTAAGGTGTCGCTTCCGCCTTCGGGGGTGGTGTAATCGGCAACACAACTGGTTCTGGTCCAGTCATTGGGGGTTCGAGTCCTCCCCCCCGAGCGAGAGCGACAGCCGCGACGGCGCCTGGTCACCGGCCCGACCCGTACGGGCGGGTGAGGATCTCGAGCGTGTGGCCGTCGGCCGACCGCCAGTAGACGCCCCGGCCACCGTCGCGGTGGTTGATCGATCCCGCCTGGGTCCCGGCCGGATCGGCGAAGTACTCGAGGCCCTGGTCGGTCAGCCGGGCGAAGACCTGGTCGAACTCCTCGTCGGTGACGAGGAAGGCGTAGTGCTGGGGCTGGAGCTCCCCCTCCTCGTCGTCGGCGAAGTCCAGCGACACGCCGTTGGCCGCCTCGACCACCAGGAACCGGGCGAAGGGCACCGGTGCCGGCAGGCCGAGGAGGTCGCTGAGGGCGGTGGCGGAGGCGTGCTTGTCGTGGCAACGGACGATGGTGTGGTTGAGCTGTGCGGGCATGGGGCCATCATGCGCCTCGGTCCCACGGTGGTGCCCCGCGCTCGGGAGCGCCTGGCACCATGGGCGTCGATGAGGACCGACTGGAACCCGGTGCTGCGAGGCGAGTTCGCCAAGCCGTACTGGGCCGAGCTGCAGCAGTTCGTCGCCAGCGAGAGGAGCCGGGCGACCGTCTACCCGCCGCACGACGAGGTGTTCGCCGCCCTCCACCTGACGCCGTACGCCGAGGTCAAGGCCGTCATCCTCGGCCAGGACCCGTACCACGGTCCCGGCCAGGCCCACGGCCTGTGCTTCTCGGTCCGGCCGGGCGTGCCGCCGCCTCCGTCGCTGCAGAACATCTTCAAGGAGATGGAGTCGGACCTCGGCCTGCCGCCGCCGGCGCACGGTTGCCTCGACAGCTGGGCCCGCCAGGGCGTGCTGCTGCTCAACGCCTCGCTGACGGTGCGGGCGGGCCGGGCGGCGTCGCACCAGGGCAAGGGGTGGGAGGTGTTCACCGACGAGGTGCTCCGGGCCGTCAACGACAAGACGGAGCGGGTCGTGTTCATCCTGTGGGGGGCGGCCGCCCGCCGGAAGCGGGCCCTGGTCGACACCAGCCGGCACGTGGTGATCGAGTCGCCTCACCCTTCCCCGCTGTCGGCCTCGAGCGGCTTCTTCGGCAGCCGACCGTTCTCGCGGGCCAACGCCGCCCTGGTCGAGGCGGGCCGCGAGCCGATCGACTGGGCCGTCACCGAGCCCCGCTGACGCCGGCCCGCGGCCGGTGCCGGCTGCTGTTGCCCGCGGTGACGCGCGTCACCCAGAATGAGGGACGCCGGCAGGTGCACCCGTCGACGCCGGCGGCCGCCGAGGGGTCGCCGGCCAGGGCCGGAGGTGACGGCACCAGGGGGGACGTGTGTCGACAGGAGCCGCAACCGCACCTGGCCGCCCGGCGACCAGGCGACGGTACTGGGAGCCCGGCCGGGTGGCCCCGTTCCTGCCGGCGGTGGCCATCGTGGCCGTGCAGCAGGTGCTGTTCCCCAGCACCGACGGCGGCGGCGGCTACCTGTGGGGCCTGGTGCTGCAGGGCCTCACCCTGGGGCTCCTGACGTCGCTCGTGGCCCTGGGCATGGCGCTCGTGTACCGCGCCAACCGCATCGTCAACTTCGCCCAGGGCGACCTGGGCCTGGTGCCGGCGGCCCTGGCCATCGACCTCGTCCTCTTCTCCGGCCTGCCGTACCTGGCCGCCCTCGGCGTCGGCCTCGTGGCGGCGCTGGCGGTGGGTGCCGCCGTCGAGGTGGCGGTGGTCAGGCGCTTCTCCCGGTCGGGCCGGCTGCTGTTGACCGTCGCCACCATCGGGCTCGCCCAGCTCCTGGCCTTCGGTTCGCTGATGGTCCCGCGCCTGTGGGGCGAGCGACCGCTCGCCACCCGGCTGGAGGTGCCGTGGGGCTGGCGGATCGAGGTGGCGCCGCTGGTGTTCGACGCCGCCTACCCGGTGGCGTGGGTGGCGGCACCGGCGGCCGTCGTGGCGGTGGCCGTCTTCCTGCGCTCCACCGACGTGGGCGTGGCCGTGCGGGCCGCGGCCGACCGGGCTGATCGGGCGGCGTCGTTGGGCATCCCCGTGGGCCGCCTCCACACGGTCGTGTGGTCGGGCGCGGCGGCGCTGTCGTTCCTGGCGTTGTTCCTGCAGGCGGGCATCGTGGGCGTGCCCCTGGGCTCGCCGGTGGGGCTGACGGTGCTCCTCGGGGCGCTGGCGGCGCTGACCCTGGGCCGGCTGACCCACCTGCCGGCCGTCGTGGCCAGCGCCATGGCCCTCGGCCTGCTCGAGGCCCACGTCCGCTGGCGCGACGAGCTGGCCGTGGGCCCGGTCCACCTCGACCTGGGCTCCGACGCCGTGGTGGCGCCCGTGCTGGCCGTGGTGATCCTGGTGGCACTGGTGGTGCGGCGGCGGGACGTCAGCCGGGCGGCCGGCGATGCCACCTCGTCGTGGCAGGCGGCCCCGGAGGTGCGGCCCGTGCCCTCCGAGGTGGCACGGCTCGGACCCGTGCGGTGCGTCCGGGCGCTGGGCCTGGCCGGGGGGACGGTGGTGCTGGTGGCCCTACCCGTCGTGCTCGGACCCGGCGACACGCTGAAGGCGGCGGCGGTGGTGGCGTTCTCGCTGGTGATCCTGTCGGTCACGGTGCTCACGGGATGGGCCGGGCAGGTCTCGCTCGGCCAGATGGGCTTCGTGGCCGTGGGGGCGGCCACGGGGGCCTCGATGGTGCACGACCTGGGGTGGGACCTGGCGCTCGCCCTTCCCGTGGCGGGGCTGGCCGGGGCGGCGGTGGCCGTGGTGGTGGGCCTGCCCGCCCTGCGGCTGTCCGGCCTGTACCTGGCGGTGACGACCCTGGCCTTCGCCCTCGCCACGACCCGCTACCTGCTCGACCCCCGGTTCTTCCCCTGGGTGCCGGCAGGACGGGTCGAGGTGGGACCGGTGTTGGGAGCCTGGCACGCCGAGCACCCCGACGACTGGTACTGGCTGGCCCTGGGCACGTTCGCGGTGGTGGTGGCCGGGGTGGTCGGCGTCCGGCACAGCCGCACCGGCCGCGTGCTGGTGGCGCTGCGCGAGAACGAGAGGGCGGCGGCTGCCTTCGGCGTGCCGGTGGTGAGGGCCAAGCTGGCGGCGTTCGCCCTGTCGGGGTTCGTCGCCGCCGTGGCCGGTGTGCTGCTGGTGGCCCAACAGGGCCGGTTCACGCTGGGCCTGTTCCCCGAGCAGGACAACCTCGTCGTCTTCACGGCTGCGGTGGTGGGCGGCTTGGGCTCGGTGACCGGGGCGGTCGTCGGAGCGTCGTTCCTGGTGGGCGGGGATTGGTTCCTGCCGGACGACTGGCGCCTGCTCGCCTCGTCGATCGGCGTGCTGGCCGTGCTGCTGGTGGTACCGGGCGGGTTGGGCGGCGCCCTGTTCCGGGGCCGCGACCTGGCGTTGGGATGGCTGGCGCGACGCCGGGGCCTGGTGGTCCCCGGGCTGGTGGCGGACGGGCCCGGGCGGGGGCGGGGGCCCCGGTCGGGGGCAGCCGCCGGTGCCCAGCCTGCGGAGGGGACGAGTGGTGCCCGGCCTGCGGGCGTGGCCGGTGGTGCGGGGACGGGTGGCGTGGGGCCTGCGGGCGGGGCGGGTGCCGTCGGGCTGCTGGTGGTGCGAGGCGTGGACGTGCGCTACGGCGGCGTGCAAGTGCTGTTCGGCGTCGACGTGGAGGTCGGCGAGGGCGAGATCGTGGCGTTGCTGGGGACCAACGGGGCCGGGAAGTCGACCCTCCTCAAGGCCATCTGCGGCCTGGCCCCCGCCAGCGCCGGCCGGGTGCTCCACGACGGTTGCGACATCACCGGGGCCCCGGCCCACGAGGTCGCTCGACGGGGCGTGGCCCTCGTGCCCGGCGGGCAGGGCACGTTCCCGTCGCTGACGGTCGCCGACAACCTGCGGGCCGCGGGGTGGATCGACCGGCGCCGGGGCCGGTCCCCCGGCGAGGGCGCCGAGGAGGTGCTCGGGCTGTTCCCCGAGCTGCGGTCGCGCCTGGCGGACCCGGCTGCCGACCTGTCGGGTGGGCAACAGCAGATGCTGGCGCTGGCCATGGCCTTCCTGACGCGACCGAGGCTGGTGCTCGTGGACGAGCTGTCCCTGGGGTTGGCCCCGGTGGTGGTCGAGCGGCTCGTCGACGTGGTACGACGCATCCGCGACCGGGGTGCCACCGTGGTGGTGGTCGAGCAGTCGGTGAACGTGGCGCTCGAGCTCGCCGAGCGGGCCTACTTCATGGAGAAGGGCGAGGTGCGCTTCCACGGCCCCACCACCGAGCTCCTCGACCGCCCCGACGTGCTGCGGTCCGTGTTCCTCGAGGGAGCGGCGCGCCGGGACGGACCGGTGGGTGGCGATCGACCGGCGGCGGACGCGGCCGGTGCGGCCGGTGCGGCCGGTGCGGCCGGTGGAGCGGGGCCGTGGCGGGCTCCGGTCGGCGCGGCCAGCGCGGCGGGGTCGTCGCACGGGTGGCGGGGCGGGGCTGGTGGGTCCGGTCCCTCCGGTGACGCCGGGTCGGACCGCTGGCCAGGGTCGCGGCACGGGTCGGTGACCGTGGTGCCCGCGGCGGTGCCGGCTCTCGAGGTGCGGCACGTGGACCGGGCGTTCGGCGGCGTGCGAGCCCTCGACGACGTGTCCTTGGCGGTGGCGGCCGGCGAGATCGTCGGGGTCGTCGGTCCCAACGGCGCGGGGAAGACCACCCTGTTCGACGTCGTGTCGGGGTTCCTGCCCGCCGAGCGTGGGCGGGTGCTGCTGGGCGGGCGGGACGTGACCGGCCTGGCCGCGCCGGGGCGGGCCCGGGCCGGGCTGGGCCGGTCGTTCCAGGACGCACGGCTCTTCCCCGCCATGACCGTCGACCAGTGCATCGCCGTGGCGCTCGAGCGGTGGATCGAGGGAGGAGGGCCGATACGGGCCGCCCTCCACCTTCCCGCCGCCTTCGACGCCGAGCTGGCCGTCCTGCAGCGGGTCGACGAGCTGGTCGAGCTGTTCGGCCTGGGAGCCGACCGCGCCAAGCCCGTCCACGAGCTGTCGACAGGGTCGCGCCGCATCGTGGACCTGGCCTGCACGGTGGCGCACCAGCCCGAGGTGGTCCTGCTCGACGAGCCGTCGAGCGGCATCGCCCAGCGCGAGGCCGAGGCGCTCGGCCCCGTGATCGGGCGCCTGCGGGACGAGCTGGGCGTCGCCGTCGTGCTGATCGAGCACGACATGCCGCTGGTCACGGGGGTGGCGGACCGGCTGGTGGCGTTGGACCAGGGCCGGGTGGTGGCCGCGGGCCCACCCGCCGACGTGCTGGCGCACCCCCACGTGGTGGCCTCGTACCTGGGCGGCGGCGGCGCCGCCGCCCACCGCAGCGGGGCGCGAGCCGGCACCGCCGGGGCCGGGACGGGGGAGCAGCGCTGATGCGGCCGGTGCCCCACGCCTCCCCGGCCAGTCGTTCGAACCGGCTCCGCCGTAACGGCCCTCTGGTCCTCACCGTCGTGACCGTCGTGGCGCTCGGGGCGGTGACGGTCGTGGGGGGCGGCGACGACGGCGAGCGGAGCGGTGACCGCACCGCCACGCCGGGCGGCGAGGTCCAGTGGACGTCGACTGCCGCCACCGAGCCCGGCGCCCCCGCCCCCACGGGGCAGATGCCCGTCACCTACGCCGAGGCCGAGGCGGACGAGGCGCTCGACGAGCAGGCGTGGCCGGACACCTGCGACACCGACCGGGGCACGGTGGAGCTGCCCTCGGTGTACGCCCTGCCGTGCGTGCCCACCCCCGTCGGGGGCAACGGCGGTGCCACCGCCCGGGGTGTCACCGCCGACGCCGTGAAGGTCGTCTACTACGCACCGGCGACCAGCGCCGACCTCGCCGCCATCCTGGGCGGGATGGGCCTGGACGACAGCGCCGAGCAGCGGCTCGACACCCTCCAGGCCTTCGTCGACATCCAGGCCTCGGTGGCCGAGACCTACGGCCGGCGGATCGAGGTGGTGCCGTTCGCGGCCAGCGGGGCGTCGAACGACCCGGTGGCGTCGACGGCCGACGCCATCGACGTGATCGCCATGGACCCGTTCGCGGTGATCGGCGGGCCGGCCCTCGACCGGGGCACGTTCGCCCAGGCGATCGCCGAGGCCGGCATCCCCTGCTACGGCTGCGGCTCCTACCTCCCCGACGACATGGTGCTCGACATGGCGCCCTACCTGTGGGACACGCCGCCCAGCCCGAACCAGTTCCTCGGCATGCTCCAGGCCTGGACCGAGGCGGGCGAGCGCCGCACGTCCGGCGAGGTGGCAGCCTTCGCCGGCGGCGACCTGCGGGGCCGTCCCCGCAGGGTGGGAGCCATCCACTTCGAGCAGGACCCTCCCATCTACGGCGAGACGGCCGAGGACCAGGAGGGGCGGTTCGGCCGGGTGGATCTGACCGAGACCTACGTGCTCGACATGCCCAGCCTGCCGGCCAAGGCGACGGAGCTGATCGCCAAGTTCAAGGCCGAGGGGATCACCACCGTGGTGTTCATGGGCGACCCCTTCATGCCCGGCTACCTCACCCGGGCGGCCACGGCCCAGCGCTACCACCCCGAGTGGATCTTCACGGGCACCGCCCTGACCGACACCAACGCCCTGGCCCGCTCGTGGGACCCCGGTCAGATGGAGCGGGCCTACGGCATCTCGCAGCTCGCTGCCCCCACCGACCAGGATCTGCAGGAGCCGATCCGGTTGTACCGCTGGTACCGGGGCGACGGCGCCCTGCCGCCGGCCCGCAACCAGTACGCGCTGCTGGCGCCCCCGGCGGCGTGGCTGGTGGCCGGCATCCACATGGCCGGCCCGGAGCTGACGGCGGAGACCTTCGCCCGTGGCCTGTTCCGCATCCCGCCCCGCGGCGGCGGGCCGTCGAACCCCCAGGTCAGCTACGGGAGCTGGGGCGTCTTCCCCGACATGGACTACCAGGCCATCGACGACGCGGTGGAGATCTGGTGGGACGGGACGGTCGAGGCTCCCGACGAGCGAGGGACGATGGGGGTGGGGGCCTGGCGGCGGTCCGACGGGGGACGGCGGTTCACCATCGACGGCGCCCCCGCCCCCCGGCCGTTCGCCGACCGCGCCCACGCGCTGACCGTCGTGGACGAGCTGACCCCCGAGGACAGCCCTCCCTCGTACCCGCCTCCCCCGGGGGCACCGGCGGCCCGCTCCTCGGCTGGCGGCGAGTAGGGGATCACGGCGGGATCGGTCTCGGCCAGGGTCGCCGGGCCGGCGCCGATGCGGGCGGTGGGCATCCGGTGCCGGGGCCGGTCGGCCGGACGACCGGGCGTCGCCGGCCCGCGGCACACCGACCCGAGGCCCGGTTCGGCCGTGACCCGGTGGCGGGATATGCTGGCTCGTCCACGTGCCCCCATCGTCTAGTGGCCGAGGACACCACCCTCTCAAGGTGGCGACACGGGTTCGAATCCCGTTGGGGGTGCCAGCAGCGGCGAACCAGCTCACAGGGTTCGCCGCTCGTCGCGCCCGGGGTCGCCTGCGGCGCCCAAATCGGCGTGCGTGCCCACCGACGACCGTTGATATCCTTAGATATCATC
The DNA here is from genome assembly GCA_036279475.1 of Acidimicrobiales bacterium. Lineage (GTDB taxonomy): Bacteria > Actinomycetota > Acidimicrobiia > Acidimicrobiales > VFJN01 > ZC4RG19. Next base: position 2,088 of record DASUJB010000008.1, on the reverse strand, counting down.
GACGGGGAGGCGCCATGCCCGACATCCTGATCCGAGACGTCCCCGACGAGGTAGTGGTCGCGATCGACGCCAAGGCGAGGCGGGTCGGGCTCTCCCGCACCGAGTACCTCCGGCGCGCTCTCGATCGTGAACGGACTCATGAGTCCGGCCCAGTCACCGTCGAGCACCTCGCACGCCTAGCGACTCTCGCCGCCGACCTGGAGGACCCGGCGATCATCTCCAGCGCCTGGTCGTGACCGCCTGGTTGATCGACAAGTCGGCCATCGCCCGGCTCCACCTCGCCACCGAATCCGCGGAGTGGGCGGCCCGGATCGAACGAGGCCTCGTGCGCATCGGCACGGTCACCCGTCTCGAGGTGGGCTTCTCGGCCCGTTCGGCCAGCGACCATCGTGACCTCCTCGGCGGGCCACCGATCGCCTCGATGCCGGTGGAGCATCTCACGCCACGCATGGAGGACCGCGCCGTCGAGGTCCAGGCAGCGCTCGCCGCACAAGGGTTGCACCGTGCACCGTCGATACCGGACCTGCTGATCGCCGCCACGGCCGAGCTGGGGGAGCTCACGGTGCTGCACCTCGACAAGGACTTCGACCTCATCGCCGAGGTCACCGGCCAACCCGTTGAGCGCCTTACGCTCGTGTGAGCCACCTCCGCGGCCGCACAGCTCCGCAAGGAGCGTGCGCAGTAGGCGGCGGACGACAAGGCCGAACCAAGCCCTGCGGGGAGGGCGTTGACTCCCCCATAGGTCAGACGCGAGCTCGGCAGGGGGGTGCCGCGGTGGAGGCCTCCCGGCGCCGGGCGTGCCGTGAGCCGTGAGCCGCCGTCCGGTGGCGGGGTTCCACCGCGGCAGAGCCCCCACGGCGGGGCGCCAGGGACGGAGCGGGCCGGTGCCGGGGACGGCGTGCCGGCCAGCGACGCCGCGGTCAGTCGACGGAGGCGGCGGGGTGGCCGTCGGGGGGGTGGGGCACGGCCACGCCGGCGATCCCTTCGAGCATGTCGAGGGTCAGGCGGACGGCCTCCTCCTGGTCCACGGAGGCCAGCACGTCGAACACGCCGGCGGCGCGGGCCAGGGCCACCCCGGCCAGGGCGGCGGCGGCCAGCTCGGCCCGGAGCTGGGGCCGGTCGAGGCCGGCGGCGTCGGCCCGGGCCCGCACGGGCGCGAGGATGCGGGCGGCGAGGATGCGGCGAGCGGCGGCGGCCACCGCCGGATCGCAGGCCGGCGTGACGGCGGCCTGCAGCAGCGGGCCCGGGCCCCGCCGCATCGTCCGCTCGATCAGGCCCTCGAGGAAGCCCTCGTCGGCATCCTGCCGGCCGTCGGCGGGTGCCGGCTCGACGTCGTCGAGGCTGGCCACGTAGATCCCCGCCTTGCCCCCGAAGTAGCGGGCGATGAGGGCGGGGTCGACGCCGGCCAGCTCGGCGATGTCCCGCAGGGTGGTGCGGTCGTAGCCCTGGTGGCCGAACAGGCGCCGGGCGGCGTCGAGCAGGGCTGTCCGCGTCCGGGCCGCGTCTCGCGTGCGGCCGGCGTCCCGTGCCGGGGTGGGTGAGGCGTTCGTCATCGATCGCCCTCGTGCTCCCGGGGGTGCAGCTCGTAGATGAGGGCCCCCGCCACCTGGGCGTCCACGCTCTCGCGCTCGAGCTCCTCCAGGGTGGCGGCGGCCGGGGGCGCGAGGGTGGGGGCGAGGCCGGCCCGGGGCCGGGCGACGAGGAGCGTCACCAGCCACATGGCGACCGACACCAGCGCCACGACGGTGTAGCCGGCGTCGTCGGGGAAGGGGGAGCCCCCGTCGGTGTGGGCGGCCAGGATGGAGGCGCTGGTAGCGCTGCCGATGGCGAAGCCGACGGTGCGCAGCACCTGGTTGAGGCCGAGCGAGCTCCCGGTCTCGTCGCCCTCCACGGCGGCCACGATCATCGTCGGCATCGACGCGAAGACCGTGCCCACGCCCACGCCGGCCAGCCCCATCACCACCAGGATCTCCCACAGGTCCCGGCGGGCGGTGGCGAACAGGCTGACGGCGACGATGAAGGCGACGCAGCCGAGGGCCATGGTCCACTGCGCTCCGGGCCAGCGGCGCAGCACCGGCAGCAACCGGT
>DASUJB010000007.1:0-10449 GCA_036279475.1 Acidimicrobiales bacterium | reverse complement strand
CCGCCCGGCGCAGCCGGGCGAGGATCTGGCGCGTGAAGGCCAGGGGCAGCCCCTGGCGCTCGGCGACGGCCTCGGCGGTGCGGGGCTCGGGCCCGGCCGCGCCCAGCTCCCGGGCGGCCCGCACCGCGTAGTCCACGCGAGCGGTCACGCGCACGCCGCTGGGGCCCCGTCGTCGGTCGTCGCTTCCCTGCCTCCCCACCCCGCCGGGACGGCCGCGGGGCGGGGAGGGCCGTCACCCGGCCCCACGCTCGACCCCCGCGAGGAGGTGGCGGGCCGCGGCGGCCAGGGCGGTGGTCGCCGGGGTGGGAGGGAGGTCGGCGAGGTGGGCCACGGCCCGGTCGATGGCGGCCCGTGCCTCGACGAGCGCCTGCTCGACCCCGTCGCCCGACCGCACGATGGCCAGCGCCCGGGCCCGGGCGTCGTCGGACAGCGGACCGCCCAGCAGGTCCCGCAGCTCGCGGCCAGCGGGGCCGCGCAGGGTGCAGAGGACGGGCAGCGTGTAGATCCCCTCGGCCATGTCGTGGCCGGCGGGCTTGCCCAGCTCCTCGTCCGCCGCCACCACGTCGAGGATGTCGTCGACCACCTGGAACGCCGTGCCGTAGTGGCGGCCGAAGGCGGTCAGCGCCTCGACGTGGGGTCGCGGCACGCCGGCCACCAGGCCCCCGATGCGGCAGGCCGTCGCGTACAGCGCGGCGGTCTTGCCGTCGACGGCCGCGGCGTAGTCGTCGGGCGAGCGGTCGACCCGGTAGGCGAGCTCCAGCTCGAGGACCTCGCCGGTGCACAGTCGCCCGATGGTGGCGGCCAGGACGCCCGCCACCTCGGTGCCGAGGGTGGCCGCCAGCTCCGACGCCCGGGCCAGGAGGAAGTCGCCCGAGAGGATGGCCCGGAGGTTGCCCCAGCGGGCGTTCACGCTGTCGACGCCATGGCGGCTGCGAGCCTCGTCGATGACGTCGTCGTGGTGCAGGGAGCCCACGTGGACCAGCTCGCACGCCACCCCGCCGGTCACCGCCTCGTCGAGGACCGTGACGTCGGGCCGGCCGACGGCGGAGGCCAGGGCGGACAGCACGGGGCGCAGGCGCTTGCCGCCCGCCCGCACCAGGTGCGAGGCCATGTCGGTCATGGCCCGGTGCTCGGACTCGACCGCCGCCAGCAGGCGCTTCTCGACGCGCTGGCGCAGCTCGTCCATGCCCGGCAGGTCCGCCAGCGGGTCGGGGTAGGCCACGGCCAGACCGTAGGTGACCCGGGACGGGGCCGGAAACCGCGTGGAGCGACGGCGTGGGCCCCGGGAGGACCGGTCCCCAGCGCCGACGGCGCGCACCTGCGCCCTCCTCGTCACGGGGCGTGCCGGGTCGTGGACGGTCCCGTGACGAACTTCCAGAGTTCACACAGGCGGAAGTCTCGACCACGCCAGGGGGCTGTAGAGTTTGCCCACGGATCCCCCGACCGGCGGGAGGAAGGTCTCTTGTTCGAACGGTTCACCGACCGGGCACGACGGGTCGTCGTGTTGGCCCAGGAGGAAGCCCGGCTCCTCAACCACAACTACATCGGCACCGAGCACATCCTGCTTGGCCTCATCCACGAGGGCGAGGGCGTCGCGGCCAAGGCTCTCGAGTCGCTGGGCATCAGCCTGGAGGCCGTGCGCCAGCAGGTCGAGGAGATCATCGGTCAGGGTGGCTCGTCGCCCTCTGGGCACATCCCGTTCACCCCCCGCGCCAAGAAGGTCCTCGAGCTGTCGCTCCGCGAGGCCCTCCAGCTCGGCCACAACTACATCGGCACCGAGCACATCCTGCTCGGCCTCATCCGCGAGGGCGAGGGCGTGGCGGCCCAGGTGCTGGTCAAGCTGGGTGCCGACCTGTCCCGGGTTCGCCAGCAGGTCATCCAGCTGCTGTCGGGCTACCAGGGCTCGGGCGGTCCCGGGCAGGAGAAGGCGGGTGCCACCCCCGGCGGCGGATCCTCCGAGAACCAGCCCACCGGCTCGCTGGTGCTCGACCAGTTCGGGCGCAACCTCACCCAGCTGGCCCGGGAGAAGAAGCTCGATCCCGTCATCGGCCGCACCCGCGAGATGGAGCGGGTCATGCAGGTGCTCTCGCGCCGCACCAAGAACAACCCGGTGCTGGTGGGCGAGCCCGGCGTCGGCAAGACGGCCATCGTGGAGGGCCTGGCGCAGGCCATCGTGGCCGACGACGTGCCCGAGACGCTCAAGAACAAGCAGCTCTACACGCTGGACCTGGGGGCCCTCGTGGCGGGCAGCCGGTACCGCGGCGACTTCGAGGAGCGCCTGAAGAAGGTGCTCAAGGAGATCCGCACCCGGGGCGACATCATCCTGTTCATCGACGAGATCCACACGCTCGTCGGGGCAGGTGCCGCCGAGGGGGCCATCGACGCTGCCTCCATCCTCAAGCCCATGCTGGCCCGGGGCGAGCTCCAGACCGTCGGTGCCTCGACGCTCGACGAGTACCGCAAGCACTTCGAGAAGGACGCCGCCCTCGAGCGCCGCTTCCAGAAGATCACGGTCGACGAGCCCACGGTCGCCCACACCATCGAGATCCTCAAGGGCCTGCGCGATCGCTACGAGGCTCACCACCGGGTCACCATCACGGACCAGGCCCTGGTCGCGTCGGCCAACCTGGCCGACCGCTACATCAGCGACCGGTACCTACCCGACAAGGCCATCGACCTCATCGACGAGGCCGGCAGCCGCCTGCGCATCCGGCGCATGCAGACCCCGGCGGACTACAAGGACCTCGAGAACGAGCTGGCCGGGGTGGTCGAGTCGAAGAAGAGGGCCGTCGAGGCTCAGAACTTCGAGGAGGCCGGCCGCCTGCGGGACACCGAGAAGGAGCTCCTGGCCCGCAAGGAGACCAAGGAGCGCGAGATCAAGGACTCGGGCGTCGACCTGTTCGACGAGGTCGACGAGGAGGCCATCGCCGAGGTCCTCTCGCTGTGGACGGGCATCCCCGTCTACAAGCTCACCGAGGAGGAGACCCAGAAGCTCCTCCGGATGGAGGACGAGCTGCACAAGCGGGTCGTCGGCCAGGAGGACGCCATCAAGGCCGTCAGCCAGGCCATCCGGCGCACCCGTGCCGGCCTGAAGGACCCCAAGCGGCCCAGCGGGTCGTTCATCTTCCTGGGCCCTTCCGGGGTCGGCAAGACGGAGCTGGCCAAGACGCTGGCCGAGTTCCTCTTCGGCGACGAGACGGCGTTGATCCAGCTCGACATGTCCGAGTACATGGAGAAGCACACGGTGTCCCGCCTCGTCGGCTCGCCTCCCGGCTACGTCGGGTACGAGGAGGGTGGCCAGCTCACCGAGGCCGTCCGGCGCAAGCCGTTCTCGGTGGTCCTGTTCGACGAGATCGAGAAGGCGCACCCCGACGTCTTCAACACCCTCCTCCAGATCCTGGAGGAGGGACGGCTCACCGACGCCCAGGGCCGATCGGTCGACTTCCGCAACACCGTGCTGATCATGACCTCCAACCTGGGCACCGCCGACCTGCGCAAGGCGGCGGTGGGCTTCGCCCGGGCCGACGAGGCCGTCTCCTACGAGAAGATGAAGGAGAAGGTCAACGACGCCCTGAAGCTCCACTTCCGCCCGGAGTTCCTGAACCGCATCGACGACACGATCGTGTTCCACGAGCTCACCAAGGAGGAGGTCACCCAGATCGTCGATCTGATGATCGGGCGGGTGCAGCGGCAGCTCGAGAGCCAGGGCCTGGGGCTCGAGCTCACCCAGGAGGCGAAGTACCTGCTGGCCGAGAAGGGCTACGACCCCCAGCTCGGCGCCCGACCCCTGCGTCGGGCCATCCAGCGCATGGTCGAGGACCCGGTGTCCGAGAAGCTGCTCCTCAAGGAGCTTCGCGCCGGGGAGATCGTCGTGGTCGACGTCGAGGACGATCCCGACTCGCCCGGCGAGAGGAAGCTGGTCTTCCGTACCGTCGAGGGCTTCAGCCCTCCCCCCATGGAGCTGGCCGAGGCGGGCGACGGCTGACCGTCGCTCCACGCTCGGACGACCGGGGCCGCCCACGGGCGGCCCCGGTCGCGTCCGGCGACGGTCGTGGAGGTGTCGGCTGGCGCGCGACCCGGGAGGGTCGCCCGGCGGCCGGTCGCTAGAGTCGGCGATCCGTGCCCTTCCCCCGCCTGCGCCGGTGCCGTCGGCGTCCCCGGTCGCTGGTCGCCCTGCTGGCACCGGCCGTCGCCCTGTCCGCCCCGGCGTGCCAGGTGCGCGGCACGGTCGACCTGGAGGTGGCGGAGGACGGATCGGGCAGGGTCACCGTGGAGGTGACCCTCGACGACGAGGCCGTGGCCCGGCTGCCCGACCTCGACGGTGACGGGGTCGCCAGCCGGGCCGACGTGGCGGCCATGGTGCGCACCGACGACCTCGCCACTGCCGGGTGGGAGGTGGGCGAGCCGGTGGCCGCCGGCGGCGGGGCGAGGCTGCGGGTCAGCCGCCGCTTCGGCACGCCCGCTGAGGCGGAGCGGCTCCTGGCCCAGGTCACCGGTTCGTCAGGGGTGCTGCGCGACGCCCGGGTGACCCGCGCGGCGGGCTTCGGCCGCACCGAGGTGGGCTTCACCGGCACCCTCGACCTCCAGGGTGGGATCGAGTCCTTCGGGGACGAGGGCCTGGCGGCCGCGCTCGACGGCGAGCCGGTGGGCGAGGACGCGAGCGCCATCGAGGCCCGCCTCGGGCGTCCCCTGGCCGACGCCGTGCGGATCGAGGTGGTCGCCGACCTGGCGGGGGCGGCGCGGTCGTGGTCGCCCCGGCTGGGTGCCGCCCCGGTGGAGCTGCGGGCCGAGAGGACGGTGTGGGACGTGCCGGTGCTGATCCTGGCGGCGGTGGCCGCCGTGGCCGCCGCCGCCCTCGCCGTCCTGCTGGCCTCCCGGTCGGTGCGCCGCCGTCGAGCGTGACGCCGCCGGCCGGGGCGTCGGCCCCGCCGTGGGTGTCGCACCGCCTCCGTAGGGTTCGTACGTGCCCCGCGTGACGTCCGTCTTCCGCTGCTCCACCTGTGGTGCCGAGCACCCGCAGTGGACGGGTTGGTGCCCGGCGTGCGACGGGTCCGGGACCATCGGGCCGGAGCCGGTGGCGCCGGCGCGGGCGGTCCGGGCGCGTGGTCCCGTGGTCTCGGCCTCCCGCTCCACCCCCGTCCCCATCGCCGAGGCCCTCGGCGACGCCGCCGCTCCCGTCCCCACCGGTGAGGCCGAGTTGGACCGCGTGCTGGGGGGCGGGCTGGTTCCCGGCTCGGTCACCGTGCTCGGGGGCGAGCCCGGGGTGGGCAAGTCGACCCTGCTGCTGCAAGCCCTGGCGTCGGTGGCGGGCCGGGGAGGGCGCTGCCTGTACGTGACGTCGGAGGAGTCGGCCCGTCAGGTGGCGCTCCGGGCCGGGCGGCTGGGCGCCACGCCGCCGGCGCTGTGGCTCGTAGCCGAGACGTCGTTGCCCCACGTGGTCGCCCACCTCGACGACCTGGCGCCCGAGGTGCTGGTGGTCGACTCCATCCAGACCGTCCACGACCCGGACCTGCCGTCGGCCCCCGGCTCGGCGGCCCAGGTACGGGGGTGCGCCCACCTGCTGGTGGGCGAGGCGAAGCGCCGGGGGGTCAGCGTCGTCCTCGTCGGCCACGTCACCAAGGACGGCGACCTGGCCGGTCCCCGCCTGCTCGAGCACCTGGTCGACACCGTCCTGGCCTTCGAGGGGGAGCGCCACCACGCCCTGCGCATGTTGCGGGCGGTCAAGCACCGGTTCGGCAGCACCCACGAGCTCGGCCTGTTCGAGATGGGCGAGGCCGGGCTCACCGGTGTGCCGGATCCCAGCGCCCTGTTCCTGGCCGACCGTCCGGTCGGTGTGCCGGGGTCGGTGGTGGCCCCCGTGCTGGACGGCCAGCGACCACTGCTGGTCGAGGTGCAGGCGCTCGTGGTCCCGTCGTCGGTGCCGGCGCCCCGGCGCACCACCCAGGGGGTCGACGTCGGCCGGCTGGCCCAGGTGCTGGCCGTGCTGGACCGGCGGGCCGAGCTCGACCTGTCCCGGTGCGAGGTGCACGTGGGCGTGGCCGGCGGCGTGCGGGTCGCCGAGCCGGCGGTCGACCTGGCCATGGCCGTGGCGGTGGCGTCGTCGGCCACCGGCGCGGTCGTGCCGGCCCCGCTGGTGGCGTGCGGGGAGATCGGGCTGGGGGGTGAGCTACGCCAGGTGCAGCGGACCGAGCGGCGCCTCGCCGAGGCCGGCCGCCTGGGGTTCACCCACGCCGTGGTGCCGGGATCGGCGCCCGACGGCCCCGCCGGGCTCCGGTTGAGCAGGGCCTCGTCGCTGACCGAGGCGCTGGGCGCGGCCCTCGAGGGGGAGTGGCCGTCGCGACTCGCGGTGTGAGTGGCGCAGGCATGGCCCGGAGTCGGTGCCCACCCGAACTACGCTGGGTGCCGTGGTTTCCCGTCCCAGCACCGCCCTCATGGGCGTGCTCGCGGCGGTGGCGCCCGGTACGCCGCTGCGTGAGGGCATCGACCGCATCCTCCAGGCCAGCAAGGGAGCGCTCATCGTGGTGGGCGACGGTCCCGAGGTGCTGAACATCTGCTCGGGGGGGTTCCTGCTCGACGCCGCCTTCAGCCCCCAGCGGCTGTCGGAGCTGGCCAAGATGGACGGCGCCATCATCCTGGCCCGTGATGCCAGCCGCATCGCCCGTGCCAACGTGCACCTCGTCCCCAACCCCAACGTGCCGACGTCGGAGACGGGGACCCGCCACCGCACGGCCGAGCGGGTGGCCCGCTCCATCGACGTGCCGGTGGTGTCGGTCTCCGAGGACATGGCGATCATCGCCGTGTACGTCGGCGACGAGAAGCACCCCCTCGAGGCCATCCCCCGCCTGCTCGTGCGGGCCAACCAGGCGTTGCAGACCCTCGAGCGCTACCGCGACCGGCTGGACGGGGTCACCGCCTCCCTGTCGGCCCTGGAGGTCGAGGACCTGGTCACCACCCGGGACGTGGTCAACGTGCTGCAGCGCACGGAGATGGTGCGACGCATCGCCGACGAGATCGCCGCCGACATCGTCCAGCTGGGGGCCGACGGCCGGCTGGTGAAGCTCCAGCTCGACGAGCTGATGGGCGGCGTCGAGGACGAGCGGCGCCTCGTGATGCTGGACTACTTCACCGGGGACGGGGAGTGGAAGCTCGAGGGGGCGATGGAGGCGCTGGCCGCACTCACCACGGAGGAGCTGCTCGACCTGGACGCGGTGGCCGCCACGCTGCAGCTGCCGGGGGACGGCGTGGACCTCGACGCCAGCGTGCAGCCGCGGGGCTACCGCCTGCTCTCCCGCATCCCCCGCCTACCCGAGAGCGTGGTCGATCGCATCGTCGAGCGGTTCGGCACGCTGCAGAGGATCATGCGGGCCACCATCGACGACCTCGACGACGTCACCGGGGTCGGTGCCACCCGCGCCCGAGCCGTCAAGGAGGGGCTGTCCCGCCTGGCGGAGTCGAGCATCATCGACCGCTACACCTAGGCACCTCGCCTCCCTCCCGCGGCATGCGCACGACGCTCTCCTCCGGCACGGTGGCCGAGATCGCCCGTCCGCCCGGTCCGCCGTCCGGCGGCCTCGTCGTGATCCCCGACATCGGGAGCCTGCGCTCCCTCTTCGACGACCTCGTGGCTCGCCTGGCCGCCGTGACCGGCCGGGTGGTGTGCGCCTTCGACCTGTGGGCCGGGCGGCCGGCCCCCACGGTGGAGGAGAGGCTGGCACGGGGAGCCACGCTGGACGACGCTCGGGTGCTCGGGGACGCCGTCGCCGCCGCCGACGCCATCGGCGTGGAGCCCGTGGGCGTGGTGGGGTTCTGCATGGGCGGGATGTACGCCCTCAAGGCGGCGGCCGTCGGCCGCTTCGACCGCGTCGTGTCGTTCTACGGCATGGCCCGGGTGCCGGCCATGTGGCAGAGCCCCACCCAGGGCGAGCCTCTGGCCGCCCTCGCCTCCCCCGGGTCGAGCCCCGCCCTCGAGCTGGCCGGCACGGCCGATCCGTGGCTGCCCGCCGCGGACCTGGCAGCCCTCGAGGCTGCCGGCGTCGAGGTCGTGCGCTACGAGGGCGCCGACCACGGCTTCGCCCACGACCCGTCTCGGCCCGCCCACCGGCCCGCCGAGGCGGCCGACGCCTGGCGCCGGGCGGTCGCCCACCTCGACTCCCGATGACGGTCGGGCGCCGCCCGACCGGCGCCGTCGACGGGTCGGGAGGCGGTGGCTCGTGCCGAGCTCGACGAGGCAGCGGCTGGGTGGTCGCGGCGGCCGAGCGGGCGCCGGGCTGGGCGGGCGCCGGCTGGGTGGGCAGCGGGCTCGAGTGGGGCGCCGGCTGGGGGGGAGCGGGCTCGAGGCGGGCGCCGGCCTAGCGGGCGCGGCGCTCCAGCTGGGCGCGATCGGTGATGCGGTAGCGACGATCGGACTGCTCGATCCACCCGAGCCGGACGAAGCTGGCGATCGCCTTGTTCACCCGCTCGCGGGACGCTCCCACCATGGCGGCCAGCTCCTCCTGGGTGACGGGCAAGGTGAACTCGTCGGACCCGGCTGCCATCTCCACGAGGCGCTTGGCGGTGCGCCCGGTGACGTCGAGGAACACCGAGTCGGCCAGGGCCACGTCCATCGTCCGCAGCCGCCCGGCCAGGAGCGCCACCACGCCCCACAGCAGCTCGGGACGCTCGGTGTAGACACGTCGGATGGGCTCGTAGCCGATGGCCAGCAGCTGGGACGGCTCGAGGGCCCGCGCCTCGGCCGAGCGCCCCAGTGGCTCGAACAGGCCCATCTCGCCGAACAGCTCGCCCGGCTCCATGAGGGCGACCACGGACTCCCGGCCGTCGACCGACCGCTTGGAGATGGCCACCCGCCCGCTGCTGACGACGTAGAGCGTGTCGGCCTGCTCGTCCTCGTGGAAGACCACGTCACCGCGCCGCAGGTCCTCGAGGGTGCTGGCGTCGGCCAGCCGCTGCAGCTCCTCCGGCGTGAGGTCGGCGAACAGGTCGACGTCGGCGAGCAGGTCCGTGGCGCGCATCACTGGGCACGATAACGAGGTGCCGAGGTGCGGTCCGGGCAGCAGCCGCCCGGCGCCCAGCCACGGCCGGAGGCGGCGCCTGGCCGCCCCGAGGGAGGGTGATCGGTAGATTGCCCGGTCGTGGCCGGTGTGTGGGCGATCGTGGTGGCCGCGGGCGCCGGGCGGCGCTTCGGAGGCGCCAAGCAGTACGAGGCGCTGGCGGGCCGGCGGGTGCTCGACTGGTCGGTGCGGGCGGCGCGGGCGGTGGCCGACGGCGTGGTGCTGGTGGTGGCGCCGTCGGCGCGGGCGCGGCCCGAGCCGACGGTCGACGTCGTGGTGGCCGGCGCGGCCACTCGTTCCGGCTCCGTGCGAGCCGGGTTGGCGGCCGTGCCGGGGGACGCCGAGGTGGTGGTGGTCCACGACGCCGCCCGCCCCCTCGCCACCGCCGGGCTCTTCGCGGCGGTGGTGGCGGCCGTGCGGGGGGGAGCCGACGCCGCCGTGCCGGTGGTGCCGGTGACCGACACGCTGCGTGCCGTCGGTGGGGGGAGGGTCGACCGCGAGGGCCTGGTGGCGGTGCAGACCCCGCAGGCCTTCGAGCCCGCCGCGCTGCGACGCGTCCACGCCGGCGACCCCGAGTCGACCGACGACGCATCGCTGGTCGAGGCGGCGGGTGGCAAGGTGGTCGTCGTGGACGGCTCCCCCGAAAACCTGAAGATCACGCGCCCGCCCGACCTGACCATGGCCGAGGCGCTGCTCCGTGCCCGCTGACCAGCGTGGCGCCCCCGGGGCCGTGGCGGCGTCCGGCGGCACCGCCCTGCCGGTCCTGCGGATCGGGCAGGGCTTCGACGTCCACCGCTTCTCGGACGAGGTGGGACGCCCACTGTTGCTGGGCGGTGTGGCCTTCCCCGGCGAGCGGGGCCTGGCCGGGCACAGCGACGCCGACGTGGTGGCCCACGCCCTGGCCGACGCCCTGCTGGGGGCGGCGGGGTTGGGGGACATCGGCCTCCGCTTCCCCGACACCGACCCGGCCTGGGCCGGCGCCGATTCGATCGCCCTCCTCGAGGCGGTGGCGGGCGAGGTCAGGGCCGGGGGCTGGGTGGCCCAGAACGCCGACTGCACCGTCGTCCTCGAGGCGCCGAAGCTGGCGCCACGGCGCACCGCCATGTGCGCGCGCCTCAGCGCCGCGCTCGGAGCCCCGGTGACGGTCAAGGGCAAGCGGGCGGAGGGCCTGGGGGCGCTGGGCCGCTCCGAGGGCATCGCCTGCCTGGCCGTCGCCCTCCTGGCGAGGGCGTGGTGAGCCCGCCCGCTGACGGCCGGGGCCGCCCGCCCTCCGGTGGCCGTGCAGGCCGCGGTGCCGGGGGTGGCCGCGGCGGCAGGGGTGGCCGCGGTGCCGGGGGTGGCCGCGGTGCCGGGGGTGGCCGCGGTGCCGGGGGTGGCGGCGCGGATCGCGGTGCCGAGGGTG
>DASUJB010000006.1:0-14242 GCA_036279475.1 Acidimicrobiales bacterium | reverse complement strand
CGGCCGCGGCGGCCTCGACGGGGCGGTGGCCGCCCGCCGACCGATCCCGACCGGCGACCCGGCCGCCGGCCACCTGGCCGCGACCGGCCGGCCGGCACCGGCCGACGAACCCGCCGCGCCCGCCGAGGAGCTGGCCGCGGTCGCCGAGGAGCTGGCGGCGGCGGCCGGGGAGGCTGCCGCCCACCTGCTGCGCCTCGGCGACGGCGACGGGCGCGTCCGCTGGGTGTCCTGGGCGACGGTCACCGGCCCTGCCCACGTCGCCCTGCTCGCCGCCATGTTCCCGGCGGCCACCATCCCCTGGACCCTCCGCCACCCCGTGGCCGCCGCCGAGTCCCTGGCCACCAGGGCGTGCGGCGACGGGGCCTATGCCGCCCGCCCCGCCGGGCACAAGCTGTGGCGGGACGGCACCGACGCCCTCGCCGCGGCCGCCGAGGCGTACCCCGACCGGTTCGAGCGGGTCGACGTCACCGACATGGTCGCCGACCCTGAGGACGTCCTCGGTGCCTGCCTGCACCGAGTCGGGCTGGGCTGGGACCCGCTGTGCGGGGCCGTCGTCGACGGCGTCACCGCCGACCGCGAGCTGGTCGCCGCGGCGGGCGCCGCCCCCACCGTCGCCGAGCGCGCCGCGACGGTCGCCCGCTACCGGCAGCTCCGCGTCGCCCCGGGGCCGGCGACGGCAGGCCCCGCCAGCCGGGAGGTTCGGGCCGACGCGCTGGTCGACGCCCTGGCCGACGCCCGGCGCCGAGCCGCCGGGCCGCCCCCGGGCACCGGGGGGGCGGAGGCGTGGGGCTTCGCCGCCCGGTACCGGGCCTTCGCGTCGCTCGCCGTGCCGGCCGGGGCCACCGTCGCCGTCGTCTCGAAGGGCGACCCCGTCCTCGTCGACCTGCCGGGGCGGCGCTGCGTGCACCTGCCCGGTGACGCCGACGGCCGCTACCTCGGCCACCACCCCGCCGACGGTGCCGAGGCGGTCGGCGCGCTCGAGCGGGCGGCCGCCGCCGGCGCCGGCTACCTGCTCGTCCCCGGCCCGTCGGGCTGGTGGCTCGACCACTACGACGGGTTCGCCGCCCACCTGAGCGTGCGGGCCCGCGTCGTGGCCCTCCACGAGGACCTCGGGACCGTGTACGAGCTCGACACCACGTCCGCCCCCGGCCAAGCGCCGCCCACACTGGAGCACCGCCCGTGACGTCCCCGGCCACCCCGGAGGGACGGCCCGCCGGCCTCGGCGCCGACGCACGCGTCCTGGCCGTCGTCCCCCACCTCGCCTGCCACGACTGGCTGGCCGGCGCCCTCGGGTCGCTGCTGGCGCAGACCCGGCCCCTCGACGGCATCGTCGTGGTCGACGACGCCTCCGAGGACCCGCCGGTCGACATCGTCGCCGCCCACCCCGGCGTCACGCTCCTGCACGCCGCCGAGAACGTCGGTCCCTACCGGCTGGTCCAGCAGGTCATCGACGCCACGGTGCACGACGCCATCCTCTTCCAGGACGCCGACGACTGGTCGGCGCCCGAACGGCTCGAGCGGCTCCTCGAGGCGTCGGCCCGCACCGGCGCCGAGCTCGTCGGCAGCGACTACGTCGTGCTCGACACGCAGCGCTGGAGCGCCCGGCGCCACCTGTTCCCCCTCGACGCCAACGCCGCCCTGCGCCGGCATCCCACCGGCCACGCCCAGCACCACCCCGCCGGGCTCGTCGCCCGCTCGCTCGTCGCCCGGGTCGGCGGCTACGCCACCGGCATGCGGTTCTCCGGCGACGACGAGTTCCTGCGCCGGGCCGCCTGGGCGGGCAAGGTCGTCAACGTCCCACGGCCGCTGTACCACCGCCGGCAGCGCTCCAGCTCGCTGACGACGTCGCCGACCAGCGGGCACGGCACGCCCGCCCGCCGGGCGGTCCTCGACGAGATGCGGGAGCGTGCCCGCGCCAACGTGGCCGCCGTCGCTGCCGGCAGCCCGCCCGACCTGTCACCGATGCGCACCCGCGGCCCGGTGGAGCTGGCCCACCTGTGCGGCCCGACCCTGGAGGCGCTGAACGGCCGGGCCCGCCGGCCGCGACCGCCGGCCGCGACCGCCGGCGGGCGACCACGCCGTCCCGGCGAGCCGCCGCGGCCGGCGCCGGGGCGAGGTGCGAGCCGCGTCCTGGTGGTCGGCGCCCCCGGCAGTGGCGCCGACGCCGTCGCCACCGCCCTGGGGCAGCACCCGGCCATCGCCGCAGCCGGTGACGTGAGCTGGGCGGCCGCCTTCGGCGAGGCCACGAGCCGCGCCGCCGGCGCCGCCGACGGCAGCTCCCGGGCGGTGGTCGCCGGGACCCGGCCCGCCACCGCCTTCGATGGCCTGCTGCTCGACGCCGAGCGCGCCGCCGCCCTGCTCGCCCCCGCCCTCGACGCCATGATCCTCGACCACCGGCTCCCTCCCGACCCCGAGCGCGACGGCGACCGGGACGGCGACGGGCACGGCCCGGCCGGCGACGGCGCCGTGCTCGCCGAGGTCGCCCGCCGCCCGCTCGCCGGCCGGTGGCGCTGGGTCGGTACCGCCCCGGCGCAGCGCGACACGCTCGCCCACCTGCTGGCCCTGTTCGGCGACGCCCACGTCGTCCACGTGGTGCGCGACGTCGACGAGGTCGCCGCCCTCGGCGGGCTCGACGGGGCCCCGGCGGCGGGTGACGCCGTCGCCGCCTGGCACGCCGCCACCGACGTGGCCCTCGACCTCGAGGCCGCCCTGGGCGACCGGGTGCAGCGCATCCTCCTCGCCGACGTCACCACCCGGCCCGAGCCGGTCCTCCGGGCGCTCCTCGCCCGTCTCGGCGAGGACTACCACCCGGCGGTGGCGCTGCCCTTCACCCCGCCGGCTGCTCCCGTCCGGCAACCCCCGCACCCCGCCGTCCCCGCCGGGCTGCGACGCCTCTCCCAGGCCCTCCACGGCCCGGGCCGACCCGCCGTCGGGCACCCGGGGCCCGCCACCCCGCCCGCCTCGCCACCCCCGCAGAGCCCCGGCCCGGGATCGGCGGCGCCGGCGCGGGCGACCCCGTTCCGTCCCCGGGACGCCACCCACCCGTCGGTGCCGTCCGCCGTCGCCCTCGTCGACCGGTACGTGCCCGACACCGAGGTCGTCGCGGTCGTCAGCCGCGGCGACGACGCGCTGCTCCGCTTCCGGGCCACGGGCCTGCACCTGCCCGCCACGTCCGATGGCCGCTACGCCGGCCACCACCCCGCCGACGACGCCGAGGCGATGGCGGCGCTCGCGGCCGCCCGCGACCGGGGCGCCCGGTGGCTGCTCGTCCCGGTCACCTCCGCCTGGTGGCTCGACCACTACCGGGGCCTCGCCGACCACCTGGGCGCCCACGCCCGCCGCGCCGGGAGCGACCAGGGCCACGTCCTGTTCGCCGTCCACGAGGAGGGCACGGGCACCGACCGGTCGGCCGGAGCCCGCGCCGGCGGGCACGCCGACGGTGCGGCGGGCGGCCAGGTCGCCCACGGGCGGGCCGGACCGGGCCGGAGCGTCGGCGCCGCCGCCCTGCCCGTCGACGGACGGCACGTGCCGGCAGCGACGTCGGCCGCCGGCCGGCACCGCCCCGACCCCCGGGAACGCCGCCAGCCACCCCGTGGCCGGCGCCCGAAGGTGCACGTCGTGTCGTGGAGCGTGTCGCACAACCCGCTCGGGCGTGCCCACCTGCTCGCCGAGGTCCTGGCCCGCAGCTTCGAGGTCGAGGTGGTGGGGGCCACCTTCGACCGCTTCGGTGGCGGCGTCTGGGAGCCGGTCCGCCGGGCCGGCATGCCCGTCCGCACCTTCCGCGGCGGGGACCTGCACAGCATGCTCCCCGAGATGGAGCGCTTCGCCGCCACCCTCGACGGGGATGCCGTCGTCGTCGCCAAGCCCCGCCTCCCCGGCCTGGCACTGGCCATGCTGGCCGTGCTGCAGCGCCGCCGCCCGGTCGTCCTCGACGTGGACGACCACGAGCTCGCCTTCGTCGGGGCGGACACCGGGCTGACCCTCGACGACGTGGCCCGCCTCGGCGACGACCCGGTCCTCGACAACCCCTTCGGCGGCCCGTGGACCCGCTGCTGCGACGGCCTCGTCGCCGACGCCGACGCCGTCACCGTCTCGAACCCCACCCTGCAGGGCCGCTACGGCGGCGAGGTCGTCGGCCACGCCCGCGACGAGACCCTCTTCGACCCGGCCCGCTACGACCGGGCCCGGGCGCGCGCCGACGCCGGGTTCGCCGACGACGACAGGATCGTGCTCTTCGGGGGCACGCCCCGCCGCCACAAGGGCGTCGTCGACGTCGCCGCGGCCCTCGCCCGCACCGGCGACCCGCGCCGCAAGCTGTGCCTCATCGACACCCCCGAGCTCGGCGAGCTCGCCGCCGACCTCGCCGAGTACGCCGCCCACGTCGTCACCGTCCCGCCCCGGGGGCTGACCGAGATGCCCGCGCTCCTCGCCGCCGCCGACGCCGTCGTCGCGCTGCAGGACCCTGCCAGCCCGGTCGCCGCGTACCAGATCCCCGCCAAGGTCACCGACGCCCTCGCCATGGGCGTCCCCTGCCTGGTGCGGCGCGTCCCGCCCTTGCAGCACCTCGTCGACGCCGACGCCGTCACCGTGGCCGACGGTGACCTCGCCGAGGCCCTGTGGCAGGTCCTCGAGGACCCGGCAGCCCGGCGGCGCGCCGGCACCGGCCGCGAGCTGTTCCGCGCCGAGCTCTCCTACGCGGCGGTCGCCCCCCGCCTGGCCAGGATCGTCGGCGACCACCTCGGCACCGACCGGCCGGTGCCACTGTCCTTCGAGCGGACGGTCACCCTGGCCCGGCAGGTCGCCGACCGCCAGCGCGCCCGCCGCGCCAGGCCCGCGCCCCGCCGGCCGCGCCGCCAGCCCGCGCTCGTCGGCGGGCCGGCACCCGACCTGGCCGCGGCGGGGGCGACCGTGGCCGGCGTGCCGGCCGCCTACGACGTCGTCATGTTCTGGAAGCAGAACGACACCGGCATCTACGACCGCCGCCACGACATGATCCTCGACCAGCTCGCCCGGTCACCGCGGATCCGCCGGGTCGTCCAGTTCGACCACCCCATCGGGTCGGCCCGGCTCGAGGCCCTCGCCGCCGAGGGGCCCACCTCCCACGGCCGCCTCGTCGCCCGCCAGACCCGCGCCCGGCTGGTGGGCGCCGCCGACACGCCGGGGGTGGCGCGCCGCACGTTCGTCTACGAGAGCCGGCACCGCGACGACCCCGGCCGCCGGGGGCACCCGTACCCGGCCAAGGGCGAGCACCTCGACGTGGTCGCCCGCACCCTCGCCGACGCCGGCATCGGCTCGGCGCCGGTCGTCGTGTGGGGCTACCCGATGCACCTCGAGCTGCCCGCGCTGGTCGACGCCATCGGCCCCGACCTCGTGGTCATGGACGTGGTCGACGACCACCGCACCTGGCGGCCCGACCCGGCCGGGCGGGACGAGGTCGCCCGCCACTACGCCGACGTGCTGTCCCACGCCGACCTGACGCTCGTCAACTGCCGGCCGATGGCCGACGCCATGGCCCGCTTCGCCGGCAACGTGCACGTGGTGCCCAACGGGTGCGAGTGGCCGCCCCGGCCGGTGGGGCCGCCACCGGCGGAGCTGGCGAGCCTGGCCGGCCCGGTGGTCGGCTACGTGGGGAACCTGTCGTCGCGCATCGACGTCGACCTGCTCGACACCGTGGCCCGCACCCGGCCCGACTGGAACCTGGTGCTCGTCGGTTCGACCCACGCCGGCAGTGACGTCCTCGTGCTCGACGAGCACCCCAACGTGCACCTCGTCGGCCCCCGCGTCGCCCGGGAGGCCCGGGCGTGGGTCGAGGCGTTCGACGTCGCCATCATCCCCCACGTCGACGACCCGATGACCCGCCACATGCACCCGCTCAAGGCGTTCGTGTACTGCGCGGCCGGCGTGCCCGTCGTCGCCACCCTGGTGGGGAACCTCGACGAGCTCGCCCCCCTCGTGACGGTGGCGGCGACGCAGGACGCCTTCGTCGAGGCCGTGGGGGCCGCCGTCGCCCGGGGGCGCCGCCCCCTCGACGCCGAAGCCCGCGCCCTGCTCGCCTCCCACGCCTGGACCGCCAGGATCGCGGACGTGGAACGGCTGCTCGACGACGCCTGGAGGCAGCGGTGACCGGCATGGCCGCCGCCGGGCGCGACCCCCGCGTCGCCCGCTCGGCACGCGCCGTCGTCGCGGCCGCCGCCGCGGCGACGGGGGTGCCCGACGACCCCGGCGGGTGGGCCATGGCCGCCGACGCCCTGGCCTTCCTCGAGCGGGTCGTCGGCGACCTCGCGTGCGACCACGTCGTCGAGCTCGGCTCGGGCCGGTCGACGCTCGCCCTCGCCGGCGCCGTCGCCCCGGGCGGGTTGGTGTCGTCGATCGAGAACGACCCCGAGGCCGCCGACGCCACCCGCTCGCTGGTCCGCCGGGCGGGCCTCGGCCGGCGCAGCCACGTCCACCTCGCCCCGCTCGTCGCCCGCCGGGTGGACGGCCGCCTCCTCCCCGTCTACCTGTTCGACCGGGACTCGCTCGCCCCGGGGGGCACGCCGGGGGTCGTGCTCGTGGACGGCCCGCCGGCCAAGCTCGGCGGCCGGGAGGGCGCGCTGCGCCAGGCGCTCGACCTGGCCGGGGCCGGCACCGTGGTGGTGCTCGACGACGCCGACCGCGCCGAGGAGCGGAGGTCGTTCGCCGACGTCGTCCGCCACCACCGGAGCCGGCTCGACGTCGTCGCCACGCCCGGGTTCCGCCGGGGCCTCGCCGTGGTCGTCGCCCACGGCGACATCCCGGTCGCCTTCGGCGACGGTCGGCCCCGGCCGCCCGGCCCCCGCACCGCACGGTCCGACGGACCGGTACCTGCCGAGGGGGACCGGGCCCGCCGGCCCGGCGGCGCGCGCCGCCCGCCAGCCGGCACCGGGCGCGGGGCGCCGACCGGCGCCCCCCTCCCGTCCCGGCGCGGGGAGCGTCGCTGATGGCCTTCGACGACGTGGCCGCCGCCCTCGCCTCCGGTGCCCTCCCCGTGTGCCACCGCCCCGTCTTCGTGATCGGCTGCCCCCGCTCGGGCACCACCGCCCTCGCCCGGGCGCTGGGCGAGCACAGCGAGCTGTGGACGTCGCACGAGTCGTACTTCCTCCACGGCCTCTTCGGCGACGGCCGGCCCGCCGCGGTCCACGGTCGCCAGCGGGCCCGCAGCGCCCCCGGCTGGCTCATCACCGAGGAGGTCGACCGGGCCGAGTTCCTCGCCTACGTGGGTGCCGGCCTGAACGCCCTGTACACGAGCCGGTCGGGTGGGCGGCGCTGGATCGACCAGACGCCGATGTACACGCTCATGGCCGACGACCTCGCCGAGCTGTTCCCCGATGCCCAGTTCGTCCACATCCTCCGGGACGGCCGGGACGTGGTCGAGTCGATGGTGCACTTCCTCTCGAGGTTCGACGGCCGGCCCGAGGCCCGCCGCCACGTGCCCGCCTGGGCCGCCGACTTCGACGCCTCCTGCCGCACCTGGGTCGACTACGTCGCCCACGCCGCCCGCTTCGCCGCCGACCACCCCGGGCGCACGACCACGGTCGTCAACGACGACCTGGCCGCCGACCCGGCCGGCGGCTTCGCCGAGCTGTTCGCCTTCCTCGGCGTCGCCGCGGAGGGAGGCCCGGCCGACTACCTCGCGACCCGCCGGGTCAACTCGAGCTTCGGCGAGGGCGGCGCAACCCCCCGGCGGGGCGAACGCTGGAGCCACGAGCAGCGGGCGAGGTTCGTCGGCGTGTGCGGCGACACCATGGTCGAGCTGGGCCTGGCCGACGACGACGAGCTCGACCGGTGGGCCTGGGCTGCCGCCCCCGGCGCCCCACGCGCACCCGCTCCCCCGCCCCCGCCGCGGTCGACCGGCGCGGGGAGAGGACCTTGACGCCGTCGCCGCCCCGCCAGCTGGCGGGTGCGCCACCACACGACCCCCGCCGACGTGGCGTCGCCGTCGCCCACCGGGACCACCAGGCACAGCTCGCCCCGCCGCGCCGCGGGGGCGTCGAGGGTGGGCTCCCACTCCCCCACGGGCAGGGCGGCGACGACGGTCCTGTCGTCGGCGGCGTCGCCGTCGGAGACCTCCGCCGCCACGAGCTCGGTCGACGACCCGGCGCGGGCCGGCCACAGCGCCACGAGCCCGGAGCCCTCCCCGGCGGCAAGCGCGGCCCGACCGCTCGCCCCCTCGGTGCCGGGCAGCGGGCGCACCCGCCAGGTCCCTTCCACCGGGCTGGCCAGCCACAGGCCGGGGCGCGACGGGCCGGGGCCACGCACCCGCAGCAGGGCGTGGGGCCGGCCGGCGCCGTCGACGGCGGCGCCGCCGCCGTTCACGATCACGCCGCCGCCGACGTCGTCCACCGTGGCCACGAACGCCCTCTCGTCGATGCCGACCGGCACCTCGAGCCCGGCGCCGGACGCCGTCCGCCACGTCGTGCCGCCGTCGTCGGACGCCACGTAGGCCACCGCGGTGTTGCCGCCGGCCCCCGGCCCCGTCCGCCAGGTGTGGAACAGGTGGATGGTGCCCCCGTCCACCACCAGGCGATGGGGGTAGGGGGCCGCCGAGCCACCCCCGGCCAGGACCGTCGCGGTGCGCCGCCAGCGAGTGGCGCCGGCCGGCAGGGTGTCGAGCACCAGCGCCCCGTCCGCCGACGAGCCGTCGCGGTAGCTGAACAGCAGGCTGCCGCGGGGGCCGGGCGTGAACGACGGGTAGGTGACGGCGCCCTCGTCGGCGCCGACCATCGGCGCCACCACCCACTCGTCGATCCGCCCCGGCGCCGCGCTGCGCAGGTAGCGCAGGCGCCCGGAGTGCATGTTGCCGGCGACGTGCACGTAGCCGCTGGCGTCGACCCCCACGGCCAGGACGTTGTGGGGGTCCACGGCGATGGGTGCCCCCAGCGGGTTCCCCGGCACCTTGGCGAGGTCCGCCACCTCGGGCGGCGTGGCCTCCCCCCGCTCGCCCCCGGCGGCGTCGCCGCCGGCCCTGGCGGACCGGTCCCCGGCCCCGGCGGCGCGGGCGATCATCGGGGCGCCGTCGGGGGCCACCCAGGCGACGTAGCGGGCGGAGCCGGCCGACCACAGGTTCGAGTCGGCGAACGCGGTCCAGTTGACCGCGACGTCCCGGCGAGCGGGTCCGGGCAGGTCGAGGAAGCCCTGGGGCGCCGGTGCACCCGGCGGCACCAGCCCGTCGGGCAGCGGGGCGCCGGATCCGGCGACCGACGGGGCCCGGCCACCGCGGCCGAGGACGGCGGCGGCCACGACCACGAGGGCCACGGCGACGGCGACGGCGGCGGTACGGAGGAGCAGCGTTCGCATGGTGGCTGAGGGACCTGGTGCGCGTCGCGTGGTGCCGGGCGGATCGCCGTCGCCGGTCACGCCGCCGAGGGGGGGCGGGAGCGACCGCGGGGCGGACGACCCGACGGTACCCGTCGTCGTCGCCGGTGCGATCGCCTCCAAGCTCCACAACGGGGGCGAGGCGTGGGTGCGCATGTCCTGGCTGCGGGCCGTGGCCGCGGCCGGCCACGACGCCTGGCTGATCGAGCAGATCGACGACCCTGCGCCCGAGCAGGTCGCCTACTTCGCCGCGGTCGCCCACAGCTTCGGCGCCACCGGGCGCGCCCTCCTCGTCGACGGCTCGGCGCGGGTCGTGGTGGGACCCGGCGGCGTCGACGCCCGCGACGTCGCCGACGCCGCCGACGTGCTCCTCAACATCTCGGGCCACCTGTCCGGGCCCAGCCTGTTCGAGCGCTTCGACCGGCGGGTGCTCGTCGACATCGACCCCGGCTACACGCAGGCGTGGCACGCCCAGGGGCTGGCCGGCGCCCACGTCGAGGGCCACCACGCCTTCGCGACGATCGGCGAGAACATCGGGGCCGACGACTGCGCCGTCCCCACGTGCGGGCTGACGTGGATCCCCACCCGCCAGCCCGTCGCGGTCGACGACTGGGCCGCACCGCCCCCGCCCGGGCCGGTGCGGTTCACGACGGTCGCCGCCTGGCGTGGCTCGTACGGGCCGCTCAGCCTGGACGGGGTCACCTACGGGGTGAAGGCCCACGAGTTCCGCAGGATCCGGGAGCTGCCGGCCCGGTGCCCGCAGGCCGGGTTCGAGATCGCCCTCGACATCCACCCCGGCGACGCCGCCGACCGCGACGCCCTGCTCGCCGCCGGGTGGGCGCTGGCCGACCCGGCCGCGGCGTCGGCGACCCCCGGCCGGTTCCGCGACTACGTGCGGGCCTCGGGTGCCGAGCTGTCGGTCGCCCAGGGCGTCTACGTGGCCACGAACAGCGGGTGGTTCTCCGATCGGACCGCCCGCTACCTGGCGGCCGGCCGGCCCGCGGTGGTGCAGGACACGGGCTTCAGCCGCAACCTGCCCTGCGGCAGGGGCCTGCTGCCCTTCGACGGCGTCGACGACGCCGCCGACGCCGTCGCCGCGGTGGTCGACGACTACGACGGTCACGCCGCGGCCGCCCGGGCCCTCGCCGCCGCCCACCTCGACCCGGTCGCCATCGTCGACCGCCTGCTCGCCGACACCCGATGACCCCGCCGAAGCCACCCCCGATCGTCCCCGGCGAGCCCCGGCCCGGTGCCCCGCTCGTGGTGGTCGTCGGCGTGGTCGCGGCCACGCCGGGCCTGGGCGGCCTGTCCTGGGTCACGCTCAACCAGGCGGCCGGGCTGGCCCAGGCCGGCTGCGACGTGCACGTCGTCGATCCCGTCCCGGCCGCACGCCGGCGGCCGCCCGGCGCCCCCCTCGCGGCCACCGCCAACGCCGCCTATTTCGACGGGGTCGTCGACCGCTTCGGGCTCCGGGGGCGGGCCACGCTGCTGTGCCCGGAGACGGGCGAGACCCACGGCGGTTCCCCGGCCGAGCTGGCGGCCCGCTGCGCGGCGGCCGACGTGCTGCTCAACACGAGCGGGGCCCTGCGCGCCCCCGAGCTCGTCGAGCCGGCGCCGGTGCGCGCCTACCTCGACCTCGACCCGGGCTTCACCCAGCTCTGGGCCCTCCAGGGCGCCGACGTTGGCCTCGACGGCCACACGCACTTCGTGACGCTCGGGCCCCTGCTGGGACGCCCCGGCTGCCCCGTCCCCACCCTCGGCCGCAGCTGGATCCCGCTCGTCCCCCCGGTGTCCCTGCCGCACTGGCCGGTCCGCCCCGCCCGCCCCGGCGGTCCGTTCAGCACGGTCGCGTCGTGGCGGGGCTACGGCTCGATCTGGCACGACGGCGTCCACTACGGGCAGAAGGCCCATGCGGCGCGCCCCCTGCTCGACCTGCCGGCCCGCACCACCCAGGAGCTGTGCCTCGCGCTCGAGATCCACCCCGACGAGGTCGAGGACATCGCCGCCCTCGACCGCGGCGGCTGGCGCCGGGTCGACCCGGCGACGGTGGCGAGCAGCCCCGAAGCCTTCGCCGAGTTCGTGGCCGGCTCGAAGGGCGAGCTCGCCCTGGCGAAGCTGGGCTACATCGAGGGGCGCACCGGCTGGTTCTCCGACCGGTCGGCCTGCTACCTGGCGTCGGGACGCCCCGTGCTGGCCCACGACACCGGGTTCGCCGCCCACCTGCCCGAGGGCGCCGGCCTGGTGGCGTTCGACGGGGTCGAGTCGGCGGCCGACGGGCTCGACCGCATCGGCCACGACCACGCCGCCCACGGCGCCGCCGCCCGCGCCGTCGCCGCGGAGCACCTCGACGCCGGCGTGGTGATGCGCGGGCTGCTCGACCGCCTGGGCGTCGGGTGACCGGGACCGGGTGACGCACCCCCTGCCCCGCCCGGCGGCCGGGGCCGCCCCGACGCCTGGGACCCGCCCGGGCGACCTGGCCGAGCTGACCGCCAGGGCCGAGCAGGCCGTGGCCGGCCGGGGACGGCTCGTCGGTCCCCTGCGCCGGTTCGCCTACGCGAAGTCGTCGCCGATGTACGTGGCGACCGTGCGCGACGGCACCCGGGAGCTGCCGGTCGTGGTCAAGGACCTCTCGCGCCGATCGCTGCTGGCGGGGGCCGCCGCCGTGAAGCCGGCGTTCCTCCACGATCCCCGCCGGGAGGCGGCGATGTACCGTGACGTGCTCGGGCAGGTCGACGGCCCCCCCGCCCACGTCGGCTCGCACCTCGACGGCACCGACCCGTCGGTGCTCGTCGTCGAGCTGGTCGACGGCCTCGAGCTGAGCGACGTCGGCGAGATCGACGTGTGGGCCCGGGCGGCGGCCTGGTTCGGGGCCTTCCACGCGTCGGACGCCCTGGACCGTGCCAGCGCCGTGCCGCTCGTGGCGCACGACGACCGGGCCCGGGTGCGGTGGCGCGACCGGGCGGCGGCGGCGGCCGAGCGCCTCGACGGCGCGGCGAGGCGCCGCGTCGCCCGGGCCGTCGAGGTGTTCGACGGCCCGGGGCGGGAACGGCTCGCCTCGGCCACGACCGGCCTCGTGCACGGCGAGGCCTACCCGTCGAACCTCGTCGTGGGCGTCACCCCCGCCGCGGGGACGGCGGCCGGGGCGGCGCCCCGGATCTGCCCGGTCGACTGGGAGACCGCCGGGCGCGGGCCCGTCCTCATCGACCTGGCCGCCCTCGTCACCGGCGACTGGGCGCCAGGGGACCGCCAGCGGCTGCTGGCCGCCTACCGGGCCGCCGCCCGGGCCGGCGGCCTCGGCTTCGACGACTTCGCGGTGGAGCTCGCCGCCTGCCGGCTGCAGCTGGCCCTGCAGTGGGTGGGCTGGTTCGTCGACCACGCCCCACCCGACCGCCACGCCCGCGACTGGGCCGCCGAGGCGGCGGACGCGGCCGACGCCATGGGCTGAGGTCCGACCCGCCGGCCCGCCCCCGGCGGCAGACCGGGCCCGCCCCACCGCCGGCTCGGGCCGGCCGGCGGAATCACCCGCATCGGGCGATGCGCACCGCCGCCCGCGTCGCATGATCGAAGGGGCACGGTCGGCAACCGGGTTACCGGCGGCAGCCGGCACCAGCGACCGGCGCCCCGTGGCACCAGCGAGGAGGCTCACCATGGTTGGCCAGACCTACGGTCGCACGACGGCACGGACGGGACCGGCCGACGAGCTGCCCCCGGAGCGGACCGGCTGGGTGGGATGGATCGTCTTCGCCTCGGTCATGATGATCATCGCCGGCACGCTGAACGCCATCCACGGCCTCGTCGCCATCGTCAACGACGACTGGGTCGTCTGGGGCGAGCGGACCGACCTCTACATCGACCTCAGCCAGTGGGGCTGGATCCACCTGGTCGTGGGCGTCGTGGTCCTGCTGGCGGGCATCGGTGTCCTCACCGGCAACGTCCTCGCCCGCACCGTCGCCGTTATCGTCGCCGGCTTGGCCATCGTCGGCAACTTCCTGTGGCTCCCGGCGTACCCCCTGTGGTCTCTGACCATCATCGCCGTCGACGTCTTCGTCATCTACGCCCTCACCGCCCACGGCCGCGAGATGGCCTGACGGCCCGCGAGCCGCGCCGGCGTCGGCCCCCATCCCGCCGTCGCTCCGTCCCTCGGCGGCCGGGGGCGCCGACCGGGGCCGGGGGCGCCGACCGGGGCCGGGGCCCGGTCCGGGCGGGTGATCCCTCGGGCACCGCCCCTCAGGCCAGGCCGAGGTCGACGGCCCGCCGGGCCGCACCTCGCCGCGTGCCCGCCCCCAGCTTGCGGTAGATGGAGCGCAGGTGGGTCTTGAGCGTGTTGGGCGAGATGAACAGCCGGCCGGCGATCTCGCCGTTGGACAGGGAGGTGGGCAGGTAGCGCACGACCTCGAGCTCTCGCCTGCTGAGGCCGGCGCCGGCCCCCGCACCGACCGCCGCCAGGCCGTGCCGGGGCGCGATCTGCTGCACGAGGTGTCGGAGGTACGGGGCGGGGGTGGTGCGGCAGAGGTCCCGCAGGAGGTGCTCGACCGCGGGGCCGCCGTCCAGGAGCGACCGCACGTGGCCCTCGGCCCGGGCATCGGCCACGACGGACGACACCGTGGCGAGGGCCCGCCGGCGCCCCCCGGTCCCCGCCGCCACCACGGCGCCCCACAGGCGGTGCTCGAGCCCGGCCCGTGCCCCGGCGCCGTCCGCCACGTCCCAGCGATCGAGCCGCGCCCGGGCCGCGACCAGGTCGCCCCGGGCCACCTCGACCTGCACGGCCACGGCCGCCAGGTCCGGGCCGGGAGGTCCGGCCCCAGCTCGGGCCCCGACGACGGCGGCCGCTCGGTCGACGTCGCCGAGGGCGAGAAGCAGCCGCGCCGCCACCGCCCGTCGCCAGCGGTCGACCAGTGGCGGTGGCGGC
>DASUJB010000005.1:0-4558 GCA_036279475.1 Acidimicrobiales bacterium | reverse complement strand
GACCTGCACCCGCTGGCCGTCGAGGACGCCCGCGAGCCCCACCAGCGCCCCAAGATCGACCACTACCCGTCGCACCTGTTCCTGTCGTGCCACGCCGTCGACGTCGACGTGGAGGCCGCCGCCCTGCGGCGGTCCGAGATCGACGCCTTCATCGGCGACCGCTGGGTGGTGACGGTGCACGCCCGCGACTGGTTCTCGATGGCACCGGTGGTGGAGAGGTGGGACGACGCCCCCGACCTCACCCGCCGGGGCGTCGGCGTGCTGGTGCACGGCTTGCTCGACGAGGTCATCGACGGGTACTTCACGGCCGTCGACCAGTTCGACACCTACTACGACGAGGTCAGCGACGTCATCTTCTCGGGGCGACCCCTGCGACCGGGCGAGCAGCGGACGTGGTTCGAGATGCGCCGGGCGCTGTCGCAGTTCCGGCGCCTCGTGCTGCCGCTGCGGGAGGCGCTCAACAGCCTGGTGCGCTACCAGCACGCGCTGGTCGATCCCGACGTCCTGCCGTACTGGCAGGACCTGTTCGACCACATCACGGTGGTCAGCGAGACCACCGAGGGCCTGCGCGACCTGGCGGGATCGCTGAGCGACGCCAACCTCAGCCTGCGCGACTACCGCCAGAACCAGGTGATGAAGACGGTGTCGAGCTGGGCGGCCATCGTCGCGGCACCCACCCTGGTCACCGGCTACTACGGCATGAACGTGCCGTTCCCGGGCTTCGGTGACACGTCGGGCGTGGTGGCCTCGGCGCTCGTGATCGTCGTCATCACCGTGGGCCTCTACGTGCTGTTCCGCCGGCGGGGCTGGCTCTGAGGCGGTGTCGCCGCGGCGAGGCGCTCCGGGCGGCCCGACGGACCTCGTCCGTCGCAGCCCCGCCGGGGCCGCCCGTACACGTGTTCGCTAGAGTCGGGGCATGGCCACCTTGCGTTGGGAGCGCGCCGAGGAGCGTGCCCAGCAGACGCTGTTCGACGAGCCGGTCTTCGAGCGCCAGCCCGGCCGCGGCGAGTTCCGGGGCATCGAGTTCCTCCACGTGCGGGCCCAGCGCATCGTCAACGAGGTGAAGGGCGCCCCCTTCGGCTTCCGCCACACGGTCAACGCCTACCGGGGTTGCACCCACGCCTGCAGCTACTGCCTCCACGGGGACACGCCCATCCTCATGGCCGACGGGAGCACCACGCCGCTGTCCGCCGTCCGCCTTGGCGACCGCGTGTGCGGCACCGTGCGCGTCGGCGCGTCGCGCCGCC
This sequence comes from Acidimicrobiales bacterium, assembly GCA_036279475.1. Lineage (GTDB taxonomy): Bacteria > Actinomycetota > Acidimicrobiia > Acidimicrobiales > VFJN01 > ZC4RG19. Next base: position 3,311 of record DASUJB010000005.1, on the reverse strand, counting down.
ACGTCACCACCGTCGTGCTGGACCACTGGTCCACGTGCAAGCCGGCCGTCAGGGTCACGCTCGAGGACGGCACCGCCCTGGTGGCCAGCGCCGACCATCGCTTCCTCAGCGACCGGGGCTGGACCTACGTGGGCCCCTCCCCCGACGGCACCCCGCGGCCGCACCTGACGGCCGCCCACTCGCTGCTGGGCCCCGGCTCCCTCCTCGGCGGGGCCGGGGACGGGGGCCACCGGGGCGGGGCCAGCGCCGGCCGTGTCGCCGTCCCGCACCCGGACGACGGCCCCCACGCCCCACCCCCCGTCGTCGCCGGCCTCCTGACCGCTCCCCACGGCGCCGGCCCGACCGGCCGGGTGGGTGGCACCCCGTCCGGTCCCGGCTCCGGCACCCCCTCCGGCACCGTCGCTGGCCCGAGCCGGCGACGCGTCGCCTCGATCGAGCCGCTGGGGGTCGAGCTGCCCATGTACGACATCACCACCGGCACTGGCGACTTCGTCGCCGACGGGGTCATCAGCCACAACTGCTTCGCCCGGCCCAGCCACACCTACCTCGGCCTCGACGCCGACCACGACTTCGAGTCGCAGATCGTCGTCAAGGTGAACGCCGTGTCCCGGTTGCGCTCCGAGCTCGACCCCCGGCGCTGGCGGGGCGAGCCCATCGCCATGGGCACCAACACCGACCCCTACCAGCGGGCGGAGGGCAAGTACCACCTGACGCGGGGCATCGTCGAGGTGCTCACCGAGCTGGCCAACCCGTTCTCGGTCCTCACCAAGTCCACCCTGGTGCTACGCGACCTCGACCTCCTGGCCCGGGCCGCCCGCGCCACCGACGTGCACGTCGACCTGTCGGTCGGCACCCTCGACGAGGACGTGTGGCACGCCACCGAGCCCGGCACCCCGCACCCCCGGCGCCGCCTCCGGGCCGTCGAGCAGCTCAACGAGGCGGGCATCCCCTGCGGCGTGCTGGTGGCACCGGTGCTACCCGGGCTGTCCGACGGGGACGACCAGCTCGACGCGGTGGTGTCCGCCGCCGTGGCCGCCGGGGCCCGCACCGTCTCCCCCGTGCTCCTCCACCTGCGGCCCGGCGTGCGCGACGTCTACCTCGACCGCTTGGCCGCCACCCACCCCCACCTGGTGGCCGAGACCCGTCGCCTCTACCGCGACCGCTCCTACGCCCCCGCCGCCGACCAGGAGGCGCTCGCCACCCGGGTCCGGCAGCTCGTCCGCGCCCACGGGGGCGCCGCCGGCCGGCGGTCGGGGGCCGAGGCGCGGCCGGTGCCGGTGTCGCCTCGTCCCCGCCGCGGTGGGGGCGGGGAGGCGGCCGGCGACGACGCCGCCACCGCCGCCGAGGGTCCGGGGCCCGATGGGAGCCCGGTCCGGGGCACCACCCGTCGGCCCCGCCGGGGGACGGGCGGTGCCGGCCGCCGGGTGGACGTCCGGACCGCACCGGGCGACGCCGCCACCCAGCAGCTCAGCCTGCTGCCGTGACGGCGCCGCCGCGCGGCCCGGGGCACCGCCTCTAGGCGGCCGACCTCTCCAGCACGTGGACGCCACAGGCCGAGCCCAGGCCGATCACGTGGGCCAGGCCCACCGTGGCCCCCTCGATCTGCCGGTCGCCGGCCTCGCCCCGCAGGTGGTGGCAGACCTCCCAGATGTTGGCGATGCCGGTGGCGCCGATGGGGTGGCCCTTCGACTCCAGGCCGCCCGACACGTTCACCGGCGTCGAGCCGTCGCGCCAGGTGGCGCCCGACTCGAAGAACGCCGCCGCCTCGCCCGGCGGGCACAGCATCAGGTTGTCGTAGTGCACCAGCTCGGCGGTGGCGAAGCAGTCGTGCAGCTCCACGAGGTCGAGGTCCTCGGGGGAGACGCCCGAGGACTCGTAGGCCTGGCGGGCGGCGTTGCGGGTGAGCGTGTTGACGTCCGGCAGCACCTGGCAGGCCTCGGTCCACGGATCGCTGCTCAGCACCGAGGCCGAGACCTTCACCGCCCGGCGGCGCTGGTCGGGGTCCATCCTCGCCAGCCTCTCGCCCGACACGACCACGGCAGCAGCGGCGCCGTCGCAGTTGGCCGAGCACATCGGCCGGGTGTTCGGGTAGGCGATCATGACGTCGCCCATGATCTGCTCGAGCGACATCCGCTTGGTGTAGGTGGCCAGCGGGTTGAGCGTCGAGTGGGCGTGGTTCTTCTCGCTGATGCGGGCGAACAGCTCGAAGCTGGTGCCGCCGTAGCGGTGGCCGTACTCGGTGCCGATCTGGGCGAACACCCCCGGCATGGTCTCGGTGCCGATGCGGCCGTCGATCGGCGCCACCGCCCCCTGGCGGCCCTTGGGCGTCCAGGTGCCGTCGTCCTCCTGGCGGGTGCCGCCGGCGAGGAGGCCGGCTCCGGAGAGCTTCTCGGCCCCGACGGCCAGCCCCATGTCGCACTCGCCGGCCTTGACCGCCATGATGGCCGTGCGCAGGGCCGTGGCCCCGGTGGCGCAGGCGTTGGCCACGTTGTAGACGGGGATGCCGGTCTGGCCGATCTGCTTCTGGATCTGCTGGCCCACGCCCATGCTGGCGGCCATGAGGCTGCCGGCGGCCAGCACGCCGACGTCCCGGATGGTCACGCCCCCGTCGGCCAGGGCCGCCATCGCCGCCTCCGAGGCCAGGTCGACGAGGTCCTCGTCGGGGTGCTTGCCGAACTTGGTCATGTGGATGCCGAGGATCCAGATGTCGTCAGTCGCCACTTCCGTCCTCCCTGGGCTCGAACCCGAAGCCCACGGCCTCGGTCCCGGCGGCGTCGACGCCGACGGGCACGGTGGTGAGGCGCAGCTTCATCCCCGTGCGGACGTGGTCGGCGTCGGGCTCGACGTTGACGACGTTGGCGCGCACGCTCGTGCCGTCGCAGTCCACGACCCCGGCGACGAACGGGACGGGCACCCCCGGTGCCGCGAAGCTGACGATGGTGAACGCCCGCAGCTCGCCCTCGTTGGCGATGCGGGCCATGGTGAAGTCGGTGCCGCCGCAGGCGGCGCAGGCGTTGCGCCGGTCGAAGAAGCGGGCGCCACACCCCGTGCACTCCCGGGCCACGAGGTGAGGGTCTTCCCCCAGCACCAGGTAGTCGACCAGCGGGATCTGATCCCCCACACGTCCTCCCGTGTCTGCTGTCACGTCTGTGTACGAAAGCTACATGCCGGCGCCGCCACCCGGCGAGTCGCCGAGCCCTCCCGCCCCTCCCGCCCCGGCCGGCGTGACCGCCGGCCCCGCTCCCTACGATGGGCTGTCGGCCATGCCCGCCCCGCCCCGCGCGCCCCCCCCCCCCCCCCCCCCCCCCCCC
>DASUJB010000004.1:0-10823 GCA_036279475.1 Acidimicrobiales bacterium | reverse complement strand
AGCCGGGCGACGTGCCCTACCTCCAGGACAAGAGGGCGATGCTGAAGGTCAAGCACCAGCGCACCGCCGACTGCGCGGTGGCGGGCTACCGGCTGCACAAGGACGGCGTCGGGGTGGGCTCGCTGCTCCTGGGCCTGTACGACGACGCCGGCACCCTCCACCACGTGGGCGTGGCGGCGTCGTTCGCCGCGCCCCTGCGCCGGAGGCTGATGGCCGAGGTCCAACCGCTGCGGGAGGGAGCTCTCGACGCCCACCCCTGGCAGGCGTGGGCGCAGGCCGGGGCCCACCAGGGCGGCCCGAGGATGCCGGGGGGGACGAGCCGGTGGAACGCCACCAAGGACCTGTCCTGGGAGCCGCTGCGGGTGGAGCGCAGCGTCGAGGTGCGCTACGAGCACCTGTTGTCGGGACGGTTCCGCCACACCGCCCGGTTCGTGCGGTGGCGCGACGACAAGCCCCCCCACGCCTGCACCTACGACCAGCTGGAGGAGGTGCCGCCGGCCGAGCTGTCGGCCGTCTTCGGCGCCGCCGCCCACCGGCCGGGCCGGTCCCCCCGCTCTCCCGACCCTGCTTGACCCGCCGGTCAGGCACGTGGTGCGCTGGGAGCGCCGGTTGCCCACCCACCGATGCCGAGGGGTACCCCATGACCGACACCGCCGACCGCATCCCTACCTCCGACGACCCGGTGGCCGAGGTCAAGGCCTGGCTGGCCGAGAGCTGGGACCCCGACCTCACGGTGGCCGAGTGGTGGGAGCGCCTGGGCACGTCCGGCTGGGGTGTCCCCACCTGGCCCCGGGCGTGGTTCGGCAGGGACCTCAGCCGCGCCGAGGGCGTGCGCGTCCAGCAGGCGATCGTCGACTTCGGCGCCCTCCCGGCCCCGGGCGGGCTCGGCCTGATGCTGGCCGGGCCCACGATCGTCGTGCACGGCACCGACGAGCAGAGGTCGCGCTACCTGCCCGACATCGTCACCGGCCGGCGGGCCTGGTGCCAGCTCTTCAGCGAGCCGGGCGCCGGCTCCGACCTGGCCGGCCTCAACGCCCGGGCCGTCAAGGACGGCGACGAGTGGGTGGTCAACGGGCAGAAGGTGTGGACGTCCGGCGGTCAGGTGGCCGACCTGGGCATGCTGATCGCCCGCACCGATCCCGACCAGCCCAAGCACGCCGGCATCACCTACTTCGCCATCGACATGCACCAGCCGGGCGTCGACGTCCGGCCGCTGCGGGAGATGACGGGCCGCGCCCTGTTCAACGAGGTGTTCCTCGAGGACGCCCGGGTCCCCGACAGCGCCGTCATCGGCGGGCTCAACAACGGCTGGCGGGTGGCCAACACGACCCTGATGTTCGAGCGGGCCAGCCTGGGTGCCGGCGGCGGGTCGGCGGCCGCCTCGCTGGCCAGCCCGGGAACGGTGGCCGGCGACCTCCCGCGCCGCGCCGGCGACTTCGTGCGCGGCGGCGGCCGCCGGGGTGGTGACGCCGCCAGCCTCTTCGGCGCTTCGGCCAAGGCCCTCGCCCGGGTCGCCCGCCAGAACGGCAGGATCGGCGACCCCTCGGTCCGCCAGAGGCTGATGGAGCTCTACACCATCGGGGAGCTGGCGCGCTTCAACAACCTGCGCCTGAAGGCGGCCATGGCGGCGGGGGGCGACATCCCCGGGCTGCCCAACATCGCCAAGCTGCTCATGAGCAGCTCCGTGCGGCTGTCGCGCGACGTCGGCCTGGAGATCATGGGCGGCTACGGCACGCTCCACGCCTACGACCCCGAGAGCCGCAAGGCGCTGGACGAGGCCACCGGCATGCCCGGCCTGGCCGGCATCACCGAGATGGCGCTGTTCGCCCAGGCCCCGTCGATCTACGGCGGCACGGACCAGGTCCAGCGCAACATCATCGGCGAGCGGGTCCTCGGCCTGCCCAAGGAGCCGGGGCCCGCCAAGGGCACGCCGTTCAGGGAGCTGCCGAAGAACGGCTGACCCCGCCCGCCCCGTCGCCGGCCAAGCTCGCCGCTGGGTTTGCCGGGCCCCCTGACCCAGCGCGACGACCGGGTCAGCCGCCGACCCGCGCCGCCAGCTTTGCGGCCCGCTCGGCCAGGCGCGGGGCGCCGAGCACGTCGCAGAGCTCGGCGAAGGCCGCCGCGTCGGGAGGCCCGACCCAGCGCAGGTCGTCGACCGAGTCGCTCACCGGGGCGTCGGTCTCGACCGTGGCGATGCGGCGGAACAGCAGCGCCAGCTCGAACGAGCCGCGGAGCGTGGCGTTGAGCTTGGCCGCCCCCCGCACGCCGGCGTCCCACGTGGTGGGATCGGTCGGGATGTCCTCGAGGTGGCCCCACCGGCGCAGCACGGTGGCTGCCGACCTGGCACCCCAGCCGGGCAGGCCGGGGAAGCCGTCGGCCGAGTCGCCGACGAGGGCGAGGAGGTCGGGCACCGACGCCGGAGGCACGCCGAGGCGCTCCTCGACCCCGGCGGCGTCGAAGACGACCTCCCTGCGCCTGTCGAGCTGCACCACCTTGCCGCCGACGCATTGCCCCAGGTCCTTGTCGGGCGTGCAGATGACCACCCGCTCGACGCGCCGGTCGGCGGCGGCCACCACCGCGGCCGTCGCCATGCCGTCGTCTGCCTCGTGGGTGACCTGCGGCCACACCGTGAAGCCGGCCATCTCCATGGCTGCCTCCACCAGCGGGAACTGGGCCAGCAGCTCGCGCGGCATGCCCGCCGACGACTTGTAGCCCGGCCACAGGTCGTTCCGGAACGACTCGATCACGTGGTCGGTGGCCACCCCCACGTGGGTGGCGCCCTCGGCGATCAGCTGCAGCAGGGTGCCCACCACTCCGATGGTCGCCCCACGGTCCCGGTCGCGGTTGCGAGGGGCGAAGTGGTAGCGGAACAGCTCGTAGGTGCCGTCGACCAGGTGGACCTCCATGCACGGTCGACCGTAGCGCCGGGTCCCCGGCCTGGCGCCGTGGCCCGGGATCGCCGCCGGGCTCCCCCCCGGCGCCGTCGCCGGGCGGCCGGTGCCCCGAGGCGCGGTGGTCCGGGACGCCACGGCGTCGCGAGGGTGACGATCGTGGGGAGGCATCGTGACGAATGCCGTCACACCGTCACGTGGGCGTGGTGACGTCGGTACCGTCCGGGCCGATCGGCAGCGCGGCCGAACGTCACACCGCGCCACCGAAGGAGGCGACGTGCCAACCGACCAGGTCGAGCGACCCCCGGCCGAGCGACTGCCAGCCGAAGGACCCCCAGCCGGTCGACCCCCAGCCGAAGGGCTTCTGGCCCCCTCCGGGCGCGTGGCGGCGGAGCTGGCGATCGCCCGGCTCGACCTGCGTCAGATCAGCCTGGTGGCCCTGTACGACGCCCTCGACGGCGCGGATCGCCAGCGGCACGGCCACGAGCATCGTGTCGCCGAGGCCGCCGCCCTCGGAGCGCTGCGGGTGGCGGCCCGCGACGACCGGTCCCCCGCCGAGGTGGCCCGGGCGTTCTTCGGCCTCTACTACGTGTTCCCCAACCTGGGGCTGGTGGGACCGTTCTACGACGGCGACGTGGGGGCGCTCAAGGAGGTCACCTGGCTCTCTGCCTACGACGCCATCCGCTCGGGGGTGAGCGTGCGGGCGGAGTTCCACGCCCGCTTGTGGGAGGACGTGTGCGACGACGACCGCCGGGCCCGGGCCGCCGGCCTCTACGTCCGTGACCGCTCGCTCGACTCGGTGCCGCCGTCGGCCTCCCGGCTGGCGGTCGAGCGCCACCGCCGCCGCATCGACGCCCTCCTGACGGGCTCGGAGTGCGTGCCGGCCCTGCTGGCCCAGTGGGCCATCGAGAGCCACCCCCGGCGCCTCGACGAGCTGGCCTCGGCCGAGGTGCGCCACAAGCACGGCCTGCTGGAGCAGCGTCACATGGCCGTCCTCCTGGGGATGCGGCCCAACACCCTGGCCCAGAGCCTCCGACGCCTGCGGGCTCGGCTCGGGGAGGAGATGCGGGTGCTCTGGGACATCGAGCGCACCGGCGGCCTCGGACCCACCGGCGACCCGGACGACGACAGGTGACCGCCCGCGACCACACCGCCGCGGTGGGGCGGGCCGGCGTCGAGGGCCCGCCCGGCGCCGTGCGCGCCAGGCTGGCGGGTGACACCGACCTCGACGGGGTGCTGGCGGCCCGCCTGCGCGACGAGTCGTGCCGGACCCGCCGGCGCGTCGAGGACCGGCTGGCGGCGGCCGGGTACCTGGGTGGGGAGGGCACGGCCTGCCCCACCGGCCAGGGTGCGGACGACGACCTCCCCGACGCCGTCGACGGGCTGGACGCCCGTCGGGACCTGGGTGCCGTCGTCGACGAGCACGTCGACCTGCTCGAGCGCATCGACGCCCTCCACGAGCGCCGGCTCCGGTCGCCGTCGGCCCGCGAGCGGCACGCGTCCACCCGCGTCCTGGCCGAGGCCCTGCACCGCATCGTCGAGGGCTACGAGGTCGAGGTGCCCCGGGCGCGTGGTCCCGTGGCGGTCGCCGAGCGGGTCGACCAGTGGGTGGGGCGTGCGCTGGTGCGGACCGCCGGTGCCCTCGGTCGGCCCCGGGGGGCGCTGCACTGGTGGGCACGGTACGGGCGATGGACACGACTGGGCCTGGGCCTCGTCACCGCGGTGCTGCTGGCCTCGGGAGCCCCGGAGGCGGCCGCCGTCGTCGTCACGGTCCGCTCGGTGGCGGCCACCGTGCTGTTCTCCCCCGACCTGCCCGACGGCCGGCCCGGCCGGGTGCTGGGCTACGACCCGGCGTGGGCCGCGTGCGTGTGCACCCACCTGGGCGACGCCGCGGTGGTGGCCGGGGTCGGCCTGGGCCTCCACCTCGGCGGGCACAGCGCCTGGGGCGCGGGAGCCGCGTTCGTCGCCCTGTTCTCGCTGGTGGCCACCGTGCTGCGGGTGGCCAGCGGCCACCACGGGTTCCGGCTGGGGCGGCTGTGGACCGACCGGGTCGTCGTCACCGGAGCGCTCACCGCCGCCCCCGCCGGGCTGGCGATGTCCGGCGCCGGCCGGCCGGGCGTGGTCGGGCCCGTGCCCTTGACGGTGGCGGCCGTGGCGGCCGTGGCCGTCGTCGGCGTGGGCGAGATCGTCCGCACCGTGTACTGGGGCTTCCGCCGTCGCCGCCTGTTCCGGCACGGGCCCGCCGACAGCGCCGACGCCGTGCCCCACGTCGTCGTGGCCCGGAGCGGCGACGCGCTCGTCATGAACATCTCCCGCCGGCGCTGGCCCCGCGCCCGGGTGCTCGACCAGGTGCCGGACCCCGGCCCGGGGTCTGGCGAGGACGGCGGCCGGCTACGTCTGGTCGGCCACGGCGAACCACCCTGAGCGCAGCCCCGCTGCCGGCAGGGGCTGGCGGCGGAGGCGTCAGGCCAGCTCGACCAGGTCGAGCAGGTCGTCGGACCAGTGGTCGAGGTCGCCGTCGGGCATCAGCAACGCCCGGTCGGGGGCCAGGTCACGCACGAACCCGATGTCGTGGGAGACGATCAGCATCGTTCCCCCCCAGCTGGCCAGGGCGGCCGCCACCGCCTCGCGCGACGGCGGGTCGAGGTTGTTGGTGGGCTCGTCGAGGAGCAGGACGTTGTGCCGGCCCGCCACCAGCAACGCCAGGGCGAGCTTCGTCTTCTCCCCTCCCGAGAGGGTGGACGCGTCCTGGTGCACCTTCCCGCCGCTGAGCCCGAACGTGCCGAGGACCCGTCGCTGCACCTGGACGGGTTGGCCGGTGGCGGCCTCGCCCATGTGGTCGAGCACCGAGGCGCCGGCGCGGATGCCCTCGTGCTCCTGGGCGTAGTACCCCACCGTCACCCCGTGCCCCCACGCCACGTCCCCCCGGTCGGCCGGGGACGTCCCGGCCAGGACCCGCAGCAGGCTCGTCTTCCCCGCCCCGTTGAGCCCGAGCACCAGCAGGCGCTCGCCCCGGCCCACCTCGAAGCCGATGCCGTCGAACACCGGGGGGCCGCCCGCGTAGCTCTTGGCCAGGTCGGCGACGGCGACCGCGGTGCGGCCCGACGCCGGTGGGTCGGGCAGGTGCAGCCGGAGGCCCCGACGGGCGACCGGTGCCTCGACCGCGTCGGCCCGGATGCGGTCGATGCGCGTCTCGAGAGATCGGGCGAAGGAGGCCTTGCTGGCCTTGGCCCCCCAGCGGTCGACCAGGGCCTGCAGGCGGGCGACCTCGGCGTGCTGGCGGGCCGCGACCCGGGCCAGTCGGGCCTCGTCGCGCTGGCGCGCCGCCCGGTACTGCGAGTAGGTGCCCTTGTACTCGGTCAACCCGCCGACGTCGGACTCGCCCGGGCGGTCGAGGTGCAGCACCCGCGTGATGGAGTCGTCCAGGAGCTCCAGATCGTGGCTCACGACCACGAGGGCGCCCCGGTAGTCGCGCAGGAAGTCGAGCAGCCAGTCACGGGCGTCGTTGTCGAGGTGGTTCGTGGGCTCGTCCAGCAGCAGGAGCTCGCTCCCGGCGAACAGGATCCGCGCCAGCTCCACCCGACGGCGCTCGCCACCCGACAGGGTGGTGAGCGCCCGGTCGGCTCGGTCACCGGCCATGCCCAGCCCGGCCAGCAGGCGGCGGGCGTGGGCCTCGGCCGCGTAACCGCCGGCGTGCTCGAAGGCGTCGTAGGCCCGGCCCCACCGGGCCACCTCCTCCTCGTCGCCGGGTCGGGCCTCCATGGCGCGACGCCGCTCCTCCAGCCGCTGGGCCAGCTCGTCGAGGCCCCGGCCCCCGAGCACGTGGGCCACGGCCGTCCGGGTGGACGGGACGTGCCGGAGCCGGGGGTCCTGGGACAGGTAGCCGAACAGCTCGGGCCTCTGGATGACGCCGGCCTTCGGTGGGGCCATCCCCCCCAGCACCGTCAGCAGTGACGTCTTGCCGGCACCGTTGCGGCCCACGAGGCCGACCCGGTCGCCGGCGCGCACGGTGAGGTCGGCACCCTCGACGACGAGGGTGCCTCCGATCTCGACGGTGAGCCCGCGGACAGAGAGCACGGTCGCCCATCCTGGCAGGCGGACCGGGCCGTTCCACCCTGGTTCCCGCGCGCCCCGCCGGGCCCGCCGCGGCACCCCCGACGGAGGCCATGGGTGCCCCGTCCCGTGACGGCGCTGCTTGATGCGTCGTGGCCCACGCGGCATGGTTCCCGGGTGCGTCACGCAGGGCCGTCCGCGCACGCCGGCCTCCGGCGTGCCGCCAGGGAGCCGGCACCGACCTGCTCCTGCCATGGGGCACCGTCCCCGCCGGGCCCGAGGGGGCGTGCCCCGGGGGGCTACCGAAGCCCCCACCGCCGGCCCCGGGCGACCGGCACCACCGCGGCGGCAGGCGCGACCCGCCCGGCCGGGACCGGGCGTGGCTGAGGCGCCGGCCACCGATGCCGAGCTGGTGGCCGACCTGGCGGCAGGTCACGGCGCCGCCCTGACGGAGATCTACGTGCGCCACGGCGGCGCCGCGTGGTCGGTGGCTCGGCGGGTCTGCGGCGACCCGGAACGGGCGGAGGGCGTGGTCCGGGACCTGTTCGTCGACCTCTGGCGGGACGGGCACCGGATGGACCCCAGCCGCGTCCCGCTGCGGCCGTGGCTGGTGGCCGCGGCCCACGCCGCCGCCGTGGGCAGGAGCCGGGCGGGGGGCCACGAGGTCCTCGGGCCCCGCGAATCCGTGACCGCGGTGGCGGCCCGGGTGGCGACGCTGCCCCCTGCCGTGCGGCGGGCGGCGGCGCGGCTGCCCTCCGACGAGCGCGATGCCGTCTTCCTCGCCTACCTGGGTGGCCTCACCTCGCGGCAGGTGGCCGGGGTCCTGCAGGTCCCGGAGAGGACGGCGAGGTCGCGCATCCGCCGGGGCCTGGCCGGCTTCCGCCGCGCGCTCGAGTCGGGCGGCGGTGGGGTGGCCGGGCCCTCGCCCGGCGACCACCGTCGTGACGACCTGGCGGTCGCCGCCGTCGACGCCCTGGAGGGCGTCGACCGTGTCGAGCTCGAGGCCCACATGGCCGCGTGCTCGGCGTGCCGCCACGACCTGGCCGTCCACCGCCGGACGTTGGCGGCGATGGTGGGCGAGGAGGACCCACCTCCCCGGCTGTGGGACGAGGTCGTCGACGCCATCGAGGCCGAGGTGACGGCAGGCGACGACGACCGTGGAGGTGGCTCGGGCGGCGAGCCGGTCGCCGTCCAGGGCTCCCGTCCCGTGGCCGCCACCGAGGGCCCGGGCGACGACGACCTCGTTGCCGCGGCGCCCCCGCCCGTCCCGGCGACCGGCGGGGGGCCGGCCGGCCACGGCCCCCGGCACCTCCGGCGCCGGCCGCGCCGGCGGCGGCTCGCCGTCCTCGTGCTGGTGCTGCTGGCGGCAGTGGCCGTCGTCGTCGCCGTGCTGGTGGCCGGGGGGGCTGGGGGCGCGACGGGCGCCCTCGGAGGGTCGGGTGCGGCCACGGGCACGGGGTCGCCCGGCGCCCCTCCGTGCCCGTGCCGGGCGCCCTGAACCGGCGAGGGCCGCCACGCCGGCGGCCGGTGGTCCCTACTCCTGGACCAGCTCGATCAGGGTGCCGAACGCCGCCTTGGGGTGCACGAAGGCCACGGTGGTGCCCCGGCTGCCGGGACGGGGCGCCTCGTCGATGACCCGCCCGCCCCGGGCCTTCACCGCCTCTAGGGCGGCCGCGCAGTCCTCGACGCGGTAGCCCACATGGTGCAGGCCCTCGCCCTTGCGCTCGAGGTACTTGGCGACCGGCGAGTCGTCGCTGGTGGGGCTGAGGAGCTGGACGTAGCTCTCGGCCACCTTGAGCAGGGCCTCCTCCACGCCGTCGGACTCGACGACCTCACGGTGGTCGACCTGGGCGCCGAACGTGTCGGCGTAGTAGGCGATGGCCGCCTCGAGGTCGTTGACGGCGATGGCGACGTGGTCGATCTCGGTGAGCAGCACGGCCCCGACGCTACTGTGCGAGCCGTCCCGCCACACCCGGCCCCGACCGCCCCCCGGGAGGCGGCGGTCGCTCACCCCTCCGGCACGAAGACGTCGGCGAGCTGGGCACGACCCGACACGCCGAGCTTGTCGTACACCCGTTGCAGCCGGTTCTCCACCGTGCGGGTCGACAGGTGGAGCTGCTCGGCGATCTCCTTGTTGGACCGACCGCTGGCGGCCAGCACGGCCGTGTCCCGCTCGGCGAGGGTCAGGACGGCCCGGGTCTCCACGGCCTGCAGGGCGGGCGTCACCGGGTCCTCGGCTCGCCCCACCAGCTCCCCGGCCCGGCGCTCGGCGGCCGCCGCCTCCCTCAGCTCGCCCTCCCGCCGCAGGGCGACGGCGGCGTCGGCCGCCGCCTCGGCGGCCAGGAGGTGAGCGCCCATCTCGTCGAACGTGTCGGCGAGGTGGCCGAGCGTCCGGGCGTCGCCGACGGCCAACGCCTCGGCGTGGGCGGCTCGGGCCGGTGCCAGCTCGCCGTCGATGCGGGCGGCGACGGAGGCCAGCCGCTCGTGCACCTGCCGGGGGCGGCCCAGCCGGGCGAGGGCATGGAGGGCGGCGGCCTCGCCAACGGCGTCGCCGATGCGGCATGCCTCGTCGGCCGCCTGCTCCAGGTGGTCGTGGGCGGCGGGAAGGTCCCCACCGGCGGCAGCCGTCCACCCCCGTGCCTGCAGCACGTCGACCTCGTCGGCCAGCACGGGGGGGAGGCCCAGGGCGTCGAGCTGGTCGAGCAGGTCGACGGCGGCGTCGGCCTCGCCGGCCAGGGCGTGGGCCTGGGCGCCCACTGCCATGTCGTGGCGCACCAGCACGGGCCGGTCGAGCTTCTGCTGCACGGCCGCCGCCTCCCGGGCCCGCTGGGCGGCGCGGCGTACGTGACCGCGGTCGGCGGCCGCGGCGGCGTCGAGCCCGGCGAACATGGCCTGGGCCTCGTCGGAGCGGTCGACCAGCGCCTGGTGGTGGCTGTCACCGGCCACCTTGGTGGCCTCCTCGAAGCGGCCGGCGGCCACGAGCGCGGAGCACTCGGTGACCGAGTGCCACCACGGGGCCCAGGCCAGCACGCTGTCGTCCTGGATCTCCTCGCGGACGGCTGCGCCCCGCTCGGACAGGGCCATCGACTCGTCGAGGCCACCGGTGCGGGCCAGGGCGTAGGCGGCGACGAGGCAGGCGAACGCCAGGGCGTCGCCCTCGGCGCACGAGAGGAGGGGCCGGGCCGCGGCCACGGTGGCGGCCGGCCCCTCGGTGGTCAGGACCACCGCCAACCGGCGGGCCAGGAGCCTCTGGCCCCACGTCGGGTCCTCGACGTCGTCGAGCGCCGCCTGGAGGACCCCGGCGTCGTCGCCACCCGCCCACACCACCGACGTGTCGAAGCGGGCCATGGCGACGCGCGCCGCCTCGGCGTCGCCCCGGGCCCTCCCGCCCAGCCGGGCCAGCTCGTCGCCGGCCTCCCGGCGGCGTCCCTGGAGGCCGGCGACGTGGGCTGCCAGCAGCTCCGCCTCGAACCCGCCACCGGCCTCGGCGGCGGCGCGGGCCAGCTTCTCCGCCATCGCCAGGTCATGGCCGCGCCGGGCCATGGCCGCCCCGTCGAGCAGGGCTCGGGGATCGCCGACGCCGGCGAGGAGCCGCCAGGTGGCGATGCGCAGGGCGTCGCCCTGCCGGGCGGCGCCCGTGCGCTCCACGGTGTCGGCCAGGGAGGTGGCGATGGTCCGGGCCCGGACGGCGGGGGTGCGGGCCCGGACGACGTCCCGTTCCAGCGGGTGGGCGAAGAGGATGCGGAGGCGTCTCCCGTCGAGCTGGCTGACGAGGAGGCCGCGCCGCTCCAGTGCCTCGGCCACCGCGGGATCGGCCAGCTCGACGAGCTCGGCATGCCCCAGGGGCTCGCCGTGCGCCACCAGCTCGAGCAGGGCCCG
>DASUJB010000003.1:0-6510 GCA_036279475.1 Acidimicrobiales bacterium | reverse complement strand
ACGCTGCTCCCGGTGCTGCCGGCCCTGGCGGCCGCCGGTCTGCTGGTGGCGGCAGGGGCTGCCAAGGTCGTCGACCCCAGCCGCACGGTCGGCGCCCTGCGGGCCCTCCACCTCCCCGCCTCCGACCGATCGGTGCGAGCGGGCGCCGCCGCCGAGGCCACGCTGGGAGCGGCGGCGCTGGCGGTGGGGGGCACGGCCTGGTGGGCCCTGGTCGGCGCCAGCTACGTGGCGTTCGCCGCCTTCGTGGCGACCGCCCTCCGCGCCGGCACCGCCGTGGGCACCTGCGGCTGCTTCGGGGGGGAGGACACTCCGCCCCGGGCGTCCCACGTGGTGGTCGACCTGCTGCTGGCGGCGGCTGCGCTGGGTGCGGCCCGGGCCGGGTCGGCCCCGCTGACCGCCGTGCTCGACGAGCCCGGCCCGGGTGCCGCGGTGGCCCTGCTGGCCACCGGGGTGGCGGCGCTGGCGCACGGCGCGCTCACCCGACCTCCCCGCACGGCGGGTCCCGGTGACCGGGACCTGGCTCCTCCAGGACGGGCCGTGCGCCCTGGACGACGCCGCCGACGGCGGCCGTCACCACTCCCTGCTCCCCGGTCCCGCCGCCGGTTCCCGCCCCGGTCCGGGGCGGGAACCGGGCGGTCGGGCCCGTGACCCCGCTGGGCCCGGCGGTGACGATCGGCCCCCGCCGGGGCACCATGGACCCATGCCCGCCACCCACGAGGTGACCAACCAGCCACCGCCCCTCGAGGGCTACGACGTGTTCGGCACCGACGTCGCCCTCGCCGAGGGCGTCGAGCGCGAGGGCGCCGGCTGGGCGGTCGACGACCTGCACGCGCTGGGCCGCCTCGCCGGCTCCCCCGAGGCCATCGCCTGGGGGTTCGACGCCAACAGGTACCCGCCCGAGCTGCGCACCCACGACCGGTTCGGCCACCGGGTCGACGAGGTGCGGTACCAGCCCGCCTACCACGACCTCATGCGGGTGGCGGTGGGCCATGGCCTCCACGGCGCCCCGTGGGCGGTGGACCACCCCGGCGCCCACGTGGCCCGGGCGGCGGGCTTCGTCGTGTGGTCGCAGGTCGATGCGGGCCACGGCTGCCCGATCTCCATGACCTACTCGGTCGTACCCGCCCTGAGGAACCAGCCCGAGCTGGCCGCAGAGTGGGAGCCGCGGCTCACCACCCGTACCTACGACCCCCGCGACGTGCCGGCCACCGGCAAGGCAGGCGCCCTCGCGGGCATGGCGATGACCGAGAAGCAGGGCGGGTCGGACGTCCGGGCCAACACCACCAGGGCCGAGCGGGGCGACGGTGCCTGGCGGCTGACGGGCCACAAGTGGTTCTGCTCGGCCCCGATGTCCGACGTGTTCCTCGTGCTGGCGCAGTCCCCCGGGGGCCTGTCGTGCTTCCTGGTACCCCGGTGGCTGCCCGGAGGGGAGCGCAACGCCGGGTTCAGGTTGCAGCGACTGAAGGACAAGCTGGGCAACCGCTCGAACGCCTCGGGCGAGGTGGAGCTGGAGGACGCCGCCGGATGGATGGTGGGCGAGGAGGGCCGGGGGGTCCGCACGATCATCGACATGGTGGCCCACACGCGGCTGGACTGCGTCCTCGGGGCCACGGCCACGACGCGGCAGGCCACCACCCAGGCCCTGCACCACGCCGCCCACCGCGCCGCGTTCGGCAAGGCGCTGGTCGACCAGCCGCTGATGCGCGTCGTGCTGGCCGACCTGGCCGTCGAGTCCGAGGCCGCCACGCTGACCTCCCTGCGCATGGCCCGGGCGTTCGACGACGCCGTGCACGGTGACGAGAGCGCGTCGGCCTTCCGCCGCATCGCCACCGCCGTCGCCAAGTACTGGGTCTGCAAGCGACAGCCCACCGTGGTGGCCGAGGCGCTCGAGTGCCTGGGTGGGAACGGCTACGTCGAGGAGTCCATCCTCCCCCGGCTGTTCCGCGAGAGCCCGCTGAACGGCATCTGGGAGGGTTCGGGCAACGTCATCTGCCTCGACGTGCTGCGGGCCGTGGCCCGCGAGCCGCAGACCCTGGAGGCCTTCCTCGGCGAGCTCGACCTGACCGCGGGGGCCGACCCTCGCCTCGACGCCGCCGTGGCGGAGGTGCGGTCGGAGCTGGGCGACGTGATGGGCATCGAGGCGCGGGCCCGCCGCGTGGTCGAGGCGATGGCCCTGGCCCTCCAAGCCAGCCTGCTGGTCCGGCATGGCCACCCGGCGGTGGCCGAGGCGTTCCTGGCGTCGCGGATCGCCGCCCGGGAGGGCCTGGCCCTCGGCACCCTGCCGCCGGGGGTGGACATCGGCACCATCATGGAGCGCGCCATGCCCAAGGCGTAGTAGCCCAGGGTGTGGTGCCCAGGCGGTCGGCGGCCTCGCCGATCGGGAGCCGCTCGCCGGGCCCGGCGGTCGGGGGGCTGGCGCCGGCACGGCCCTCGGCCCCGGTGGCGGCCGGCCGGCCGCCGGCGTGGTGCCCGTCGGGGCGGCGGGGAGGAGCGACCGGGGGCGTGTCGACGGCGCGGCGGCCACGACCGGGCCGTAGGGCTCCGACCCCGGTCGCCGTCGAGGGCCGCCGGCGCCGTCAGGCCGTCGACCGCCCGAGCGTGTCGGCAGCGTGGGCCCCGCGCCGGCCTGCCGGCCGCACCGGCCCCGTCGTCGTGTCCACCCGGGTCTGCCGCTCCAGCTCGGCGTTGAGCTCGGCGCCGAGGACGACCGCGTAGCTGGTCAGGTACAGCCACAGGAGCAGGACGACCACGGCCCCGAGGGCACCGTAGGTCTCGTTGTACCGCCCGAAGTTGGCCGTGTAGACGGAGAAGCCCACGGAGGTCGCCACCGCCGTCACCGCGGCCAGCACCGCCCCCGGCGACGCCCAGCGCAGGCGGGGGACCGTGCGGTCGGGGGCCCAGCGGTAGAGGAGCGACAGCGACGCGAGAGCGATCGCCGCCACCACCACCCAGCGCACGACCGACAGGACCGACCGGCCGGTGCCCGGGTCGAGAGCGCCGGGAGCGACGACCACGCCGAGGGTGATCGTCGCGACGACGACGAGCCCGAGCGTCAGCACCAGGGCCAGGCCGCGCCGGCGCACGAACCCCCGCCGGTCGACCTCGCCGTAGGCTCGCGTCAGCGCCCCCATGAGGTGCTGCACCCCGCTCGACGTCGACCACAGCGCCACGGCGACGCCGGCGATCACGCCGAGGCGGAGGCCCGACGGTGAGGACTCGACGATCGACGAGAGCTGGGACGACACCAGGTCCCGTACCTCGGCCGGCGCCGCCTGCAAAGCGTCCTCGACGCTTCGCTGCACGTCGGCCGGGTCGGCCACCAGGCCGTAGACGGACACCAGCGCCACGAGGGCCGGCACCAGGGCCAGCATGCCGAAGAAGGCGACGCCCGCCGCCAGCAGGGGCACGTCGTCCTCCTTGGCCTGGGCCTGCAGTCGCAGGGCGACGTCCTTCCACCCCCGGGGCGGGACCTCGCCGGGGCGGCCGGCGTCCCGCCCCCGGTCGTGCCGCTCCTCGCGGACCTCGGCCTCGGACACGTCGTCGGTCATGGGCTCCCACTACCCCGGAGCGGGAGGTCCATGCACGGTGACCGCCCGTGCACGGAGCGGGGGCTCCCACCCCCGCTCCGTGCGCTCCCGGCGGAACCGACGTCGCTAGCCGAGAGGGGCGGTGGCCGCCTCGGAGACGTCGGTCGGCCCGTCGCCGGCGTCGGTGCGGGCGATGGCCGAGATGCCGGCGCCCTGGCGCCGCGAGAAGGCGATGGACCCGAGCAGCACGATGAGGGCCAGCGCGGCCACGGCGTAGCCGGCGGGCTCGGGGCGGGTCGAGAGGAAGTTGTCCTCGCTGATGTCCGACAGGCTGATGATCGCCGGGAGGATGAGCAGCGACACCAGGTTCATGACCTTGATCAGCGGGTTGAGGGCGGGGCCGGCGGTGTCCTTGAACGGGTCGCCGATGGTGTCGCCGATCACCGCGGCCATGTGGGCGTCGGAGCCCTTGCCGCCGTGGTGGCCGTCCTCGATGTACTTCTTGGCGTTGTCCCAGGCGCCACCGGAGTTCGACAGGTAGTTGGCCATGAGCTGGCCGACCAGGATCACGGCCGCCAGGAAGGCACCCAGGGCCGTGTAGCCGATGCCGAAGCCGATGATGACCGGCGTGAGCACGGCGAGCAGGGCCGGGGTGGCGAGCTCGCGGAGCGACGCCCGGGTGCAGATGTCGATCACCGGGGCGTAGTCGGGCCGCTTCTCGCCCGACATGATCTTGCCGTCGGCGAATTGGCTGCGGACCTCCTGGACCACGACGCCGGCCGTGCGGCCCACGGCCCGGATGGCCAGCGACGAGAACAGGAAGGGCACCGCTCCACCGATCAGCAGGCCGATGAACACCTTGGGGTCGGCCACGTTGATGGGGATCTCGCCGAAGATGCCACCCGACGTGTCCTTCAGCTGCTCGATGCGCTCGGCCGAGAGCACCTCGGTGCCCGACGTCTCGATGAAGCTGGCGAACAGGGCCACGGCGGCGATGACGGCGGAGCCGATGGCGAACCCCTTGGTCACGGCCTTGGTGGTGTTGCCCACGGCGTCGAGGCCCACCATCACCCGCTCGGCCTCGCCCTGGAACTCCCCGGTCATCTCGGCGATGCCGGCGGCGTTGTCCGCCACCGGGCCGAACGTGTCCTCGGAGACGATGACCCCGGTGGTGGCGAGCATCCCCATGCCCGTGAGGGCGACGAGGTACAGGGTGAACTGGGTGTCGCCCCCGCCGAGCCCGATGGCCACTCCGAGGGCCACGGCGATGGCGACGACCGCCCACACCGAGGATTCGAGGCCGGACGAGGTGCCGGCCAGCACGGTGGTGGCGGGGCCGGTCTCGGCGGAATCGGCGATCTCGCGGACGGGCGCGGTCTCCGTCGACGTGAAGTACTCCGTGATGCGGCTTGTCACCTGGGCGAGCACGAGGCCGATGACCACGGCACCGAACATCCGCCACCCCACGTTGCCCACCACGCCGGCGGGGTTGCCCACGTAGATCAGGGCGGTGGCCAGGGTGCCGATGACCGTCAGCACGCCGGCGGTCAGGAAGCCCCGGTTGATCGGGGCCATGGCCGAACGGTCGGCGTGGCGGGCCCGCACGACGAGCACGCCGACGATCGACGCCAGGACGCCGACGGCCCGGGCCGCCAGCGGGAAGAGGGCGCCCGCTGCCCACAGCCCGGGGTCGTCGGGGAAGATCCGCTGGAACGCCGGTACCCCGAGGATGATGGAGGCGACCAGGGTGACCTCGTAGGACTCGAAGAGGTCGGAGGCCATGCCGGCGCAGTCGCCCACGTTGTCGCCCACGTTGTCGGCGATGGTGGCCGGGTTGCGGGGGTCGTCCTCGGGGATGCCGGCCTCGACCTTGCCCACGAGGTCGGCACCCACGTCGGCCGCCTTGGTGAAGATGCCGCCCCCCACCCGCAGGAACAGGGCGAGCAGCGAACCGCCGAACCCGAAGCCCACCAGGATGGCCGAGCTCGTGTTCTGGAAGATCATCATGATGGTCGTGGCCCCGATGAGGCCGAGGCCCACGCAGAACATGCCGGCGACGCCACCGGTGCGGAACGCCACCTGGAGCGCCGGGGCCAGCTGGCCCGACCGGGCCGCGGCCGCGGTGCGGACGTTGCCCCGCACGGCCAGGCCCATGCCGATGAAGCCGGTGAGGCCCGACATGACGCAGCCGGCGATGAAGGCCAGCGTGCGGAAGGCGCCCGACTCGGCGAACGACAGGGCCTCGATGCCGTCGGGCTTCTCGACCGCCACCGACGTGACGAAGACGATGACCGCCAACGGGACGAGGATGAACCCGATGGTGCGGAACTGCCGCTTGAGGTACGCGAGCGCGCCCTCCTGGATCGCCTTGGCGATCTCGATCATCTTGGGCGTGCCCTGGTCCTCGCCCAGCACGCCTCGCATGAGCAGGAGCCCCATGCCCAGGGCGAGCAGGGCGGTGAGAGCGGCGCCGACGAGGACGAACCATTCACCCCCTCGGAGGGTGAAGTCCTGCCAGCCGCCTTCGGCGGCGAAGAGCTGCATCGTTGCGTCTCCCCTCGGGGTGTTCGGTCGGTGTGGTCAGTCGGTCGGGTCGGAGGTGGCGACGCCCACGGCCGCGGCCGCACCCGGCCCGCCGGCGTCGTCGTGGCGGGCGGTCGCCGCCGGGTGGAGCGTCCGGGTCACGTAGACCTGGCGAGCCACCCGCTGGCCGATCGTGCGGGTCTGCCCGCCGATCTCCACCACGAGCGGCCCGTCGAACGGGTGCTTCTCGATCACGGTCACCGTCACGCCGGGCACGACGCCGAGGGTCCCGAGGAACGAGAGGATCTCGGCGTCGGTGGAGCCCGACACCGCCACCTCGGCCACGTCGCCGGGCTCGAGGTCGTAGAGGGGCGGCAGGGTCGGGATCTCCACCACCTCGGGGGCGGGGATCGGAAAGCCGTGCGGGCAGGCCGTGGGGCAGTCGAGGGCCACATAGAGG
>DASUJB010000002.1:0-4263 GCA_036279475.1 Acidimicrobiales bacterium | reverse complement strand
TGCGGTAGTGCAGGCCCTGGGGTAGCCGGGCGCCCAGGGAGCGGCACCCCGCCAGCGCCCGGGCTCCCTCGGGGGTGAACGACTCGAGGGAGCGGAGGTCGACGTCGACGCGCTCGATGTCGGCATCGGCGGCGGCCGAGGCGGCGTCGAGCAGCGCCCCTCCCGCGGCCTCGTCGAGTCGCTGGACGACGGCGAGGACGACCGTGCGACCCTCCGTGTGGACGGCGATGGGCGACTGTCGCCGGTCGACGGAGGTGTCACATCGACCGACGGCGGGACCCGGCGAGGCTGGGGCGGCGGACATCAGTACAGAGTCTGCCGACAGTTCGTGTCGGCGCGCGGTGCGAAGGCGTTGCGATCCGGTGTCGATAGTGGCTCTCGGCCCCTTACGGCACATCATGTGCACTCAGAGCGGACAGCAGGTCACGCAGTGGGGCCACGACGGCGGGGGCGCCGGCCACCACCGCGCCCCCCTGCAGGGACCCGCTCCCCAGGGGCAGGACCGTGGCACCGGCCTCCGAGGCGACGAGGGCGCCGGCCGCCAGGTCCCACCACGCCAGGCCGTGCTCGTAGTAGGCGTCGAGGCGCCCGCACGCCACCGAGCAGAGGTCGAGCGCCGCCGCCCCTGACCGGCGGACGTCGGCCACGAGGGGGAGGAGGCGGCCCACCACCGCACCCTGGGCGGCCCTCCGCTCGGGGGCGTAGCCGAAGCCCGTGCCCACGAGGGCCGTCTCGAGCCGGGTGGCTCCCGAGCACCGGACGGGCCGGCCGTCGCGGAAGGCACCACCGCCCCGGGTGGCGCTGAACACCTCGCCCCGGACGCCGTCGGCCACCACGCCCGCCACCACCCCGTCGGCGTCCTCCGCCGCCACCGAGACGTTCCAGCCCGGCAGGTCGTAGAGGTAGTTGGTGGTGCCGTCCAGGGGGTCCACCACCCAGCGCAGCCCGCTGGTGCCGGACCGGCCCGACCCCTCCTCCGCCACGACCCCGTCGCCAGGGCGGGCGGCCAGCAGCTCCTCGACGATCAGGCGCTCGGAGGCGCGGTCCATCTCGCTGACCATGTCGGTGGCCGTGGACTTGGCGGTCGCCGTGGCCCGGCCGCGGTCGCGCCCGCCGCGCAACAGGTCGACGGAGCGGGTGGCCACCCGGGTGGCCAGGGCCACCAGCTCGGCGGGATCGTGCACCCGGCGACGGTACCGTGCGGCCGATGCCGCCCCCCCTCCCGGCCGACGGTCCGCCCCGGCCGCCCGACGTCGACCTGCGCAGCGACACGGTCACCCAGCCCACCCCTGCCATGCGCCGGGCCATGGCCGAGGCGGAGGTGGGCGACGACGGCTTCGGCGACGACCCCACCGTGTGGGCGCTCGAGCGCCGCTTCGCCGAGCTGACCGGCAAGGAGGCCGCCGTGTTCGTGCCGTCGGGCACGATGGCCAACCAGGTCGCCCTCCGGACCCTGGCCCGCCCGGGGACGACCGTCCTCGCCGGTCGGCGCCAGCACGTCGTCACCCACGAGGGTGGTGCCTTCGGGTTGAACCAGCTCGCCCAGCTCCACCTGCTCGACGACGACGACGGCACCCTCGACGCCGGAGAGGTCGCCCACCTGGTGGAGGCAGGTGCCCACCGCTGGCCGGGGCCGTCGGTGGTGTGCGCCGAGGACACGCACCTCGCCTCGGGCGGGCGACCGTGGCCCCTCGACCGCCTGGCGGCCGTGGCTGCCGCCGGGGTCCCCGTCCACCTCGACGGGGCCCGCCTGTTCAACGCCGCGGTGGCCACCGGCACCACGGTGGCGTCGCGCGCCGCCGGCGCCACCACGGTGACGGCCTGCCTGTCCAAGGGCCTCGGTGCACCTGTCGGCTCGGTCCTGGCCGGGCCGGCAGGCCTGATGGCCCGGGCTCGGGTCGAGCGCCAGCGCCTCGGCGGTGGCATGCGGCAGGCCGGCGTGCTGGCCGCCGCCGGCCTCGTCGCCCTGGGCACGATGGTCGATCGCCTCGCCGAGGACCACCGCCGGGCCCGGGCCCTGGCCGCCGCCGTGGCCGAGCGGTGGCCCGACTCGGGGTGCGACCCGGCCGAGGTCCTCACCAACATCGTGCTGTTCCGGCACGGCGATCCGGCCACGCTGGTGGCATGGCTGGCCGAGCGGGGCATCGGGGCCGTGACGCTGGCTCCCGGGATCGTGCGCCTCACGACCCACCTGGGCATCGACGACGCCGCCCTCGACCGGGCCGTCACCACCCTGGCCGGGGCGCCGTGACCCTCCTCAGCGAGATCCCCTCCCGGGCCCTGGCCGTCTACGCCCATCCGGACGACCCCGAGGTGGCCTGCGGGGGGACTCTGGCCCACTGGGCCGCCCGGGGGGCGGTGGTCCACCTCGTGGTCGTGAACGCGGGCGACAAGGGCTCGCTCGACCGCGGCGCCGACCCGGCCGAGCTCACCCGGCGCCGCGCCGGCGAGGTGCGGGCCGCGGCCGACGTGCTGGGCCTCGCCGGGGTCGACCTCCTCGGCGTGCCCGACGGCGAGGTCACCAACGACGTCGCCTTCCGCGCCCGGCTGGTGGGCCTGGTCCGCCGCCACCGGCCCGACGTGGTGGTGTGCCCCGATCCGACCGCCGTGTTCTTCGGCGACAGCTACGTCAACCACCGCGACCACCGGGAGGTGGGGTGGGCCACCGTGGACGCCGTCGCCCCCGCCGCCGGCAGCCCGCTGTACTTCCCCGACGCCGGCGAGCCCCACCAGACCGGTGCGCTGCTGCTCTCGGGGACCTTCGCCGCCGACGCGTGGGTCGACGTGTCCGACGCCGTCGAGTCGAAGGTGGCGGCGGTGGCCTGTCACGAGAGCCGCATGGGAGGCGACCCCGCCCTGGTCACCCGGCTGGTGCGGGCCCGTACCGCCGAGGTCGGTGCCGAGGCGGGCGTGGCCCACGCCGAGAGCTTCCGCCGGCTGCGCTTCGGCTGAGCCGCCGGTGGGAGGGCGTCACCGCCGGTGGCGGTCGCTCGGCTCCTGGTGGCGGATCGTGCGCCACTCGCCCATGGCCCGGAGCGCCAGCACCGCCACGACCGCCACCCCGGCCGCGCCGACCACGGCTCCTGCCAGGGCGGCCCCCCCGGTGACCGCGCCGCAGTCCCCCTCGCACTGGAGGTCCACGAGGGCCCAGCCGATGAGGCCACCGCACAAGCCGCCGGCCAGGATCGACGCGAAGGCCAGCACCCGGGCCGCGGTGGAGGGCAGCGCGCTGGGAGCGTAGCCGTCGTCGTCGGGGCGGGTCGGCCCGGGACGCGGGGGCTCGGTGTCCGGCATGCGGGGGGCATCGTAGTGGCGGCGGTCCCCGGCGCCGCCACGGTGCCACACTGGGGGGGTGCAACGGTGGTTGGTCGGAGGAGGTCTCGTCCTCGGCGACGGGGGCCTGCTCCTCGTGCGCAACCGCCGGCGCAACGGCGAGCACGACTGGAGCCCCCCCGGAGGGGTGATCGACGAGGGCGAGTCGCTGATCCAGGGGCTGACGCGCGAGGTCGAGGAGGAGACCGGCGTCGTGGTCGCCGCCTGGCGGGGCCCCGCCTACGAGGTGGAGGTGGAGGCACCCGGGCTGGGGTGGCACCTGCGCGTCGAGGTGCACGTCGCCGTGGAGTTCGCCGGCCGCCTGCGGGTGGACGACCCCGACGGCATCGTCGTCGAGGCCGCCTTCGTGGCCCCCGCTGCCTGGGCGGGCCACCTCGCGGGCTGCCATCCCTGGGTGGGGGAGCCGTTGTCGGCGTGGCTGTCGGGATGGCGGGCGGGCGGCTGGCCGGAGCCCCGCACGTTCCGTTACCACGTCGACGGCGACGACGTCGCCCGGGCGGTCGTCAGCCGGCGGTGACGCCTCGGACCGTCCTCCACGTCGACATGGACGCCTTCTTCGTGTCGGTCGAGCTGCGGCGGCGCCCGGAGCTCGTGGGCCGGCCCGTGGTGGTGGGGGGCCGGGGCGACCGGGGTGTCGTCGCCGCGGCCAGCTACGAGGCGCGCGCCTTCGGGGTGCGCTCGGCCATGCCCAGCGCGCGGGCGCGCCGGCTGTGCCCGGCGGCGGTGTTCCTGCCCGGGGACCACGCCCACTACGCCGAGGTGAGCGCCCGGGTCATGGCCGTCTTCCGGGCCCACACGCCGCTCGTGGAGCCGCTCAGCCTGGACGAGGCGTTCCTCGACGTCAGCGGGGCACGAAGGTCCCAGGGCGACGGCGTCGCCATCGCTCGTGCCGTGCGGGCCGAGGTGCTCGCCGGTGAGGGCCTGACCTGC
>DASUJB010000001.1:0-7816 GCA_036279475.1 Acidimicrobiales bacterium | reverse complement strand
CCACCACCTCGCGGGCCGCCGACAGCCGATCGCCGAAGAACCCGGAGCAGTTGGCGATCCGGATCGGCTCGGCCATCAGCCTTCCCCCTCGCCGGTCCCGTCGTCGACGACCAGCAGGACCTCGCCGTTGGCCACCTGGTCGCCGGGGCCGACCCGCACGTCCACCACCACGCCGCCCACCGGTGCCCGCACGTGGTGCTCGATCTTCATGGCCTCCAGCACCACGAGGACGTCACCGGGGTCCACGACGTCGTCCACGCCGACCCGTACCTCGACCACCGCTCCCGGCATCGGGGCGGCGAGCCCGCCACCCACCTCCTCCGGGAGGGGCGGCGGGAAGCGGGGGACGACCTCGAGCGCCACCGTGCCCCACGGCACCTGGACCCAGGCGTGCACGCCCTGGACGGTCACGGCGCACCGGCGCCGCACCCCGTCGACCTCGAGATCGACGAGGTCGGGCTCCCAGCGGTGCACGGTCGCCGTCCGCTCGCCCACCTCGAAGCGGCCGTCACGGCGCGCCGCGTACTCGACGACGTGGGTGGCGTCGCCGTGGCGCAGTGCGACGGACTGCCGGGGCAGGCGGGCGTTGCGCCACCCGGAGGGCAGCCCGCCCAGGACGACGGCCCGGTCCCGGTTGCGGCCCTGGAGCCACAGGGCCAGCGCCGTCGCCGCGTAGGTCACCTCCTCGTCGGGGACGGCGCTCGCCGCCACCAGGTCGACCCGGTCGAGGTGGTCGGTCGTGGTGTCGCCGGCCAGGAACGCCCGGTTGGTGACCACGCCCCCGAGGTGCAGGCCCTCGAGGGCCCGGGCCAGGCGGCGAGCGGCCTCGGGCCGGGTGGGGGCGTGGGCGACCACCTTGGCCAGCAGGGGGTCGAAGTCGAGGCCCACCACCGAGCCGGCCTCGACGCCGCTCTCCCAGCGCACGCCCGGACCGGGCGGGGCCCGGTAGGCGGTCAGGGTCCCCGTGGCGGGAAGGAAGTCGGCCGTGGGGTCCTCGGCGTACAGCCGGACCTCGATGGCGTGCCCGTCGGCGGAGACGTCGTCCTGGGTGATCCCCAGCGGCTCGCCGGCGGCGACGCGCAGCTGCTCGCGCACGAGGTCGATGCCGGTCACCTCCTCGGTGACGGGGTGCTCGACCTGGAGGCGGGTGTTGACCTCGATGAAGTAGCGGTCGCCCGTGCGGGCAGGGGGGGCGTCGACGTGCTCGCGAGGGGGTGGGCCGGCCTTGCGCACGTTGAGGTGGGAGACCACCTCGCGGCACATCCGCAGGGCGTCCATCTCGTCCTCGGCGAGGTAGTCGCCCGAGCCCGAGACCTCGGCGTGGAGGGCGGCCCCGCCGAGCGACTCGTCGTCGACCTCCTCGCCGACGGCCATCTTCACCAGCGGCGGTCCCGCCAGGAAGACCTTCGACCGCTCCTTGACCACGATCACGTAGTCGGACAGGCCGGGCTGGTACGCACCTCCCGCCGTCGAGGAGCCGAAGACCACGCACACCGACGGGATCCGCAGCTTCGATAGCTCGATCATGTCGTAGAAGGGGCGACCGCTCTCGGCGAAGTGGGTGGTCTCGGCTCGGGGGCCCTCGCTCCCCACCCCCTCCACCCGCAGGTCGGCCCCGGCCGACTCGACGAAGCTGACGTAGGGCACGTGGTTGTCCCGGGCGATCTCGATCGCCCGGGACCACTTCTTCCAGGCATGGGGGCTCAGGGCACCCCCCAGCACCGAGGGGTCGTTGCCCATGATCACGCACTCGGTACCGGCGACCACCCCCACGCCCACCACCATGCCGGCCCCGACGACGAGGTCGGAGCCGTAGCCGGCCAGGGCGCTGACCTCCAGGAACGGCGAGTCGGGATCGAGGACGTTGGCGATCCGCTCGCGGATCGGCATCTTGCCGCGGGAGCGCATCCGGGCGATCGCCTCCGGCCCGCCACCCTGCTCGGCGCGGGCCAGGAGGCCGTCGATCTCGTCGAGCTGCTCGAGGACGTCCGACCGGTTCCTCAGGAACTGCTCGCTGCCCGTGTCCACCGCCGACCGCAGGGCGGGAGCCAACGGGGCCGCCCGCGACGCCTCCCTCACCGAGGGCCACCGCGGTGCCGGACCGGTCACTCTCCTGGTCCCACCAACGTCCCCCTCGCTCCGGCTGGCCGAGGGTATCCCCGGCGAGGCGGCCCGCCAAGGGAGTGGCGGCGAGCGGGCGTGGGCCGGGCGTGGGCCGGGTGGGGTCCGGTCAGGAGCCGGACCGGGGGCCGCCCGAGCCCGTGGGCAGGAAGGCCACCACCAGGCAGGCACCGCCCACGATGGCCAGGACCAGGGCGCCGAGGCCACCGCTGGCCAGCCACGGGAGCTGGTCGGCCACGATGTCCCGGGAGGCGATCTGGTCCCAGGTCATCCACACCAGGACGAAGGCGGCGACCCACGCCGCCACGGCCGCTCCCAGGGCCGTCGCCCGCCGCCGCTGCCCCGGCGCGCCGTCGTCCTCGGCCACCAGCTCCCGCAGGGCCTGCCAGTCGACCGAGGGGACGGCCTCGCCCTCCGCCGTGCTGTCCGTCGTCTCCGACATCACGTCCCTCCTGTTCCGAAGTACGCAGCCCGCGCCGCCTCGTGCAGCCCCCGGTCCACCTCGGCGGCCGGGATGCGGTCGCCGATCCGCCCCTGCTCCAGCACGACGATGTCGGTGGCAACTGCGCTGATGCCGATGTGCTGCTCGACCGCCACCACGGCCGTCCCCGACCGGTGGATGGCGGACAGGATCTCGAACACCCGCTCGACCATGATGGGGGCCAGGCCCAACGAGGCCTCGTCGACCAGCAGCACGCGCGGGTCGCTCATCAGCGCCCGGCCCAGGGCCAGCTGCTGCTGCTCGCCCCCCGACAGGGTGCCCGCCGCCTGGCGCCGCCGCTCCCCGAGCCGAGGCAGCCGCTCGTAGACGCGCTCGAGCTGGCGGGCCCGCCGCTCCCACCGGCCGGCCGCCAGGGACCCGGTCAGGAGGTTCTCCTCCACGCTCAGCGTGGGGAAGACCTCGCGACCCTCCGGGCACAGGGCCAGGCCGGCCCGCACGCGCCGGCCGATGCGATCGCCGAGCACGGGGCGACCGTCGATCTCGACGGAGCCGTCGTACACCTCGCTGAGGCCCATGAGGGCGCGCAGCGTGGTGGTCTTGCCGGCGCCGTTGGGACCGACGATGGCGACGAAGTCGCCCGCACCGACCTCGAGGTCGATCCCCTCCACCACGGGCACGCCCCCGTAGCCGGCCCGCAGCGACCGGGCGGCCAGCACGGGGCTCAACGCCCCCCCTCCCCGGCCATCGCCTGGTCGGCCGCCTGCCCCAGGTACGCCTCCACGACCTCGGGCCGGGCCAGGACCTCGTCGGGGGACCCCTCGGCGATCATCCGCCCGAAGTCCAGGACGTAGATGCGGTCGGACACCGACCGCACCAGCGGCACGTCGTGCTCGATGACGAGGACCGTGATGCCCAGCTCCCGGCGCAGGGCTCGTATGGCCTGGCCGATCCACCCCCCCTGGGCCCCGTGCAGGCCGGCGGCCGGCTCGTCGAGCATCAGCAGCGTGGGCCTCGTCGCCACCGCGCACCCGATCTCCAGCACCTTGCGGTGCCCGTACGGCAACGACCCGACGGGGCGGTGGCGGTGGCGGGAGAGCCCCAGCACCTCGAGGACGTCGTCGGCCACCGCGGCCCGGTGCCGGTCGCGGCGCACCTGGCCCGGTCCGAGCGACGCGGCGTCACCCCACGACCGGCCCGTCAGCTGCGCGTACTGGGCCATCATGAGGTTGGCGTGGGCGGTCTCGGACAGCCACAGGCCGCCCTGCTGGAAGGACCGACCGAGGCCACGCCGCGCCCTCTCGGCGGGGGTCGCACCGGCCAGGGAGCGCCCGCGGAACCACACGTCGCCCCCCGCCGGGTCGGTGAAGCCGCTGAGGACGTTGAAGGCCGTGGTCTTGCCCGCCCCGTTCGGCCCGAGGACGCCGACGATCTCGCCGGGGTGCACGTCGAGCGACAGGTCCTCCAGCGCGTCGTTGCCGCCGAAGCGGACGGTGACGTCGCGCACGCCGAGGAGCACGGGCCGGACCCGGCGACCGTCGGGCAGCGGGACCACCAGCGGTGCCGGCGGCTCCCCCGCCGGCGCCGGAGCCCGCGTCCCCGCCGCCGGTGGCGTCGCCGCGGCCGCAGGTCCGGGGCGCTGCCCGACGGGCGGGGGCCGGCTCCCCACCGGGGCGGGACCGGCCCCCACCGGGGCGGGACCCTCCCTCGCCGGGCGCCCCGGCGCTCGGCGGCCGGCGGCCTCGGGGACCGGTCGGGCCGCCCGGCGGCGGCTCACCAGCTCGCGCAGGGCACCGGCCAACCCCAGCGGGTAGCGACCGATCATCAGCACCACCCCGAAGGCGGCCACCAGCGTGACCACCTCGTTGCTCCCCGAGGCGTAGAGGTCGAGCAGCGTGAAGCCGGTGGCCACCAGCGCCACCCCCACCCGCGAGCCCAGGCCGCCGAGGACGACCCAGATGACCAGGGTCAGGGAGAGCTGGACGGGGAAGACCGACGCCACCACGATCCCCTGCCGGAACGCGAACGTGGCCCCAGCCGCACCGGCCAGCACGCCCGACGCGGTGAACCCCACCACGCCGAGCCGGGTGGCGTCGATGCCTCGGGCCGCCGCCGCCGTCGCGTTCTCGCGCACGGCGACCAGCCCCCGCAGCAGGGGCACCCGGTCGAGCCGGCGGAGCCCGGCCCACACCACCACGGCGAGGAGCGACGCGGCGACGAGGAAGGTCCCGTCGTCGCCCAGGTCGAACGGGCCCACCTCCGGGCGGGCCAGGGTCAGCCCGGCCCCGCCCTGGGAGAACGGCGACGTGGGGAACACGAAGGCCTGCAGCACCACCCCCAGGGCGAGGGTGAGCACGGCCAGGTACAGGCCCCGGACCCGCAGCGAGGCCAGCCCGAGCACGGCAGCGGTGGCCCCGGCCAGCACCGGCCCGGCCGCGAACCCGAGCACCGGAGGGAGGTCCCAGCTGGTGGTGGCGATGGCCGAGCCGAACGCCCCCAACCCGAAGAGGCCGGCGTGCCCCAGCGAGAGCTGCCCCGTGGAGCCGGCCAGGAAGCTGACGCTGAGGGCGAGCACCACGTAGATCGGCACGGCCGACAACCGGAAGGCGTCGGTGGCCGGCAGGGAGCCCGCCACCACCGCGACGGCCACCACCGCCACGACGGGGGCGGCGATGCCGGAGTACCGGTGCCACCCCGGCGACGGGCGGGGGTCGCGCACCAGGGGGTGCAGGCGGACGAGCGACTCGGACGCCTCGGTGGCCAGGCCCCGCCGGGCCCGGGTGAACAGCCCCTGGGGCCGCAGCACGAGGACGAGGGCCAGGATGGCGAACACGACCAGCTCGGGGGAGCCCGGCGTCTCCCCCCAGTACAGGCGGGTGAGGCTCTCCAGGACCCCCACCACCAGGGCGCCCACCACCGCTCCCGGCAGGCTGACCATGCCACCGAGCATCGCCGCCGCGAAGGCCTGCGGCAGGACCGCGGTGAGGAAGCCGGGCGTGATCGTCTGGGTCACCCACCCCGACAGGACGCCCGCCAGGCCGCCCAGCACGCCGGCCACGCTCCAGGCCGCCACCTCGGTGCGCCGGGGGTCGAGCCCGACGATGCGGGCCCCCTGCCGGTTGTCGGCCCCGGCCCGCAGCGACAGGCCCAGGGCGGTGCGCTCCAGGCCCAGCCACAGCACCACGCCGGCAGCCGCCGTCGTGGCGACGACCAGCGCCCGGGTGGGCGTGATCACCACGCCCACCACCTCCCAGCCCCGGCCGGACACCGGCGTGGGGAACGCCCGGGTGCCGCCCAGGTAGCGCGCCTCGACCAGGGTGACGGCCGACAGCAGCGCCACCGTGCCCACCAGCGGGGGAAGGGTGCCCCCGTCCCGCCCTAGCAGGACCCACGCCGTCGCCGCCCCGGTGGCCGCCCCCACCACCAGGGCCACCGCCACCGCCAGGGGCCAGGGCAGGCCGTGACCCACGGCGATGCTGGCGGCGATGTAGGCGGCCAGCGTCCCGAAGGCGCCCTGGGCGAAGTTGAGCACCCGGGAGACGCTGTGGACGAGCACCAGCCCCAGCGCCAGCAGGGCGTAGGTGGAGCCGCCGGCCAGGCCGACGACGACGAAGGTGAGCGCCTCAGACACCGGCTCGCCGCTCGCCGGCGCTCACTCGAAGCTCGACGTCCACGTCGAGACGATCTCGCGGCTCCACGGGTCCTCGTCGATCGCCTCCGTCACGATGACGGAGTCGGCCCCGACGTGGTCGTCGCCGAAGTCGATGGGGTTGAACAGCCCGTTGTCGTACTTCATCGAGTCCAGCGCCTCGAGGAAGCCCACCCGGGTGAGGTCGCGGCCGGCGCGGTCGAGGGCCTCGCGGTACACGTCGAAGACGCCCCAGAAGATCTCGAGCTCGTTGGGAGGTTGACGGTCCGGGTAGCGGTCGGCCCAGGCCCGGCGGGCCTGGCGGGCCAGGGCGTTGTCGCCGGTCTCCACCCGCACGGGCCAGAACGAGCGGCAACCCACCAGCTCGGCCACCCCGACGGGTGGCTCGGTGGCGCACGACAGCGTGTTGGCCACGGTCACGTACTTCGGCTCGAAGCCCTGCTCGGCGCAGAGGCGGGCGAACTGGGTCGAGGCCGTCGGCACCACGATCATGTAGACGACCTCGGTGTCGAGGTTCTGGAGCTTCACGCACTCGGCGGTGAGCTCGTTGGCGTTCCCCTGCTTGTCGACGGCGTCGGTGGCGACGACGTTCCCGCCCAGCTCGTCCATGCGGTCGACGAAGGCGGACTGCGCCCCCTCCGACGCGGGGCTGTTGAACCGCACCATGGCCACCGGCGCGTCGGGCTCCGCCAGCTCGGCCAGGATGTACTCGGCCATCAGCGCCGACATCTGGTCGTAGGTCATGGTCATCGCCCGGTAGCCGGGCAGGTCCACCAGGCCGGCCTCGGCCACGCCGAGCGACAGGTACGGCATCTGGGCGTCGACGGCCAGCTTGGCGCAGGTGAGGATCTGGTCGGCGCCCGAGGTGCCCGAGATGAGGAACGGCTTGCGGGCCACCAGGTCGCGGCACGCCTGCTGGGCGGTGTTGGCCTCGTAGCCGTCGTCGACCAGCTCGACGGTGACCTTCCGGCCGTTGACGCCCCCGTCGGCGTTGATCGTGTCCCAGTACAGGCGCGTGAGGTCGCCCAGGCCGAGCAGGTCCCCGATGTCGATGCCGCTGATCGTCTCGGGGGCGTGGATCCCGATCAGGACCTCGTCGTCGGTCACGCCCTCGGAGCTGTCCTCGATCTCCGGCTCGCCGGCGCTCGAGCCGGCCTCGGCGTCGCCGCCGCCCTCCTCCTCGACCGAGCGGTCGGCCTCGCCCTGCGAGGTCGACTCGTCGTCGGCGCCGCAGGCGGCCACGAGCATGGCCATCGCCCCCAGCAGGACCAGCAACCTCCGTCTCGTCCTCACCCTGCGCCCCCTGTCCGTGCCGTCCGTCACACGTACGACCTTATCTGTGCCGCGTGTCACCGTCGACGGGTGCCCCCTCGGCGTCGCGCCAGGGTCGGTGACGGCACATGCCACACCGCGTGTCGCACGCCCTAAGCTGCCTCGAGACGGACAGGCCACCCCAGGGGGAGACCGATGAGCACCACCGACGACGCCATCGATTGGGCGGGCGATTTCGACATCCTGCACCGGGACTACGTGGTGCACCCGGAGACGGCGTGGGCGGAGCTGCGGGAGAGCTGCCCGATCGCCTTCTCGGAGCGGCGGGGTCGCAC